>NZ_CP180212.1:1920711-2269817 GCF_047553015.1 Carnobacterium sp. TMP28
ATTTCAGCGTTGCTAAAGCATGCATCCCTGAAAAAATTGCCGTACAGATAAATGCTGTTAGCAGACCAATGAAAGGACTCAATCCTCCCAGCCCAGCTGATTCAGCATAGTACGCTCCAACTGCTGAAAAGAATGCTCCAGAAACCATGAAACCTTCAATTCCTAAGTTGATTACGCCTGCTCTTTCACTCAGCATACCGCCTAAGCCACCAAATAGTAAGGCTGCTGCAAAAATCAAACTTCCACTTATAATATTAGCCGTCATTTTACTCTACCTCCTTTTTAGGCGCCTTTTTTTTAGGTAATAACGCTTTAACGATTCCAGGAGCTGCTACAAAGAAGATAATGAGTGAAATAACGATTCCGATAATTTCACTTGGTACTCCTGCACCAAATTGCATTCCTTGTGAACCATAATCTAATGCTCCGATTAAGATACCTGATAAGGTTGTTCCTAATGTTGAATTGCCACCTAATAGAGCAATCGCAATTCCATCAAATCCAATACCACTTGTAGAGGATACAATAGCCACATAACCATAAACACCTAGTGTATCTAACGCACCAATCAGACCACCCAGTGCACCAGAGATAAACATTGTCCGAATTAAAATTCCATTTACCTTCATACCTGAATAATTTGCTGCATCAGGATTTAATCCAACTGTTTTGGTTTCATAACCCCACCGTGTCTTTTCGAAGAAATAATAGAATGCAAAGACAACAAACGGAATGATTATAAAGCCCCAGTGAATACGTGCACCACCAAATAATGTATTTAGTGAAGGAAACCCAATGCTCGCAGACTCTTTAATCAAAGAAGAACGTGCTGTCCCTTCTTGTGCTGCAAAACTCTTAATTAACATATGACTCAGATACAATGCAATATAGTTCAACATAATTGAACTAATAACCTCATTAATTCCAAATTTAGTCTTAAGACTAGCAATCAGAACTCCCCATAAACCTCCAGCTATTATACCGACTACGATAGCAACAATGCCATGTATAATAGGAGGTAAATCAATTAACGTACCAACTAAAAGAGAACTAACGGCTCCCATAATAATTTGTCCATCAACCCCGATGTTAAAAATACCCGCTTTACTAGCTACTGCGACTGCAAATCCACTTAAAATAAGCGGAATAATCGCACGAACCGTTTCACCCATATCATAAACTGAACCAAATATCTTTAAGACTAATGATTCATAAGCTACTATTGGATTATATCCACCAATTAACATGACGATTGCTCCAATAAAAAGCGCAATGAGAATAGCGACTAACGGTATAGTAGCTTGACTACTCTTCAAATTTTTTCTTATTTTTTCCATAGTCTTATTCATCACCCGATCCTTTACCAGCCATCATTAGACCTAATTCTCTATCATTTGTTTCAGTTGGTTTTGTTTGTCCAACGATTTGGCCATCAAAAATAATGTCAATTCTATCTGATAACGTTAATATTTCTTCTAACTCAAAAGAAATAAGCAACACTGCAACACCTTTGTCTCGTAAACGAACAACTTGACGATGAATAAAATCAATAGCCCCAATATCTAGTCCTCTTGTTGGTTGGACAATGATTAAAAGTTCTGGATCGCGACTGATTTCTCTTGATAAAATAACTTTTTGCTGGTTTCCACCAGACATACCGCGTACAATTGTATACTCGTTTTCAGCACGAACATCATAATTCTTCATCGCTGCTCTTGCTTCTTCATACATTAACGCTTTATTTAATTTAATTCCTTGGTTGTATTTTTCTTTGTAATATTCAATTAAGATTAAATTTTCTGCAATATCATTCTCTAATACTAAACCATGCTTGTGTCTATCTGCTGGCACATAACTAACTCCGGACTCATAGATCTCACGAGTCGATTTATCTTTTTGAGATACACCGTTAATTAGGATATCGCCTTCTTCAAAATCACGCATTTTTATAATAGCTTCTGCTAATTCCATCTGCCCGTTTCCATCTACACCAGCAATCCCAACGATTTCACCGGCGGCAACGGTTAAATTAATGTTATTTAAGACTTTCTTTTTACTTGAACTTAACATCGTTAGATTTTTGATTTCTAATACATTTTGCTTAGGATTATAGGCTTCTTTATCAATTTCGCGTGAAATATTTTTACCTATCATCATCTCTGCAAGTTCTTCTTTATTGGAATCCTTTATATCAACCGTAGCAATGTATTTCCCTTTACGAATAATGGTACATTTATCTGCTACTTTCATAATCTCATTCAACTTATGTGTGATTAAAATAATGGATTTGCCTTCTGCTACTAATTTTTGCATTACTTGCAATAATTCACCAATTTCATCTGGTGTTAATACCGCTGTCGGCTCATCAAAAATCAGCAAATTCGCTCCACGATACAAACATTTCAAAATTTCAACTTTTTGCTGCATCCCTACTGGTAAATCTTCAATTTTACTATTTGGGTCTACTTTTAAACCATATTTTTCGGAAATATTTTGAACTTCTTTAACCGCTGCTTTCATGTTTAAGCGGATACCATCCTTTGGTTCCATACCAATAATGATATTTTCTGTCACAGTAAAGTTTTCAATTAATTTGAAATGTTGATGAACCATCCCGATGCCTAAATGAATCGCATGGTTTGGATTTTCAATTTTTGTTTCATTTTCGTAAACAGAAATACTGCCTTCTTCAGGTTGATACATGCCAAAAACAACATTCATTAAAGTCGATTTCCCTGCGCCATTTTCGCCGAGTAAGGCGTGGATTTCTCCACGTCTTACTGTCAACGAAACGTCATCATTAGCAACAAAATTTCCGAATTTTTTTGTAATATGTTTTAATTCTAATACTTTTTCAACTCGTTTTTGTTCCATAGTATGACTCTCCTTTATGGTTTTTCAGGAACTGTAACATCTCCAGAAATGATTTTTGCTTTGTAGTCTTCTACAAGGTCTAATATGTCTTTTGGTACATTTTTATCTGATGTTGTTGCAAGACCAACACCGTCTTCAGCTAAGCCTAAACGAACAACTTCTCCACCTGGGAAGTTTCCATCTGCTGTTTTTTCAGAAATTTCATAAACAGCATTGTCTACATTTTTCATCATTGAAGTTAATGTAATATCATCGCCAAATTCTAATGATTGGTCTTTATCTACGCCGATAACCCAAACTTTTTCACCATTGTCAAAACGTTCTTGTGCTTCATTGAAGACACCATTTCCAGTTCCGCCTGCAGCGTGGAAAATAATATCTACGCCATCGTTATACATTGTTGAAGCAGCTGATTTACCCATGTCAACACGGTTAAAGACACCTACGTAGTTCACAACAACTTGTGCATCTGGATTAACTGCTTTAACTCCTGCTTCAAATCCTGCATGGAAGCGTTGGATAACTGGGATTTCCATTCCACCAACAAAACCAATTTTGTCCGTCTCAGTCATGCTAGCAGCAACAACACCTGCTAAGAATGCTCCTTCATTTTCTTTAAATGAAACAGAAACGACGTTCTCAATTCCTTCTACTTCTGCATCCACAATCCCTAATTTAGCATCTGGGTTATTGCCAGCAATAGTTGTTACAGCATCAGCTAATGTTGATGAAGTTGCCCATGTTAAGTCTGTTTTACTGTTAACAAATTGCAATAAACTTGGCTCTACTTCTGAGTCTGCTTTAGGCTCAAGGTATTTCACTTCGAATCCTTTATCTTTTTCTAATTTTTGTAAACCTTCCCAAGCACTTTGGTTAAAGGATTTATCATTTACGCTTCCTAAGTCTGTTACCATACCTAATGTAAAGTCTTTTTTATCGCCTTTGTCGCTGCCTTCTGTTGCTGCATCGTCATTTCCGCAAGCTGCTAACACTGTCATTGAAAGTAAAGCGAACCCAATAGTTTTGATAGTTGATTTTTTCATTTATATCACTCCTGTAGTTTATTTGTTTTATTTTAATTTTTTTATTCTTTATTTTAATTCTGCTAAGAAACTTTCACCATTTTCAATTGCTGATAAATCAAAGTTGGCTGCAATCGTTGCGCCAATATCTGCAAAGTGTTTAGCTGTTTTTAATTCTTGTGGCTGTTTGAATTGTTTTGAATAAGCTAATAACGGAACGTACTCTCTGGTATGGTCTGTTCCTGGAGCAGTTGGGTCATTGCCGTGATCTGCTGTAATCAGTAACAAGTCATCTTCTTTTAATCTTTCCAAAATTTCTGGTAAGCGTTTATCAAAATCCATCAATGCTTCGCCATATCCTTTTGTATCTCTGCGATGGCCATAAAGAGCATCAAAATCAACTAAGTTTGTAAAAGATAACCCTTCAAAAGGTTGTTCCATTACTTTCAATAATTGATCTACACCGTCCATATTGCTTTTTGTTCGAACAGCTTGTGTAATACCGTGTCCATTAAAAATATCACTAATCTTACCGACTGCAATAACGTCTTTGCCGTTATCTTTTAAACTATCTAATACCGTAGACCCAAATGGACTGAGCGCGTAATCATGGCGATTAGCTGTACGTTTAAACGAACCAGGTTCTCCAAGATAAGGACGAGCAATAATTCTTCCTATCATGTAAGGATCGTCTTTCGTAATTTCTCGAACATATGCGCAAATGTCGTATAACTCTTCTAGTGGAATGATTCCTTCATGAGCTGCAATTTGAAGAACAGGATCTGCTGATGTGTAAACGATTAAAGCACCCGTCTTCATTTGTTCTTCACCAAGTTCGTCTAAAATACCCGTTCCAGATGCTGGTTTATTGCCAATAATTTTTCTTCCTGAATAGGCTGTAATCTTTTCTAGCAACTCATCAGGGAAGCCATTTGGAAAAACTCTAAAGGGTGTATCAATTTGTAAACCAGCTATTTCCCAATGTCCTGTCATCGTATCTTTCCCGACACTTTTTTCAGCTAATTTTGTCCAGTAAGCTTCACTTGTCGTTATTTTTTCAATACCTTTCAAGTCTTCAATATTGCCTAATCCCATTTTTGCTAGATTTGGTAACGTTAATTCCATTGATTCAGCAATATGCCCTAGCGTGTGTGAGCCTGTATCATTGAAAGCTGCAGCATCAAGCGCTTCGCCAATTCCTACTGAATCTAATACAATCAAATGAATTCGTTTACTTTTCATATTATCATTCCTTTCTTTTTAATGGTACACTCTTGTTACTATTAAGATTTGTTGAGGTGAAACTATGAGTAAAAGTGTTCAGTTATTTGATGGTCTCTCAGATAAGCAAACTGCGGATATCCTAGACTCCATCCCAGCTCGAAAATATAAAAAAAATCATATTCTTATTTTTGAAGAAGACCCCATTGATCGAGTCTATATTGTAAAAAGCGGTACATTAAAAATTTATCGAACATATGAAGATAAAGAAATCATCCTTGACTTTGTAAAAAAACATGAAGTGATAGGGGAAGTTGAACTTTTTTCCAAAAGTCCTGCTCTCTCTTCTGTTGAAGTCACTGAAGATGCCGAAATTTATCATCTTTCTCAGGTTGATTTTATTGCCTTGATTTATAAAAATAAAACAATACTAGAAAATATCTTTCGTATTCATCATCAGCGTTTTGAAACGTTGAATAAACAAATAAGAAATTTGACCTTCTATAGTGTTCATACTCGTGTTTGTCGTGTATTATTGGATTTTCTTGAAAATAACGAAACACCCAACAATTTAACGATAAAAAATATTAATCAAAGCACGATTGCTAGTATGATTGGTGTAACACGTGAATCTGTTTCCAAAGCTTTTAAAGATTTACAAGACGAACATATCCTCTCACTACAGCCAAAAACGATTACCGTTCTCAATAGGGATAAATTAGAAGAATATGCACATTTTGATTAACCTTCTGCTGCCTTGCCTTTATATTAAACCAGAAAGCGCTTTCTGGCGATGAACTAGCTAACACGGTTAGTGTGAACATGATTACCCCTTTGTAGATAACGCTTTCATAACGCTTATCCTTTTTATCCTTTATCATGGGTATTAACCACATAAGAGGAGGAATTTATTATGAGTTTTCACATTAGTGCACAAGAAGGACAAATTGCTGATATCGTTTTACTACCAGGAGATCCGCTTCGTGCAAAATACATTGCTGAAACGTTTTTAGAAGATGCTGTTTGTTACAATACGGTTAGAAATATGCTTGGCTACACAGGAACGTATAAAGGTAGAAGAGTTTCTGTACAAGGTACTGGAATGGGAATGCCTTCTGCAGTCTTATATATCCATGAATTAATCAACGACTATGGTGTTAAAACATTAATCCGTGTTGGAACTTGTGGCGCTATCCAAGAAGACGTACATATCCGTGACGTCATCATTGCTCAAGCTGCAGCAACTGATTCTTCACTTATCTATAAAGACTTAGCGCCAATCTATTTTCCACCAATCGGAAACTATGACTTAATCCGTAGTGCATCTGATCTTGCTATTGAAAAAGACATGAACGTTCATGTTGGGAATATTTTCTCTTCTGATACATTCTACCATGATACAAAAGATACAATGAATAGCATGACGAAACTAGATGTGTTTGGTGTAGATATGGAAACAGCTGGTCTCTATTACCTAGCTTCTAAATTCCATGTGCGTGCTCTTAGCATCCTAACGGTTAGTGATCACTTAATCACAGGTGAGCAAACAACTGCCGAAGAACGTCAAACAAGTTTTGGTGAAATGATTGAAGTTGCTTTAGAAGCTGGAATTAAATAAGCTTAAAACCTAAAAAATCGTCATATCTATCTACTAGTAGATAGATATGACGATTTTTTTTAATGACTAAAAGGATTAATGAGCCAACTTGACTCTTTAACCAGACAAGTTAACCTCTAGAAAGACTTCACTTGTCTATTTGGAATAGACAAGTGAGAGTTTAGTTGTCTTCAAGTTGTTCGTTAGCCTAGCTTATTAGTCCAGTTCGCTAACTAATTCCTTTTACTTGGCTATTTTCCAAAAAGTAATCAGGCAAAAGATGAATGTTTAAAAATATACTCTGATTTGAAAATAGAATTTTTATAGTGAAAACTCTACTTACCTTCTCTCTCTTATTCATCCTATTTATAACTAGGATTCACTGATTCTCTTTTAAAAAAATAAACTTGATTACTATACAACATCTTTGTCCACATATGATATGATTAACGAAATTATCTATTCATCAATTTAAGCTAGGGAGAGCATTATGACAAAATATATTATTACTACTGAGAGTGGATCGGATATTTCGCGTCATCTCGTTGAACGCTATGGAATAGTTGTTATTCCTATGCATGTTACTATGGGTTCGAAAACGTACGACGATGGCGATTTTGATGCGAAAGATTTATATGATTTTTACCACGAGACGGGAAAACTACCGAAAACATCAGGCACCACTCCGCAAGATTGTACTACTGCTTTTGAGAAGGTTTTTAATGAGCATCCTGATGCTCATATTATTCATATCGCTTATTCAGCTGTCACGACTGTTTCTTATAATTCGTGTATTATTACAGCAAGAGAGCTAGAAAACATCCATATTGTCGATAGTAAAAGTTTATCTGGTGGGCTTACAGCTATTGTTGTGGCAACGGCTAAATTGATTGAATCAAATTCCGCCATCACTCCTGCAGAAATAATAGCCTTTGTGGAAAAGATTAGAGAAAAAACTCATTGCCTTTTTCTTCCAAAATCTCTTCTCTATTTGAGGGCTGGAGGAAGAGTGTCAAATGCAGCCTTTCTTGGTGCATCTTTATTGAGACTTCATCCAACTATTATCTTAGAAGATGGTTATCTAGTTGCTTCCAAGAAATACAGAGGTTCTTTTGAGCGGTGTCTAAAGAATGCAATTAAAGACTTTGTGACTGGTTTTAATATTGATCCAGAAACACTTACTATTGGAGGAACAGTCGGTTTAAGTGATGCTCACAAACAGCTTGGTGAAGCGACCTTAGCTAACTATG
Organism: Carnobacterium sp. TMP28; assembly: GCF_047553015.1. Taxonomy (GTDB): domain Bacteria; phylum Bacillota; class Bacilli; order Lactobacillales; family Carnobacteriaceae; genus Carnobacterium_A. The sequence continues at coordinate 1,928,676 of NZ_CP180212.1, forward strand.
GCTATCAAGATCCACAGTGGTTTACAGCAGGTACCGTTATTTCTAGTCACGGTGGGCCTGGAGCGTTTGCAATCATAGGAATTGAGAAAGAGTAATTTTTAGTTCCTATGAAGAAGCTCTACCTCTTTAATACCTTTTGACGAATTCGTAAACAGCTGTTAAAGGCGAAAATTTATTCAGCCACTAGCTATATTAAAAATAGTGAATGCGTTATTCTACAATCCCACTGTCTCCATATGCGACTAGTGTTTTATATAAGTATCGTGGAATTGTCGTATAAGAACTAAAAAAAACGGATAAACGGAATAAAAAGTACGTTATTGTTTTTATCAGAATTAATTAACTAATAAAAAAGCAAAGAATCCAGCGAACTTTTTTCTTATATGAATAATCAATCAATCACTGTTTAGAAGAACTAAAATCTAAATAGTGATTTTTTCATTATAAAAATATTGGGTCTCTAATAAATGATACGGTTATATTTGATTAAACTCATTTTTTCCTTTTTTTGACTGTACACTGTTAGAACGTGCAATAAAAGAAATGAAAGAAAGTACATTCCTATTATGATTGATCATAAGATAAACTTAGCCACTACACGACATCTTCGTCCACATATGATATGATTATTGAAACTACTTGTTAGATAATTGAGTTAGGGAGGCCACTATGACAAAATATATTATTACTACTGAGAGCGGATCTGATATTTCTCCTCAGCTTGTTGAACGTTACGGTATCTACGTTGTTCCAATGCATGTCACTATGGGATCAGAAACCTACGACGATGGCAGCTTTGATGTTGAAGATGTTTATCGCTTCTACGATAAGACAGGAACTTTGCCAAAAACATCTGGCTCCACTCCACAAGACTTTACTACTGTATTCGAACGCATTTTTGAAGAACATCCTGGAGCTCATATTATCCACGTTGCTTATTCTGCAGTAACAACTGTTTCATACAATTCTTGTGTCCTTGCAGCAAGAGAATTAGGAAATATTCATGTGATTGATAGTAAAAACGTATCAGGAGGACTAACAGCTGTGGTTGTGGCAACGGCAAAATTTGTTGAAGCTAATCCTGATAGCACTCCCGAAGAAATTGTAACCTTTGTAGAAGAAGTCAGAGAACGCACACGTTTTGTCTTTCTTCCACAGTCTCTTCTTTACCTTAAAGCAGGAGGAAGAGTTTCAAATGTTGCTTACCTTGGAGCATCTCTTTTGAGACTTCACCCAACAATTGTATTAGAAAATGGTTACTTAGTTGCCTCTAAAAAATACCGTGGTTCTTACGAACGTTGTTTAAAAAATGCGCTTAAAGATTTTGTCACAAACTATTCTATCGACCCAGAAACTTTAACTATCGGAGGAACTGCTGGTTTAAGCGAAGCTTACAAACAACTTGGAGAAACTACTTTAAATAAATTAGGTTATCAAGATCCACTCTGGTTTTCAGCAGGCGCTGTTATCTCAAGTCATGGTGGCCCTGGAGCTTTTGGAATGATTGGTATTGAGAAAAAATAATGAGTTGTTTCGTATTAGCAATAAGGTAGATGTATTAGAAATAGTTGTATCTCTAATATGCCTTAGTTTAATCAATAAAAAAGATAGTAGCCACTAAAATACATGGCTACTATCTTTTTATCCCTCTTTTTTATCCCTCTTTTTTATCCCTCTTTTTTATTCCTTACTTTATCCGTACTATTTGCTTATTAGTTTATCTCAGTCTTGTTCATTAGGATCGTTGCGTGCATCGTCATGTGTCTCATGAACTGTACCTGCAACATGGTCCGGCCCTGCGTAAATCGTATACAATTTTAGTGGTACATCACCCGTATTGATGATATTGTGCCACATATCAGCTGGTACAAAAACGGCATCATCGTCTTTAACCTCTTGCTCAAAGTTTAAATTATCTTCTGTTGGCCCCATTTTACATAAACCATGGCCCTCTTCAATACGAATAAATTGGTCAATACCGTGATGTACTTCCAATCCAATATCATCATCTGGTTGAATCGCCATCACTGTTACTTGTAATTTATCACCTGTCCAAATAGTTGTTCGATACGTATCGTTTTCAACTGTAGCCTCTTCAATATCTACTACATAAGGTTTCTTTCCATTTTCTTTATCACTAAGTTTCATTTTTTCATTCCTCCTAGTTTTAGTAAACAGTTTTTTTGTAACGCTTACAAACTAAGTCTATTCCTAATGACTAGAAAAGCAAGGAATACCCCTTACTTTCTAAAGTCTTATTCATTACTCACTCTCAAAATAACGTTTATTTATATAAAATCGACGACTTTTTAAGAAAATTATCTCAACTTGTCTATTTTAATATAGAAATAGACAGCTACTCTTGTTACTTATCTTAAGTTGTCCAAAACTAGTTAATAACAGACAACTGACTGAGTATTCTTTTTAAACTTGTCTATTTAAATAAGTATTTCTCAAAGTAGCGTATGTTAAACTAAATTAGATTTGATTTTTATAAAAGATAAAGGAGGACTATTGAAATGAAAAGATGCGACTGGTGCGAAGGAAATGATTTACAACAAGACTACCATGATAAAGAGTGGGGCGTTCCAGTACACGAAGACCACATTCATTTTGAATTCTTACTCTTAGAATCGATGCAATCAGGCTTAAGTTGGCAAACTATTTTAATGAAAAGAGAGAATTTCAGAACAGCATTTGATCAATTTGATTACAACTTAATTGCTCAATACGATGAATTAAAAATAGTAGAATTGCTAAAAAATGAAGGCATTATACGCTATCGAAAGAAAATTGAATCTGTCATAAACAATGCAACTGCCTTTATAGCTATTCAAGAAGAATATGGTCGTTTCAATGAATACATTTGGCAATTCACAAATAAAAAAATAGTCGTGAATCATTATAAAACAGGCGAAGAGATCCCCTCAAAAACCGTTCTTTCTGATTTCATTAGCCTTGACTTAAAGAAAAAAGGATTCAAATTTCTAGGTTCTATAACCGTTTATGCGTATCTTCAAGCTGTCGGAATCATCGATGATCATTTAGATTGTTGCTTTAAAAAAGGACAGTGATAAACTAAAAAAGGATTAAAAACTTCATAACAAAGTTTTTAATCCTTTTTTTCTACTATTTTAAGTTATTACTAAGAAAAGTAATGCCCCTATAACTGCGCCGATCATTGGTCCTACAATTGGAACCCATGAGTAACCCCAGTCAGAATTACCTTTGTTTTTCATTGGTAACAATTGGTGAGCGATTCTTGGTCCTAAATCACGGGCGGGATTAATAGCATACCCTGTTGCTCCACCCAGTGAAAGTCCGATTGATACAATTAATATTCCTACAATCATCGGATTCATTCCGTCTGCAAATGTGTATTGAGAGAATGACAATAAACCTAAGACTAAAACAATTGTGCCAATAACTTCTGTGATAACATTAGCTGGATGATTTTTAATTGCTGGTCCAGTTGCGAATGTTCCTAAAATAGCGCCCTTATCCTCTGTTGCTGCAAAATGGTCCATGTATGTCAACCAAACTAAAACAGCTCCAACTACTCCACCGGCTACTTGAGCAAGTATAAACGGTACAACTAAGCTCCAACTAATGTTACCTGATATAGCCATTGCAAGAGTTACGGCAGGATTTATATGAGCTGGTCCCATAAACCCTGCAATATAAACTGCAATCGTTACGGCTGCACCCCAACCTAAAGCAATAACAATCCAACCAGAAGCTTCTGCCTTACTTTTTTTCAAGCTAACTGCTGCAACTACTCCATCTCCTAAAAGAACTAAAATTAACGTCCCCAAAAACTCACTGAAAATCTGTAATGTGTCTCCACTCATTTTTATCTCTCCTCTTTCAATTCAGTTAAGTCTGAGTCGTTAATGGCTTTGTTTAACTCAGCAATATAGTTAGATTTTTCTTCTTGAGTCCACTTAAGTCTATCCGCCATAGCTTCAATAACCGGCTCTTTCACAGCATCTAGGCTATCACGCATAAACAATATATGATTCGTACGACGAGCTAAAAAGTCAGCAGGTGTCAACGTCATCTCTTCATTCATGGCATAATCTAAACTCAAACTTTCGCCTAATCCTAATCCTGGGAAAGCTTTCATTTCTTTAGCTCTACTGAAAACTAACGGCGCATTTGTACCATATAAATCAGCTAAATAAGTAGCTTCTTTTTCTGTTAAGCCTTTATCTATTCCCACTTTAACTAATTCAGCTAACGTTTCTTCCACTTTTTGTGGATCCATTTTCCCACCTGAAACTTGGTACGTTTTAGAATCGACTAATGTGTATTCTTTTTGAAATTCTGATTTCAATAGCTTTTGAATTAAAATTAGAGCACCTTCTGCCATTTTACGGTAATCTGTAATTTTTCCACCAGATAGTGTAATTAAACCATCTTCTTCACGGGTTAAGTCACTTCCACGAGAAACAGCTGAAGGATTATCGCCACCTTCTGATAATTCACTTTCTAAACTGCTTAAAACCTCTTCTACTGCAAGTCGATCAACCGTTTTTTCTCTGTATTTTGTAATAATATCAACAACTTTAGCAAAACTATCGTCTGTAATCTTGCCGTTATCGCCACCGTTATAGTCTGAACCACCATTTGTTGAAATCAATGGGCGTAATCCAACCCAGCTAGATTCGACATCTACTAGTGTAATATTAGCTTCTGGGTAACGGTAGTTGACACATTCTAATAGATAATCAACATCTTCTTTTTCAACCATTGGATTCAAATAATCGCCTTGGTAGTCTGTGTCCGTTGTTCCAAAGTACGTTTTATCTTCTCTAGGAACAACAAAGAACATACGACCATCATTTTTGCCAGTATCTAAATAAGTTGGTTGAGGAACAGGCAATCTACTACTTTTAATCACTAAGTGAATCCCTTTTGTCGGTCTCATTTGCGGAATAACTTCTTTTGATTTATCCAATTGGCGAATTTGATCTACCCAAGGTCCACCTGTGTTGATAACAAGATTAGCTTTAATATCAAATACCTCATTTGTGACTAGATCTTTAGCATTCACACCTGCTATTTGGCCATCTTGATTGTAAATAAATCCAATTGCTTTTACTCGACTAAGCATATGTCCACCATCAGCTGTTGCTTGTTTGATGTTTTCAATAACTAATCTTGCATCGTTATTTTTATAATCGAGATAAACGCCCCCACCGAGTAAACCATCTTTCCTCAAATAAGGCTCTCTTTCTAGTACTTCTTGAGTCGTTAGCGTATAGTTTGCATATTTGCTACCTGTAACATTAGCAAGTTGATCATATAAATCCATTGCAATTTTAACAGAAAACATATTGAAAGTAGAATTTGCTTCATCGTAGATTGGTAAAAGCATAGGCGCTGGTTTAGGGATATGCGGTGCAATACCTTGCACAACTGCACGCTCTGTTACGGTATCAGCGACTACTTCAACATCAAAAGTTTTTAAATAACGAATACCGCCATGAACCAATTTTGTTGATCGAGAAGAAGTGCCTTCGGCAAAATCTTGCATCTCAATGAGTGCAGTTTTCATCCCTGCTGCACTTGCTTGAATTGCGACACCAGCACCGGTAATTCCCCCTCCAATAATTAAAACATCTAGTTGATTCGTTTTTACTTCTTCAATTGTTTTTTTTCTTGTTTCACTTGAAAAACTCATAATGTTCATTTCCTCCTTTGGCTTAACCTTATTTTGAGGTATGTTTGAAAGCTTGTGTAGCAGCGACAGCTTGTTTCCAACCGCTGTACAACTCTTCACGTTTTTCTGCTGGCATTGATGGTTCAAAAGCTTCCCCTGCTTCATAGAACTCTTTCAACTCATCTAAATCTTTCCAGAATCCAACGGCTAATCCAGCTAAGAAAGCTGCACCTAGAGCAGTTGTTTCTAAGTCACGCGGTCTTTGAACAGATGAATTCAAAATATCTGCTTGGAATTGTAGTAAATAATCATTGTTAGCTGCGCCACCATCAACTTTTAATAAAGGAATATCAATGCCTGTATCTTCTTTCATTGTGTCGATAACATCTCTAACTTGATAAGCAATCGATTGCAATGTTGCTTTGACAAAATCAGCTCTTGTTGTTCCACGAGTAATTCCGAAAATAGCGCCACGTGCTTTAGAATCCCAATAAGGTGCTCCCAGACCAGTAAAGGCTGGTACTACGAATAGTTCATCATCACTTGTTGACTCCATTGCAATTTTTTCTGTTTCACCAGCATTTTTGATGATTTCTAATCCATCTCTTAACCATTGAATAGCAGAACCTGTTACAAAAACACTTCCTTCAATGGCATAATAAACTTTGCCGTTGATTCCATAACCAATTGTTGTTAACAAGTTATTCTTAGATAAAGTAGGGGTTTCACCAGTATTCATAACAATAAATGAACCTGTACCATAAGTGTTTTTAACCATTCCTGGTTCAAAAGCCATTTGACCGAATAATGCAGCTTGTTGGTCTCCAGCCATTCCTGAGATAGGAACTTCTGCTCCATAAAAATGGAAACTACGTGTCATTCCGTAAACTTCAGAGTTTGAACAAGCTTTTGGTAGCATGACTTTAGGTATATTCATCAAATCTAAAATTTCTTGATCCCACTCTAAATCATGAATATTAAACATCATTGTTCTACTTGCATTTGAATAGTCGGTAACGTGCGAACCACCATCCGTTAATTTCCAAACTAACCACGTATCAATTGTCCCAAAGAGTAACTCGCCTTTTTCAGCTCGCTCTTGTGCTCCTTCTACATGATCTAAAATCCAACGTACTTTCGTTGCTGAAAAATAAGCATCAATAATTAAACCGGTTTTTTTGTGGAAGAAATCTGCGTAACCCTCTTCTTTTAATTGATCCGCAATTGGTGAAGATTGACGAGATTGCCAAACAATCGCATTATAGATAGGTAATCCTGTTTTTTTATCCCAAACGACAGTTGTTTCACGTTGGTTGGTAATCCCGATGCCTGCAATTTCAGTTGGTCGGATACCTGATTCAATAAATGCTCCAGCAATAACAGATTGAACTGAATTCCAAATTTCATTTGCACTGTGTTCTACCCAACCATCATTGGGAAAGAATTGTGTAAATTCTTTTTGAGAATTTCCTACATTTCTTCCGTTCTTATCGTAAATAATCGCTCTTGAACTTGTTGTTCCTTGGTCAATCGACATAATGTATTTTTTTTCTGTCATTTTAAACCCTCCTATTTTTTGAAAGCGCATTCTTTCTATAAACCTATAGTAATCTTTTTTCTGCTTTAAATCCTCCCAAGTTTTTTACTTTTTTCTAACTTTTTTGAAAGTTTTCGTTGATAAGCTTGTCGTATCAAGTGATTAGCTCAATTAAAAAAAGAAAAATTTATTGAAAAAAGCTCTCTTATTCTACTTTTTTCATCTTTTCCTATTAAAAAGTCCATTCAACTATTCTTTGAATGGACTTTGAAAAGAGACTATTCTATTTCGTTCTACTTACTAGAACACTATATTTTTAATTCATTAATACGAGTTTTAATCTGATTTAAATCGAATTTCGAAAACTGTTCTGAAATAATATACGTTTCTGTTGCTTTCGTATAAAAGCGCGAAGATAGATTCGTTGTAATAACTAAATCATAAGTGTGATGATCGCGATACCTTTCAACAGTGATGCCACTAACATTTTTTAAATGTAACATCAGTGTTTGCATTAACATTTCTGCGTGCATTTCCATTAAATCTAAATCAATTCCAATTAATAATTCTTTTGAAATAGTAAAATCAACAATGGATAGTACGGTTGAATACTCTACTAACGTCAGCCTTTCTAATGAGCTCAGTGAGGGACTTCTTTTGTCGATTGTTTCTAGTGCTGTCTTTAGTAACTGTTCAGACAAAGCTTCTAAATTTTTTCCCCAAATCTCACTTTCTTTTGCTATAGAGTCTTGTGGGTTATTCAGTTCAAGTGCTCCCTCGAAAAAATACAACGTGCCATTAATTTGTGAAAGATAGAACGTAACTTTTCTTTCTAAGGCAATACTGGGTTTTGTTGGTAAATAATACAATAGAATCGTTTCTCTTAAGAGTGTGTCCACTAAAGCTGTCGGTGTTCTACGGCTACGAACCAGGTCATAATCCATAAAATCTTTTTCTACTAAGATTGATTGAGTCGTTAAGAAAATAAAATGAATCATACTTTCTTCTTCTTCTACTTCAATAGAATATCGGCTGAAATAAAGGAAGATAAGTTTTCTAACTTGTTTGTTTAAATGGTCCTCTTTATACGGTTTCATCTTTTCAACCATATTTTTATAGCTTTTTTTCGAAACAGCTGCTCTTTTTTTACTAATCATAAACCATAAGCTAATCCGTCTTCGACTGAGATCATTTAATTTAATATCTAGTTCTTTTTCAAAACCATGAATTAAACTTTGATTTTGATTGGTTAATAGTGCTTCTTGATAGTCTTCATGTGTTGTTAAAAACCAGTAGATTTGAAAATAAAAATAGCGGATTTGCAGTTCTTCTCCATAAATTCGCCCATTCTTTATTTTGATAGTAAATTCTTTGAGTAAACTGTTGAGTTCTTTTATCTTTCGAAATAAGGAAGATTCACTAATAGACAGATCGCTAACAATCTTAATAACCGTAAACTCTTGGTGTTTGAAAATATAATCAATCAACTGATATTTCAATGAACGCTTCACATAATCTATATAAACAGTCATCATCGAGAAATGATTAGTTAAGAAAAGCTCCACAAAAGCCCCATCTGAATCAACTTGACAATTTCCTTGGTATTCTTCTAAATAATTGTTCATTTCTTCTAAATAATTTGCTAATGAGGCTTTAGTTATCTTAAGGTCTTTACGCAGGTCTTCATAAGAAACCCTGCCTCCTTCAAGAATCAATTTTTTTAAGATAGCCATTTGTAACGCTTCTCTTTTTTCTAAAAAATCTTCTATTCTCATATGCTTTACCTAATCTTTCACTAAGCCAAGTTGATTTGTTATATCGTATACTGTACTCCATGCAGGATGAAAAAAATAATCTTTTTGAGCAAGTTCTGTTACCGTCATCCCCATTTGAATACTCAGAGACAAGGTATTTATTTTTTCTAAAATATTCGTTTTAGAAATGAATTGTGCTCCTAATATTTTCCCTGAGACAGCATTGTAAATCAATTTGCCATTGATTGTTTGTTGCTTATTGAATAAAGAAACTGGTTGTGAAACATGGCTAACTGCAATTTTTTGGTCGAAAAAGATACTTTCAGCTTCTGTCATTCCTGTACTTGCAATATAATAGCCAAAAACTTTCGTTCCTATCGTTCGAGCTGACCCAATAAAAGGTGTTAGAGGATGCACTAAATTATCCGCAACAACGATACCTGTTCGAACAGCATTATTTACTAAGGAAATATAGAACGTCTCATTTGATAAACTTGACTGCATTTGAATCGTATCCCCTATTGCGAAAACATGTTCTATTGAGGTCTTTAAGTACTTATCAACAAGGATGGAACCATCTTCATGACGGCGAACTTTAGGATCCAAATAGGGAATATTTGGTTTTACACTTAACCCAAATACTGCGCAATCGCTTTCAATAACATGGTTTTGTGTCTTGAGAATTAACTTTTCTTCTATTTCCTCAATTTCTTTTACTGTTTCATCAAAATAAAACGTTACACCTTGTTTTTCCATTTCTTTTAAAAGCGGCGCTATCATTTCTTGATCAAAATACTTCGCTACTAGTCCGTTCATACTTTCAATTAGCTGGACGTGCTTATTTTGATTAATCAAAGCGTCTGCCATCTCAAGTCCAATTTGTCCGCCACCAACTATTGTAAAGACTTGATTTTTTTCCACTAATTCTAAAGCCACTCTTGTTTTTTCAATTGTTTTATACTTTACTATTTTATTGGATTCCATTCCTTTAACTTGATAAGAATCTTGAACGGAGCCTGTCGCTAAAATTAGCTTATCGTAAGAAATAGTTACTGGCTGATGAAGGATGGTATAGGTTACTTTTTGACTATCCGTGTCCATACTTTCAACTGTTGCATTTAACTGAACTTGAATAGCTAATCGTTCAAGCTCTTCTATTGTAATAAAATAACCCTCTTCTAAACTATCTATCTCACCATTTAATAAAGAATAAAGCGTTCCGGGAATAAATCCAATTTTTTCTTCTTTCTCTAATAAAATAATTGTAGCTTCTTTATATTTTTTACGAGCTGTTAGCGCGGCAGTTATTCCAGCAAACGAGCCTCCTATAATGACAATCTTCACAGTATTCCTCCTTTAAACTGGCCATAGATTTACCAAACTCTACTCTCTTGATTAGAGTAGTGCCATGTAATTGATTCTATTCTACCATTTATTGCTAAATAATTAGCACTTGTTATTCCTAATTATTTCATTAGATACGCTATTGTTGATATTTTGACTTTTATTTAGACGTTATTTAGATAAAAAATAAGGTAAAAGAATGAAAAAAAGTAGTACGTGTAAAATAGTTCTCGAGAGGATATTATCTTTTTACTAGCAAAAATAAAGAAGGCGTTCTATCATAAATGTATGCTTACGCGGCAAATACATAAATGGAAGAGGCCTTCTTATGGATAACATTATATCAAAATTATACAAAATAATAAAGGAATCAAGCGATTTAATTGCTACAGAAGAATCTATTCAGCTTTATATGTATGAAGTATTTACGGAATTATTAGGAGATATATTTATACACATAAACCAAACGATTAAGGAACAAAAGCAACAAGAAGGATGGAAAGTAAAGCGAGAAGATTGGAAAACAGTCCAATTTATTTTTGGGTCTGTCCGTTACCGTCGTACTTTAATGGCAGATCAAGAGAATCAAAATCATTATCCATTAGATGAGTGGTTGGGGATTCGAAAATACCAACGTCACAGTCCACTCGTAGAAGTCAAAGTAGCAGAGTTAGCCAGTAAGTGTACCTATCGGGACACCGCTGAAACACTGAAAGAGTGGACAGCAGTAACGATGAGCCATCAAACAGTAGGCAGCCTCCTTAAACGAGTGGGAGAAGCACAAGCGCATGAAGACGAAGAAATGGTGATCGAGCTAGAAGAGTCAGCAGCGTTACCAGAAGGAAAAAAAGTCGATTATTTCTATGCCGAAGCAGATGGTGTATTTGTCCGTGGGACAACAAAGAAAAAAAGTTTAGAGGTTCATCATGCAATTGTTTATGAAGGCTGGCAGAGAAATGGAAAGAGAGTCTCCTTGAAGGAGCCTAAAGCCATTATGACGACTAAAAAGACGGCTGGTTTTTGGGCAGAAGTACAGGCTTTTACAGCGACTCATTACGCGTTACAACACGCTCAAATCATTACCAATAGCGATGGTGGACCAGGCTATACCGCAGATAAATTCCAAGAAACTTTTTCGCAGTCGAATTATCCCGTGTTGAATCAATTAGACGCTTATCACATCTTTCAAGGCCTGAACCGTGCTTTTGGTGTACAAAGTAATCTCTTTAAACAGAACATTCATCAAGCGCTTAAAAAACATGATTTAGAGGCCCTAACGATCTGGTTGGACACTTATGAAAGTACCTTAGAAGAAACACAAGCAGTAGAAAAACTGACTAGTTTTCGAACTTATCTTTTAAGAAATTGGGATCGGATTTTTGATTGGCGAGAAAAAGTAGAACAAGTACCGAAGGATGCCAGAGGTTTAGGCGCAATGGAATCGAATCAACGTCATATTTCTTATCGGATGAAAAAACGTGGAATGCATTGGAGCGAAGTCGGTTGTGAAGCCATGGTAAAAGTGAAACAAGGGATCTTAAATCAAACGTTACGTGAAGCTTATCTTCACCAGCAAACTAGAAGTACAAGACAACAACGTAAGGTGAAACAAACCGTTCGTGTATCGTCTTTAATGCATCAAAAGACGCGTCAGTCAGTTGGGGCAAAGAAAGGGACGATTCCGTTTTATGCCCCTCATTCTTCAGCAATGGGGCAGTTAATTAAAAGTTTTCGATAATTCCTGTCTGTTTGGGGAAGGTTCCATTTTTTTGGAACGTTCTCCAAACAGATGGGCCAGCAAACGGCAAAGCCGTGCGGTAGCAGATAGGTGTACAAAAATAGAACGCCAAACTAGCCTAGTAATAGGACGACCGAGAAAAACTTGACACAAACAAAAAAGTAAAAATAGTTTACAATTTCAAACAACTATATTATAGTTGTTTAGTCAACGATGGACTGGTCAATAGTCATTCAATACAGTCCTCAATTTATTGGGAAGGAAAAATCTAGGTGGAAATAAGAGAAATAAGTCGACTTTTTTATAAAATTAAAGTTTCAAACCAAGAAACAACCTCTTTTTTTGAAAAAGAAACAGGTTTTAGTCTAACAAGATATGAAATAATGCTTTTTCTTAAAGAGAACGGTAAATGTCTTCAATCTCAAATACAATCAGAATTAAAAATAGACCGTTCTGCTGTTACTAGACATTTAAAAATACTAGAAGAAAAAAATTATGTTACAAGAGAACGAAACGAACAAAACAATCGAGAAATTTTTGTTTGTCTAACAGAAAAAGCAAACTCTGATTTAGACTGTTGTGAGAAAAAGCATAATGCTCTGCAGCAACCGCTAAATATCTCACTCAATACCAAAGAAGCAGAACAATTATCCTATTTATTAACTAAACTACTCAATCAGACAGAAAGAGGTCCTAACGATGCAAAATAAATTAAAAAATAATGATTTTTCAGATATCGTCTTTGAAAGAAAATCTATTCGACTATACAATAAAGATGTTAAAATTTCCCAGGAAGAAATGCTAGAAATGATTCAAGAAGCAACTACTGCACCTTCTTCAGTAAATATGCAACCATGGCGCTTCGTTGTCGTTGAAAGTGAGGAAGAAAAACAAAAATTAAAACCACTTATTCGTTTTAACACTGCTCAAAACGACAGCTCATCTGCGATGATTTTAATCTTTGGCGATATGGAATGTTACGAATATGGAGAAGAAATCTACGACCAAGCTGTTCGAGAAAATAAAATGTCTTCTGAAGTAAGAGACCAGCAACTAGCTGCAATTATTCCTTACTACAAAAACTTAACTAGACAAGAAATGAATGATATTGTAAAAATTGATTCGAGCTTAGCAGCTATGCAATTGATGTTGGTTGCCCGTAACCATGGATACGATACAAATGCTATTGGTGGATTCGAGTCTGATTTATTAGCAGCAGCATTTGATCTAGACAAAGAACGTTATGTACCTGTCATGATTTTATCTATTGGTGAATCAATAGATACTGGGTATCAATCTGTTCGCTTAGATGCAGATGCATTAACAACATTCAAATAAAAGGAGTTCTATCTATGAAAATTATCAATGCTACTTTTTTTATAAAAGAGGATAAAAGAAACGAGTTTTTGGCTGCTGTTACTCCACTAATTGAAGCTACTTTACTAGAAGAAGGTTGTATGGGCTACCATCTTTATGAATCTTTTGAAGAGTCTAATCGATTTATTATGATAGAAAATTGGAAAGATCAAGCAGCTATTAATACGCATAACAAAAATCCGTTATTACTTGATTTATTTAATAAAGTGCCTGCCTATAGTTCCAAAAAACCGATTCTCACCGTTTCTACTCTAGAAGAAAAATAAAATCAGAAACTTATTCCATCTTAATAGCTAGAAACCAACATTTCAATCTTTTTTAAAAGTATTAGATAGTGATTTATATAGTGTAACTGATCTGAATAAAATAGGACCAATGACTAGAATCATAAACGATTCTAGTCATTGGTCCTATTTTGTTTTTTTTGAAATACTATCTTACTTTCTCCTAATTATCAAATCAACTAGCTATGTAAGTATGACCTTTCTTAATTTCTTTTTCTTACTATTAATCAAACAATCTAATTTATACTCCATTTTTAAATAAACTATAAATTAGATTGACGATTCATCAGTAATATGATAGTTTTATACCAATAACCTTTAACTTAAACCGAGAGTTTAAAAAGGATGCGCAAATTTGACTGTTTTTACGCCTTCCTTTAGGGGAAGGTGTATTTTTTTATGCAGTCTGCTCTCTTTTAACTATGTTCAGCGAGACAAAAAAGGAGGAATACGATGAAACACTTAATAGATTCGATGGATTTATCTATCGGAGAATTAGAAGAATTATTCACACTTTCAAAAGAGATTATGAAAGATGAAGACAAATACAGGTTATCATGTGAAAAAAAACTTATGAGTACATTGTTTTACGAACCAAGTACCCGTACAAGATTTAGTTTTGAGGCTGCGATGCTAAGACTTGGTGGAAAGGTTATTGGCTTTTCTGAAGCAAGTTCGAGTTCTGCTTCTAAAGGCGAGAGTCTGCCCGATACTATTCGAACAGTAGGCTCATATGTCGACTTAATCGTCATGAGACACCCAAAAGAAGGCGCTCCAAGGTATGCTTCTTTGACTTCTGATGTTCCCATCATAAATGCTGGAGATGGTGGACACCAGCACCCCACTCAAACCCTCACAGATCTTTTAACGATTATAGAAATCAAAGGGAAAATAGAAAACCAAACTATTGGAATATGTGGCGATCTAAAATTTGGACGCACGGTTCATTCTCTTATTAAGTCTCTTTCAAAATATGAAGGCATTCATTTTATTCTTATCTCACCACCTGAACTAAAAATACCAGAATACATTAAAAAAGAAATCTTATTAAAAGAAGCTATTCCCTTTATAGAAGTTGAAACGCTAGAAGAAGTTATGGCCGACATTGATGTTCTCTATATGACTAGAGTTCAAAAAGAACGATTCTTTAATGAAGCAGACTACGTTAGATTAAAAGATACCTATATCTTAGACAACAAAAAACTAATCTCTGCTAAAAAAGATTTAGCCATTCTACACCCTCTGCCTAGAATGAATGAAATTAGTCCAGAAGTTGACTCTGATCCTAGAGCCGTTTATTTTAAACAAGCTAAGTACGGGATGTACGTAAGAATGGCGCTTATCATAAAAATGTTGGGGGCGATTTAATGCTTTATATTGATAGTATATCTAAAGGAATTGTTATAGATCATATCAGTCCAGGCCTTGGTTTCAGAATATTTCAATACTTAAAATTAGAAAAATCTGACTATACAGTTGCTTTGATTATAAATGCACCTAGCAAAAGAAAAGGTAAAAAAGATGTCATAAAAATTGAAAAGCATACTGACCTAGATTTAAGGATTATTGGCATAATCGATCCTAATGTAACAATTAATATTATACGGAATGAAAAAATTGTAGAAAAAATTCAACTTTCTCCTCCACAAAAAGTTGAAGGAGTTATTCAATGTAAAAATCCTAGATGTGTGACCTCAACAGAAGAAAATATTGTTCAGTCTTTTAGCCTCTTAGATAAAAAAGAACTTAGCTACAACTGTGTCTATTGTGATCACATCTATAACTGGGAAATGTAATCGTTCAATCTAACTTTATAAAATAATGTCGCTCTGCCAAAATTATAAAATAAAGGGAGGAACGCTTGTATGAGAGAAGGATTCAACTCACTCAAAATTAAATCAAATCTTGAAATTTCTGCTAAAATTTTTGAAATAAGACTTCAAATGGAACACAAAAAAGAGATAAAACCTGGACAATTCTTTATGATAAAAGGCTGGGAAGCAACCGCCCCTTTCTTACCAAGACCTCTTAGTGTTGCAGATGTCGAAGACGATTGTTTAACTTTTTTATATGAAGTTAAAGGCCAAGGTACACATCTACTATCAAAACTTCGAGTTGAGGATACTCTTGACGTACTAGGACCTCTTGGAAATGGCTTTACCCTAGAATCAGATAAGAAAATAGCTCTTATCTCAGGTGGAATTGGGATTGCTCCTATGTTTTATCTACTAAAAAACTTAGATGCACCAGTAGATTTTTATGCCGGTTTTAGGAGTGCTGTTTATTGGATGGATAAGATAGAAAGTCGAGTCAATACTTTATATGTATCAACAGAAGATGGAAGTACCGGGCATAAGGGCTTTTCTATCGATCAATTTAATCCACATAACTATGATCTTGTCATAACTTGCGGACCAGTTCCTATGATGAAAAAAGTGCTTGAACTGTGTGAGGGCATCGTATCCGTTCAGGTTTCTATGGAAAGCAGAATGGCTTGCGGTATTGGGGCATGTCTTGGATGTACAATAGAGACAGCTAATGGGATAAAAAGAGTTTGTAAAGAGGGACCTGTTTTCAAGGGGAAAGAGGTCTTATTATAATGGCTGATATGGCAGTTAATATTCTAGATATTGCATTCAAAAATCCCGTCATTACCGCTTCAGGAACCTTTGGTTTTGGTAGAGAACATGCAGATTTTTTTGATCTTTCGCGTCTTGGAGGAATTAGTTCAAAAGGACTTACCTTACACAAAAAAGACGGCAATAAAGGGATCAGACTGCACGAAACAGCTTCTGGATTACTGAATTCTATTGGACTACAGAATCCTGGAGTGGATGCGTTTATCCAAGACGAACTCCCATTTATGAAAGATCAAGGTACCGTTATCTTAGCCAATGTTGGTGGCGGGACTTTGGATGATTACTTAAAAGCGATTGAGAAACTAAATCAGACAAGTGTCGATATGATTGAACTGAATATTTCTTGTCCAAATGTATCCTCTGGTGGGATGGCTTTTGGTATACGTTGCTTAGATGCAGAGAAAGTTGTCAAAGAAGTTAAAGCAATTTGTACCAAACCATTAATTGTAAAACTATCTCCTAACGCTGAAAACATTAGTCAAATGGCAGAGTCTTGTGTTAAGTCAGGAGCAGATGCCCTTTCTTTAGTAAATACATTTAGTGGAATGGCTATTGATATTTTAAAAAGAAAGCCTGTATTTAACAACACTATTGCAGGCCTTTCAGGCCCTTGTATAAAGCCAATTGCACTTAGAATGGTCCATGAAGTATCAAAAGCTGTAACGGTTCCTATCATAGGAATGGGTGGAATCATGGATTATCGTGATGCGATAGAATTTATTATGGCTGGAAGCGACTTAATTCAAATTGGGAGTGGCAATTTTATAAATCCTACTTTAAGTCTAGATGTAATAGATGGAATAGAAACATTTATGAATGAACAAGGAATTAAAAATCTAAATGAAATAAAAGGTTGCCTTGGAAAAGAAACTTTTTTTAATTAAACTGTTACTTATAACCGTACTAGTATCTATACAAAAATGAAGCAGGTGTGAATTTGGTATTAATACCGAATTTACATCTGCTTCATTACCTTATTAAGATAAATTCATTTCATTTTTATATCTTAAATTGATCGATTAACTCGTTCAAATCTTCTGAAATAGTAGAAAGTTCTTCACTAGCACTTGAAATTTGTGTAATTCCTGCTGCTTGCTCTTCCATAGAAGCTGAAACTTCTTCACTACTAGCAGCATTTTCTTCAGAGATAGCTGCTAAATTTTGCATAACATCTTTAATGCTTTCGTTTTGCTTATTCATTTTATCACTGGATTGATTGACTAAGTTCAGCACAGTCTCCATTTCATTTAGAGCACTTGCAATTCCTTTAAATTTATTACTTGTCTTATCTACACTAATACTTTGCAATTCTGCAGTTTCACTCACTTCTATCATCGTTTTTACTGCTGTTGAGGTTTTTAAGGTTAATTCTTTTATCATTTCACTAATTTCTTTAATAAAACTATTTGTTTCTTCAGCAAGCTTTCTAACTTCATCAGCAACGACAGAAAAACCTCTTCCAGCATCTCCAGCTCTAGCTGCTTCAATACTCGCATTTAAAGCTAATAAGTTCGTTTGGTTTGCTAATCCTCTTATTTTTTCACTTGCTACTTCAATTTTTGTTGCACTAGTATTTGCATTCTCAATAACTAGTTGAACCTCTTTTGATAACTCGATACTTGTTGTTGTTTTCTTTAACAAATCTTCTACTAATTCTAGTCCCTCTTCTTTAAGGTGATTAACTTTTACAGTAGAATGATTTAATTTCTCTATATAGACCGTATTTTTTTCAATCACATCACCAAGATCTTTTACTGTATCAAATCCCTGTTGTGTATCTTCTGCTTGTTCGTTAGTCCCTTTAGCTATATCTTCAATTGCTCTAGATACTTCATCAGCTACTGCAGCTGATTGTTGCGTTGTCGCTGTTAGCTCTTGCGCATGTGCTGCAAGTGACTGAGACTTACCTACAACACTCTTGATGACATTTCTGATTGACTGCTTCATTTTATCTAAAGAGTTGACAATTTCTCCAAACTCATCATTTTTATAGACTACCTCGTCTAATTCGTTAGCCGTAAAATCTCCTAAAGCCATCTTATTCAATTGAATTTTTAATTTTTGGATTGTTTTTATTGCATAGTTTGATGTATAAAATAAAATTAAACCTAAAAGAATAGTTGCTACTATACCCGTCATCCCTATAATCAACTGGCTACGACTTATAGCCGTTGTTACACCTTTCATAGATAATCCAATCGTCAAAGCCCCTATTGGTTGACCATTTACTACAACCGGATAGGCAATGCTATAATTAGGCGTTTTCCCTAAGTATAACGTTTCACTTGCAGAAGACTTACCCTCGATAATAGCTGTCTTACTTGCCTCATCTTTAGAAAGGTCTACTCCTATCCTCGTTTCATCACTATGTGCCACAACTTTTAAATCATTATCCATAAATAAAGCATAGATAATTTCTTCTTTTTCTCCCAATTTTTCCATTAATGTTTGGTAGCTGAATTGATTGGTTAAGTCATTAATATAATCGGCCTTTATTCCTGCTTGAACAACAGATCCATCCGCACCTTTTGAAGAACCATATTTGAAGTAGCTTTTACTAATAGCATCTTGTCTGATATCCTCCATAAGTTCGGTTTTATCATTTTTTAATAATAGACTTATCGGGTGATCTTTACCCGGTGTAAATGAAATATTTGAAGGGGTGTTTGAATACGTCACAACTCCTTCCTTGCTAAAATAATTTAAAATATCGACATTTAAAGTCTCTGCAAGCTCGACTAACTTTTCATTACTTATCTCTGTATCCATTTTAGCTACTGTATTCGTTGCTTTTCGAATATTATTTTCTATATCTTCATTTATAATCGATAACGATTTATCATTATCTTCCATTCTACCAACAACCTCTGCTAATAGAATGTCACTATCATTTTGCATCTGATCAACTATGCTTCTCTTAACCATTGTAGTCGAGATAAAACTAATCAATACTAATGATAAAACAATGACAAGGATAGGAATAATCAGTAATTTCACTTTTATTGAATGTATCCTTATGTTATTCTTTTTACTCTTATTATTTTTCATTTTCACTAATCTCCTATAATCTTATTTTATATTTTTAACTCTCCTGATGTAGTAGTCTATTTACTGTTACTCATTCATTGAATCAGTATGATTAATCTTATAAAATTCTATTTCACCTTGCTTTATGTGCTCTCTTATACCGACTTCATCAATAAAACAACTAGAATAAGTAATATATCATTTAATATATCGGTTAAATTCACTGAACAATTAAGTCTAATGCGTACTGTTTTCTTCTTTTTAATAAAAATTCTTGTCTAAGACTTATTAACTAGTCACTTAGCTAGTTGCTATTTTTTATCCTAAAAAAACAAGTAGGTTATAGACTACCAGTGATGGTCTATAACCTACTTATTTTATTTTATCTTTTATAGCTAAACTTTTTTAAAGCCTTCATTATCTTTTGATGTAGCTGTTTTATCCACCTGATTTGATTTTATTTGTCTATTTTCAATTCATTTAACTGTTCTTCCACAGCTTCTTGAGTAACATCAGCTTGTAAAAGTGCCGCCGCAGTATAAGAACCTTCAACAATTGGAACATCATAAATCGTAATCGATTTATCGCTAAGCTCTTTCACCATTTCTAAGTTCATTTTAGCACTGCCTAAGTCATAAAATGCTAATAGATGATCAGATGGATGATTGTTGACTAATTCAAGAATAGTATCAAAACTTGTTCCAATTTCAGTCTCGGATACTCCACCAATAACTTCGATTGCAACATCTTTAGCAACTTCTTGAAGCAATCGCTCAACACCTTTTGCAATCTCATAAACATGAGAGATAATAATCATTCCTGGTTTCTCCATTATTTTCCCTCCGATTCTAGCATAGCCTTAAAGAGTAAAGCTGATGAATAGGCACCTGGATCAATGTGTCCAATGGAACGTTCCCCTACATATGAGGCACGGCCTTTTTTAGCTTTTAATGGTTTCGTCGCTTCAACAGCCTCATCAATTACTTCCTTTGTTAATTGATTGTCTTCTACCGCTTGAACAACAGGTGCCCAAACATCTATCATTGTCTTATCGCCAATTTCAGCTTTCCCGCGTTTTTGAATACTGTCTAATCCACCTTGAAGTATTTTACCCCATGAAGAATCATCTTCCTGAACTAGTTTTAACATCCCCATAAATGCTGAACCATATAAAGGGCCAGAAGCTCCTCCAACTTTACTTAATAACGTTTTCGTAACTAATTTTAAAAGTGCTTCAAGCGAATCAGGAGATTCTGATTCAATTGCTTGAATAACATGGGACATGCCTCTAGACATATTGTTGCCATGATCACTATCGCCAATTGGCGTGTCCAGTTGGGTTAAATAATCTTTTTCTTGTTGGATTTTTTCATTAAATAACTCCATCCAGCGAATACCTGTTTGAACATTCATCTTAGTTTGAACTCCTTTCATCCCTTTGCTATTCATTCTTGTTTTACCAAGCGATGGTCTCAACTGGTGCATGTAGTGCTTCAAGATAAAAATCATTTTCTAAATAAAGTAAGGTTAAGGATAAGCCTTGCATTTCGAGTGATGTCATAAAGTTGCCTATTTTATAAAAATCAATAGACCAGTTCTGTTTATCCATTAGTTTTTTCACATCATTTGTAAAAACATACTGCTCCATTAATGGTGTCCCACCAAGTCCATTAATCATCACTGCAAATCGACCTTTATCTTTTCCATCAAATTCTTTAATTACCTTCGTCAACAATTCGTCAGCAAGATCATAAGAGGGTTGTAATTTTTCTCTACGGTACCCTGGTTCTCCATGAATACCTACTCCATATTCAATTTCATCTTCAGCTAAAGTAAAGCTTGGTTGAGCAGCTCCCGGTGTTGTTACACCAGTCAGTGCAAGTCCAATAGATTTAATATTAGGTATTAAGTCATCAGCTAGTTTTTTTATTTCTTTGATCGACTTTCCTTGTTCAGAAGCGTAACCAAGTATTTTATGAACAAGTATCGTTCCTGCCACTCCACGTTTCCCTTGAGTATATAGACTATCTTCAACGGCAATATCATCATCTACAACGATATTTTCTACCAAGATATCTTCCATTTCAGCCATTTCTTGAGCCATTTCAAAATTCATAATATCGCCAGAATAGTTCTTAATGACTAAGAACACACCTGCACCCTCATCAGCTGCCTTAATCGCTTCTAAAATTTGATCTGGTGTTGGAGAAGTAAATACCGCACCACAAACAGCAGCAGATAACATGCCTTCCCCTACAAATCCAGCATGAGCTGGTTCATGCCCACTTCCTCCACCAGAAATGATTGCTACTTTTCCAGCTTTTTTTGTTTTACGCTGAATAACGCCTGTTTCAGGAACTCTTTTAATTAAGTCAGAATGCGCTACAATCATCCCTTCTATCATTTCATCAACAATTTTATTGGGATCATTCATAATTTTTTTCATCTAGTTTCATTCCTTTTATTCTTATTTTTAATTTTATTTAACGGCCTTGCGCTTTTTGTAATCACGTCCAAGGGCATCTGCTGCAATAATAGCTTGTGCAACACTTTCAGGTGTAACTTTAAAAGGCATAGCATGAATAGATTCTTCAGGAATACAAGCTTTTTCTGCAACTTTTAGGATATCTTCATAGATGACTTCTTCTACATCCAAGTCTGCTAATGAGACAGGCAAGCCAACAGATAAGCTGAAATCCAATAATTCTTCGACTTCTTTTGTTGGGGCATCTTCAAGAATCAGTTGAACAAATGTCGTAAAGGCTACTTGCTCTCCGTGGAAATAATTGTGAGGGCCATCTAAAACAGTTAACCCATTGTAAATAGCATGTGCTGCAGCTAATCCACCTGACTCAAAACCAAGACCAGATAACAATGTGTTGGCTTCAATAATATTCTCTAACGCTGGTGTAACAACATTATGATCACAAGCAATCTTAGCGTTGTAGCCACTTTCAAGAACCGTTTCATAACAAACTCTAGCCAATGTAATAGAAGCAATCGTGCCTTTAGCAGGTTCGGTATCTCCAGTATGGAAGCCATTTGGTAAGCCAGCGTTTACATTTGAATTTGACCGACGGGTTGCACGTGCTTCATAATAAGTAGCCAGTGCGTCGCCCATACCAGAGACTAAAAATCGTGTTGGTGCTTGAGCAATAACCGTTGTGTCCATCAATACAACACTAGGATTTTTAATAAAATAAGCGTATTCGTCAAAATGGTGATCTTTCGTATAAAGTACAGCAGAATGACTCGTTGGTGCATCTGTTGCTGCAATCGTTGGACAGACAATTAAATTGTGACCATTGGCAACTGTTTTAGACGTATCGATTGCTTTCCCGCCACCTAGACCAACGATAACGTCTGCGCCTTTTTCTTTTGCTAATTTTTTAAGACGCACAACTTCTTCACGTGTTGCTTCGCCACCAAAATCAGCCAGATGCAACGTAATGCCAAAACGTTTTGCCGTTTGATCTAACTTATCTTGAACTCGATTGATATCATCCGGATTCCCAATCACTAACGCTGATTCTCCTAGGGACTTAATGTAAAAACCTAAATTTAATAATTCATTTTCTCCTTGGACATACTTTGCTGGACTAATAAAAGCTTTTCTCATTTTTTATTCCTCCTCTTATTTTTTAAAATGAAGTCACTCTTGAGCTAACGAATGGCTCTTTTTAAATCTATACTAAGCTTAATAAGAAAGCGGTATCATTTCAACAGACAAAAGAATCTCTTTGTCCGCTTCAATTATTTTGAAAGATGACGTATAATGAAAAGGAATAGAATAGAGTAGTGAATAAGTTGTCGAAGGGGTCCCAATTATGAACCAACAAAATACAACCAAGAAGATTATTTCTTGCTCTTTCAAAAATCTATCCAATAAAAAAGAGATGGATAAAATATCTATAACCGATATCATGGATCAAACTGATTATCGTCGTCAAACTTTTTATGATCATTTTGATGATAAATATGATTTAATTACTTGGATTTTTTCGTATGACGTTACTGACCTCATTCAACATCTTATGAAGTGGCAGAATTGGGAAGAAGTCTTATTCCACCTATTAAACTACCTTGAAGAAAATAGAGTCTATTACAAAAAAATCATTTCAACCATCAAATTAGATTCCTTTAAAGATTATTTTATTTATTATATCAAAAAAAGTATTCAGTCTCTTGCAGATGATTACCTTCAAACACACCCTATTTCTGATGGTAACTCTGTTCTAATAAAAACAAAAATTGATTTTTGTGCTTATGGCTTATCTGAAATGCTTTATCATTGGGTGCTCGAAGATTGTGATCCAACTGCTACTGACTACCACGAACTTCTTATCACTGTTATTTACTTTAAAATTTAAAAGTGAGAAGCATTAAAAAAAAGTAGTATTTTTAATAAAAAGAAAAAACTTAGTTATTATAGAACCTAGTTAAGGACGTGATTGCTTATGGCAGAGTATATTTTGGCCATCGACCAAGGAACAACAACTACACGTGCGATTATTATTGATCGACAAGGAAATTATATTGGTACAGCCGCTCAACGTTTTGAGCAACAAATACCACAGTCTGGTTGGGTAGAACAAGATCCAACTATTATTTGGCAATCGGTCTGTGAAGTCATTCAAAGAGTCATGAAGCACTCTGGTATTTCATTCAACCAGATTAAAGCTCTTGGAATAACAAACCAGCGTGAGACGACTATCGTCTGGGATCGTAAAACTGGAAAACCAATACACAACGCTGTTGTTTGGAGTTCCAACCAATCACTCGCTATTGTTAAGAAGCTGCAAAATGAAGAGATTGAAACGTATATCCATGAAAAAACTGGACTAGTTTTGAGTCCTTATTTTTCTGCTAGTAAAATTCGTTGGATTCTTGATCACCATCCTGGTTCACAAGAACGAGCAGAACGTGGCGAATTAGCTTTTGGAACTGTCGATAGTTGGCTTATTTGGAACTTGACTAAGGGAAAGTTGCATTGCACAGATCACACAAATGCTTCAAGAACGATGCTATTTGACATTCATACGCTAGAATGGGATGACTATTTATTAAATCTTTTCAACATCCCAAAAAGCCTGTTGCCAAAAGTCTTTCCTAGTTCCCATATGTACGGCCTAACCGATGCGGCTATTTTTGATGGAGTAGCTATTCCTATCAGTGGTGTCGCTGGAAATCAGCAAGCAGCGTTATTTGGTCAATTAGCTTTTCAACCAGGTCAAGTAAAAAGTACTTACGGCCAAGGAACTTTTATTGTTATGAATACAGGTTCTGAACCTAAACTTTCTAAGCATAAATTACTGACTACAATCGGCTATTCTATTGATAATAAAATAACCTATGCCCTCGAAGGTTCAGCTCTTATTTCAGGCAGTGCTATTGACTGGCTAAAAGATAGTTTGCATTTATTTGAGTCAATCGAAGAGTCAGAATTATTGGCTCTTAAAGCAGAAAAAAATTCTGGCGTTTATGTTATTCCAACTTTTAGAGGAATTGGCGCTCCCTACTGGGATTCAAATGCACGAGGAGCTTTTTTAGGAATCAACGAATCTACCAGTCGACTAGAGTTAGTTCGAGCAACCTTAGAATCTATCGCTTATCAGGTTAATGATATTATTGAATTAATGGAATCCGATACCGGTATTTCAGTAGATCTTCTGCATGTTGATGGCGGAGCTGCACAAAATAATCTTTTGATTCAATTCCAAGCAGATATTCTTAAAAAAACTGTTAAACGTATTGAACGTTTAGAAACAACAGGGTTAGGAGCAGCATACCTTGCTGGACTAGCTATTGGATATTGGCGTGATCAAAGTGAGTTAACGGCTTTAGTAACTGAAAACGAGCAATTTGAACCCAATATGAGCGATAAAGAACGACAAAAACGACTTCATGGTTGGCATAGTGCTGTTAAAGCTATCTGTTACTATACTAATTTGGTACACGGATCGTCATTTTAAAGACTCATTTGTCATTCTTTGATTTTTCTAACAATTCCTCTATTCTTATTGCATAAAGATGATAGAGTATTAAACAGAGAAAAAGAACTTTACACTTAATAGTGTAGTCCTTTTTCTTTGTGCTTTAGTCATTCTTACTCTAAAGAACAAATGAATGGTTTATTCAAAACCTAAGACTCTTTACTTAGAATAGTTGACTAAGAAGTGAGTAAAGAAAAGAATTTCAATAGATATAAAGCACAACATTCCAACAACGACGTAGTTCGTCTCTCCTTTTATTCTATTGTACATATAAAAAAATCAAAATTTAATCCTATATTTCTCTCTTTTGATCTATTTGCTCAATTTTCTTCTCTATCTGGCTTTACCGACTTTATAATTTTTTATTAACTATTTCAAAAAAATAAAGGCTTATATTTGTAGGTCGTTCCTTATGCTGTTACCATTATAAAGAAAGACAAAATTATCTCATCTTATCATTCATTTTCTATTTCTAAATAGTGAGCCAAACGAAAATGAATACAGTTAATAACTCATTCATTGGAGGTCTTTAGTTGAATAAACGGTTATTTTTCAAATCTCTTTCTGCTCTTATATTTGCTATAGCTGTTTTTAAATTGCTTACTGAGGGATTTATTATCGGCTATTGTTTATTGATACTAGGCTATTTTCTACTCAGAAAATCAGATGCTGAAAAATAACCGGATATCTAGAGTAAAATAACTGCAGATAATTTATAAACTTGTTATACTAGCATCAAAGTCGATGACCAATTATGAATGGAGTGATTTTATGAGTAAATATGAAACACCTAATTATGATATAGTAATGAAAGAAGAAGAATTTGAAATAAGAAAATACGCTGATTTTTTTATTGTTGAATATGAAAATAGTGATGATCCAGAGATTAAAAATGGATTTGGTTCTTTGTTTAAATATATCTCCAGTGACAATGAAGAAAAAGAAAAAATCTCAATGACTGTACCTGTTATCCGAGAAGAAACAGGCAAAAATCAAAAAATGGCCTTTGTTGTCCCAGGAAAATATCGTGATAAAATACCAGAGCCAACCAACTCAAATCTGACCATTAAAAAATTTGAAGAAGGATTATTTGGTTCGATACGGTATTCAGGTTTTTCAACTACAGCTAAAGAGCTAAAGATGAAAAATAACCTTGAACAGTGGCTGTTAGAAAAGGGTTATCAACAGCAATCAACTGTTCTGGTTGCCTCTTATAATGCTCCACTTGTACCACCTATGCTTAGAAGAAATGAAATTTTAGTTAGAATTCATTCTAACGATTAAGTAGTTATCCAAAAAAATTAAAAGGAGTAAGAGAGCTAAAATGAGAAATATTAAAATGACGATTGAATATGATGGTAGCCGCTATTTAGGGTGGCAAAAACTCGGCGATTCAGATAAGACTATTCAAGGTAAAATAGAAAATATTCTATCTGAAATGACAAAAGCACCTATCGACATTATTGGCTCAGGTCGTACAGATGCAGGAACCCATGCTAGAGCACAGATAGCTAATTTCAAAACGGCGTCTAATATGGAGCTAATCGCTATGAGAGACTACCTAAACACCTATCTTCCACGCGATATTGTCATTAAAAAACTAGAAGAGGTCTCTGAAAGATTCCATGCTCGCTACAACGCTACTGAAAAAAAATACAGCTATTATGTCTGGAATACTCCTGTCCCTTCAGCCTTTGAACGCGCCTATAGCTACCATTATCCTGAACAACTAGATATAAATAGCATGGAAGAAGCTTGTAAAAAACTTATTGGAACACATGATTTTATCGGTTTTTCTTCACTTAAGAAAACAAAAAAATCTACGGTAAGGACTATCAAAGATATTACGATTCATAAAGAAGAAAACCTTCTCCATTTTACATTTGTAGGAGACGGTTTCTTATATAAAATGGTTAGAATTATTATGGGAACCTTGGTAGAAATCGGGGCTGGTAAAATGAAGGTAGAAAACATTGATACCATTTTCGAAAATGGTGTCAGAAGTGATGCTGGGGTAACCATGCCTGCTCAAGGACTATTCCTAGATGACGTTTCTTACTAGTCGATTTAAAAAAGTAGTGCTTTTCATTACCTATTACTATCTATCATGATCATCTAGGTTAAAGATTCTGTTAAAATATAAAAAACAGGTAATCATTTGATCTAGACGGTCATGTTATAAGAACTTTTCTTTTACTTCTATTTTATCTCTATATCTCTGTTTATCTCTATACATCCGCTTATCTGTATGAATAATAAATTCATCTGCAGTCATTTTTAAGTCTGGTCTGTAAGTAGCATAACCTAAGCCAAAACTTATTTTATAAGGTGTTGTTCTGGTTTGATTAAACTCTTTTAGATTTTCCCTAAGATGATTTATACATTCATCTTTATCCTTTTTGCTTTCTAATTTCATAACCACAACAAATTCATCTCCAGCATACCTCGATATAAAATCTCCTGTTCTAAAGCTATCTATCAGTATATTAGCTGTATATTTCAAAGCTTGATCCCCTTCTATGTGTCCATAGGTATCATTTATCTCTTTAAAGTCATTAAGATCTATCATAATCATCCCTAATAACTCATCTTTTTTTAACTCTCTTATTGAATTTTTTAAATAAAGATCCAACTGTCTTCTATTATAGACTCCTGTCAGGTAGTCTTCACTTATTTCCCCATTTTGTATATTCAAAAAAATAATAAGTGCAGATATAGAGATACCTAACCAAAGGTAAGATTTACTCGTATCGATCGTTTGTAGTATACCTGCCATCACAGGAACAACTGCAAATGTCAGTAGCGAATAATAATCTTTTTTTCTAATATTTTTTCTTTTACTAATAATTTGTGCATATGTGCCTACGCTATAAGAATAGTACAATGCCGCATTTAGCCAAAATAACTCTCCACGCTGATACAGATTATCTTGGTCTATATAAAATATTTTCTTATTGTAGATGCTAAGGATACACAAATAAATACTTATTATCGCTGGTATTACGACAAGTAATCTTATTTTTTTGCTTCTTTTTATATCTTTATAGATGTAAAAATCAACATAAAGTGACCAAGCAATATACGGAAGTGGATTTAATATAAAATAAATAATTGTTGCTGTACTATTTATTTCTCTAAAAAAAAAGTCTGTTTTACCGTTAGCGTAACTCATAATAATGTCTACTATCATTATCGTTGCTGTTGAAATAATCAGGATTAAATACAGTTTTTTATCAAATTTCATTTTATTGTGATGTGATTTAATATTCATAAAAATTGCTAAAAGTATCATTAATCCTATTACATTATTTTCTGAATACACTACCTTTCACCTCGTCTTTACTCTTATAACTAGTTAAGTCTAGATAATAAAAAACAACTCTTATCGAACTGTGTTTACTTACTAAAAACATAGAACAGAAGTTGTTGGTTATAGAATAGTATACACCAATCTTAAAACAGTTCAAAATATATTAGTTTAATTATCCTTTTAGGTAGCGATAAAATACTTGTTCTACACTATTACAAAGAAGAGAAAGAAGCATCAATCTTTGAGTATAACTAGTATCTAAAATAACGTTATTTTATAAAAACTAGAAAAAATAACTGGAAAAATTAAACGAACTTTCTTAGCACTTTCGCTCATTTCTTAGTTAAATTCTTAGTCATCTGACGCTCTAAAAAAATCAAAAAAGAACTGCTAGAATCCAGTATATTAGTCGAAGAATGTACTATGCAACTATATCATGGAAGATACACAAGTTAGATACCCGAGAAATGGCACGTATAGAAATAAAGGAAAGTGTGCGTTTATTGCAAGAGGCTTTGATGAAAATGATTTTGATACTATCAAAAAAGAAGATGCTGAAGAAATACAAGCAACCTACAAAGACTATCTTCTTTATTGTTTCATCAAAGAAACAGCTAAAGGCAACGTCTAGAGTGAATGTATACATAATATTTTAGCCTGGCATAAATCCTGACACCACTTTTGATAAGAAAGAATCAGTTAGATTTTGTTTGACCAAATTAAAGCAGCCGCCCCCAGAAATATCGGGTAGCAGCTCCTTCATCGGCTATACTTTTGCTCTTAATAGACGTCTAGCTATCTATTTTCTATACTAATGCTTATTAATCAAAATGAAGTAAACCTACTTGTCCATTTTAAAAAAAGAACCCATTTTAGACAAGCTTAAAGAATCCTGTAAAAATTCATTCTAGTTAAAAAGAGAAAACTAAAAAAATCGTTTATTTTACACTCACTGTTGCTTACTATCAAACTAATCCGTACAACGACTAAATAACCTTTCCATCGTATCTATTTTTAGGCATTTCCAGAAAATTATACCTCTCTAACTCTGAAACATCATTAAAATAGGCATGTGAGCTATCTGATAGCATCAAGTTAAGGGGCCTATCTGTCTCATGTACTAGCACGATCGGGATTTCTTTAGCATAGGCATAGCCTATTTCAAAAGCTGTTCCGCTATCTGTATCCGCTAATTCTCTTCCTATTCTTGGTAAAAGGCTGCTTTCTTTTTTATCAAAGAAATCATTTTTTAAAACTAAATCCATATCTGCAATAGCTACAACAACCGTTGCCCATTCTAACTGTTTTATGTCTTGTGCAAAGACAGTTTCTCTCCATTCTTTGGAACCAAAAGGCAAGTCTTCTCTCTGATTTTTTCGTGGACTAAAATAAGCATCAATGAATGGATTAGCCTCTAGTGCTTTCTCAACTCGTATAGCTCTTTTAATCTGGCTCTCACTAAAGAAAGGACCAGCTAAATATATTCTTACATTTGTCTTTTCTTGCTTCTTTTCTGTCATCACTACTCATCTCCTAGAAGGGTCATCTCTTTGGATTTTTGATTAACCATCTTGAACTATTTCAATTAAAAAAGTCCTTATCATCCACTATATATTTTCTACTTTTTTATCACTTCTGCTAGTTTATTTCGGACCTTTTCTACAAATAGAGTAGCATCTTCAATATTAGTTACAATGTCCATTTCGTCCATATCTATAACTAAAATCGCTGATCTATCGTAGTGGTTAAACACCCAATCATCGTAGTCTTTCCACAAGGCGTAGTAATAATTATATAAGTTTTCATCTTGCTCAAATTCACGTCCGCGTTTCCCAATACGGTCTAAAATAGTTTCAAATGATGCTCTCATATAGACCATTAAGTCTGGTGCTTTTTGAGGAATTTCGTCAACTTCACTCATCATATTGTCTAATAATTTTTCATAAATACTAAACTCCGTATCTGAAATCCGTCCCAAATCATGGTTTATCTTTGCGAAATACCAATCTTCAAAAATAGAACGATCTATTATACTATTTTCATGTTTAGCTGCCTCTTTTATAATTTGGAAGCGACTATTTAAAAATTCTAATTGTAGTAAAAATGGATAGCGTTTTTGCTCTTGTTCCTCTTCACTTGCTGTATAAAATAAGGGTAAAATTTCATTATCATCTACTTGTTCATAAAAAACTGTCCCTCCTAGACGATCTCCTAATAACTTTGTTGCACTTGTCTTACCTATTCCTATCATTCCTGCTAAACAAACCATGGTCAAATCAAACTCCTCCTACAATTCCTTATTCTGTTATTAAAGTTAACTTTTTTTATACACTATCGTTAGTTTACAATACTTTTTACTTGCTTATTTACAATACTTTTTACTTGCTTATGTACTCCTATCGCTTTATTGTATGACTCCTTATGTATACAAATATAGTTCTTTCCCATAAAAATTCGTTCACTCTACCTATTGATCCAACTAAGTTAAAATTAAAAAAACACACTATCTAGCGGTACGCTATATAATATAGCACATTATGTAGTATTTTTAAAGAATAGCAGATGAAAAAGAGGAATTTGTTTTTCATCTGCTATTCTTTTATTCCCTATTAGAAGCAATCGAAAATCATACACTTTTTTTAAAATGATTGATTGATTTTACTTTTTGCTTGAATGAGTTATTATGAGAGTAGTCTTCAAATTAAAGGAGTGAAACTATGACTGTCTCTTTACGGGCAATAAAAATAACGTTCGCAACAATTATTGCTATTTTACTTGCTCAGGCTTTTCAACTAGATTATAGCTTATCGGCAGGAATTATCGCTATTTTGAGTGTGTTAGACACTAAAAAATCATCTGTCAACATTGCTCTTCAAAGAGTAGGTTCTACTATCTTGGCATTAGGTATAGCAACCGTTTTGTTCCAATTAATTGGATTTAATACGCTTGTATTTGGATTGTATCTCTTACTTTATATTCCTTTAGCTTATAAATTTAATGTAGAAGTAGGAATCGCACCCTGTTCTGTACTTGTCTCCCATTTATTACTGGAACAAAGCACGTCCATTGAATGGCTCACAAATGAATTTTTACTCATGATTATTGGAGCAGGAATCGCTATTTTATTTAATCTATATATGCCCTCAAAGGAATCACATCTAAACCAATTGAAAGAGGATATTGAAGAGAAAATGAAGAAAGTGCTTGTTGGCTTTGATTCGATTCTAACTGACTGTGCCACCAATGAAAAAGTTGAATGGTTATTAAAAGAACTTTTTATTGATTTAAAAAATGCAGAAAAAATAGCCTACACAGAGTATAATAATCAATTATTTAGCCCAAATGAGGACTACATGATTCAATACTTCTATATGCGCCAACAGCAAGTCAAAGTCCTTGCAGAAATGTCACTGGACCTAAGCGTTTGCTTTTTACCAACTAAGCAAAATAGTATTTTAGCAAACTTATTTCATCAAACAGCTAATCAACTACATGAAAGTAATCCAGTTGTCGATTTAACAAGAGACATTGAATCCTTATTAAATGACTTTAGAAATAGCGATTTACCTACAACAAGAGAAGAATTTGAAAATCGCGCAACCTTATTTATACTTTTAACTGATTTCACAAGATTTATTAAAATTAAGAAAGAATTTTTTGAACAACAAAAAAGCTAACCAATCAGTTTTTATAATCTGAAAGAATAGAGTAGCTTTAATTCATGCTAAATTAGTGTTGTTTATCCTTAAACGGATAATAAACCCTCTAAATCAATTATTTTAATCCGCTTATGAGTCACTTGTTTGATGTAGCCTTGTGCTTCTAAGTCACTAAATTTTCGACTAATCGTTTCGGGAGTAGTACCTAGATAAGAGGCTAAGTCTTTTTTACTCATGGGTAAAGTGAGTTCAACTCTATCTGGCTCTTCTTTATCAAGACTCTCTGCTAAAAATAAAGCAATACGTGTTTCTACTTTTATGATTGAAAAACTTGTCGCTTGTTTTTCAGATGCCTCAAGTCGACTTGAGAATTCTGAAATAATCTTTAAAGAGATAGAAGGGTATTTCACTAATAAGTCTTGTAAATCTACCCGTTTAATCATACAAACTGTGGTATCTACTATAGCTTTGGCATAAGATTCATGTGTAACTTCTGAAAACAAGGCCATTTCACCGGTAAAATCTCCAGGATTTAAAATACGAACCAATTGTTCTTTTCCAGATTCAGCTAATCGATAAATATGTACTTTCCCTTTATTAATAATATAGAGAGAATCTGACTCTTCTCCAGCGCGATAAATAAGCTCATTTTTTTTATAGGAAACTGATTTAGTTGTTGTCATAATTTTATCTAACTGTTCAATTTCTAAATGATTAAAAATTGGGACTAAAGAAACACACGATTTATGTGAATGGTCGGTCTGACTATGATGACACGGCTGTATATTATTCTGATCCATTTTATCACTCCATTGATTTATTAGTTTAATACTATCCTACTACCTGTACACTATAAAGTACACAATTAACAGGATCCTTGTCTTCTATTCTAAAAATTCGTAAACCAAATTCAATAATGTCCTAAAAAAGTAACCTCTTAAGTTTAAGAAGTTACTTTTTTATCTTATTTTTATTGTTGAATTTTTAGAAAAATTCGCCTATTGAACAACTTTTAAAAAGCTTTCTAAGAAGCTGACAGAGTCTCCAACATAACTGTAATTTGAATAATTAAAAATAGGGGCTTCTGGATCTTTATTAATAGAAACAACTATTTCAGCACTACTAATTCCAGTTGTGTACTGTACTGCTCCATGAACACCTAGGTTAACAAGTAGTTTTGGTGCAATTGTATTTCCAGATTGCCCAATTTGATCATCTCCACTAAATTTAGGATGATCTGTTAAAGGACGAGTTACACCAATTTTAGCGCCTAATTTACGAGCGAGTTCTTCTGCTAAAAAGACCGCTTTTTCGTCTCCAGCTCCTCTACCCAAGGCAATTACTCGATCGGCATTAGCAATACTATCACTTTTAGAAAGAAGAGGTGTTTCTTCTATGATTTTTATCCGCTCTGCTTTTTTGAAGAACAAATCATTTATCTCTGTTATTCTAACTGATTGATTCAAATTTTTCTTAGCTTCAAACGTATTTGGTCGTACAGAAGCCATTTGTGGACGGTGTTTAGGACAGATAATTTCACACATAATATTGTCACCATAAGATGGTTTTATTTGAACCAATAAGTCATCATCAAATGCTAAATTTAAACAATCTGAGGTTAGACCTGTATTTAACTTTGCTTGTAATCGAGGTGCGATTGAACGTCCAACGACCGTAGCACCAAAGAGAATACTGTTTGGTCTACGACGATCTGCTAACTCTGCCATTAAACTAGCAATCTCAGAGTCAGTTGCATCTTTTAAGCGATCATCTTTTACAATGACAATTTCATCTGGGCCATACTCTTTGATTTTCTCTTCTAAGTTTTTATCGGTTGCTTCAAATAAAATCACAACGACTTTTTTATCGTTGGCGATTTCTTTAGCTTTAGTGATTAATTGGTAAGTAACCGGTTGAATTATTCCCACGTGCTTTTCTGCATATACCCAAATTTCTTGGTCAGTCATTTTTCTCAACCTCTCTTAGAGTAAATTACTCGCTCTCATTTGTATTAATAATTCACGAACCGCTTCATCGGGCGTGCCTTTAAGATAAGTTGTTTCTTTAGCTTCTTTTTCTGGCGCCCATACACTACGAACGATCGTTGGAGATCCTTTTAACCCTATCCTATTAGGATCAACAGATAGACTGTTTTCATCCCAAATGCGAATATTTTTTTGGTAACTTTGCTGAATATTACGAGGTGTAGGATAACGAGGTTCGTTCATTTCGCTACGAACCGTTACTACTGCTGGCAATTGAAATTCTATTTTTTGCTGCATATTTTCTAATAACCGAGTTGCTGTCATACCTTTTTTAACATGTCCAGCTAATTCACTGACAAATGTAATTTGTGGCCATCCTAAAAATTCAGAAACAATTGGACCAACTTGACTGGTGTCAGCATCAACAGATTGGCGACCTAACAAAACTAAGTCTACCTTTTCTAATTCCTTAATAGCTTGTGCTAATACGTAACCTGTTGCTAAAGTATCTGCTCCACCAAATTTTCTCGAGCTTAAAAGGATAGCATCATCGCAACCCATAGCTAGACCTTGTCGTAAGGTCATTTCAAAATCTGAGGGCCCCATAGATAATAGGATGACTTCTCCTCCCCATTCATCTTTTAAACGTAAAGCCGCTTCGATTGCATTTTTATCATAAGGGTTCATCACTCCTGGCTCTCCAGAGCGAATTAGATTTTTAGTAAGCGGATTAATTTTCAAATTATTAGAAACCGGTACTTGTTTGATACATACGACAATTTTCAAACTCATTAGATTTATTCCTCTCCTTCATTGACAACTTCTTTAGCTATTTCAATCATCATTTTTTCTAGTGATCCTTCAGCAAGTTGCAACGCACGAGCATCGCGGATTAAATGTTCTACGGGATATTCTTGGCTATATCCATATCCACCCAAAACTTGTAAAGCATGATCGGCTGCAGCATAAGAAGCACGACTGCCATATGATTTTGCCATAGTCGCTACTTTAGCATAAGATTTACCTGCCACTTTTAATCTAGCAGCCTCTTGATAAAGCAATTGAGTATTTTCTTTAGCAATCGCTATTTCTGTCATTTTTTCTTGAATAGAGTATAACTGGGTGATAGGCGCTCCTTTTACCTCACGTTGTTTTGCATAATCAACAGCGATAGCTAAAGCATGTTCCGTAATACCGGCAGCAATAGCACCCATTGAAATACGGGCGTCATAGTGAGCGTTATCGCCTATTTCCACACCTTGTCCTATTGTTCCAAGTAAATGTTCTTCACTGACAACAATGTTTTCCA
Organism: Carnobacterium sp. TMP28; assembly: GCF_047553015.1. Lineage (GTDB taxonomy): Bacteria > Bacillota > Bacilli > Lactobacillales > Carnobacteriaceae > Carnobacterium_A. Next base: position 1,964,297 of record NZ_CP180212.1, read on the forward strand.
TGAAAATTTCTCCTACAGGTGTACCATTCATTCCAATAAAATTTTCCCTTTTTCCGTGTTTAAAACCAGGCATGTCTTCGTCTACAAGAAAGCAAGACAGCTCTGTTGGAGACGTTTTAAGAAGTACACAGTATACTTGAGCTAAACCGCCATTGGTAATCATAGTTTTGTTGCCATTTAAAATCCACTTATCGCCTTCTTTAACTGCTTTTGCAGTGTGTCCCATTACGTTGGATCCACCTTGTGGTTCTGTTGAAGAAAAACCAAAAATACGGTGATTTGCTTGAGGCAGATATTTTTCTTTCAACTCATCTGTTGCATATTTTAATACTTGATCTACAGACTTATAATGCCCTTCTAAAGTAAAGGCCATACTAGCATTACGAACAGCAAAATCATAAATAGTTTGAGAACTAGCAATGACGTCAAATCCAGCTCCACCGTATTCCTCTGGTATAGTTAACCCTAAAAATCCAGTATCTATCATTTTATCCCACAATTCTGTAGGGTAATTTCTTTCTTTATCAATTAGTATATCTAGCGGTTCTACCTCTTTATCCGTAAAGTCTACAACCATTTGATGCAACATAACTTGTGGTTGAGTTAGTTCTATACTCATGTCTTACACTCCCTTTGTTCAAATATACACAAGAATTCATTTGAAGACTTAATATGTTTAGTATAGTGGATTTCTTTTTGCATTCACTTGATTTAAATCAAGTACAATGATATTTTTAAAAGATACTAAGTTCTTTCTTACATTAAAAGAAAAATAAATGTAAAATTTAGAAGTCATAAATGAACGATAAAGGAGTGAACAAGTTGAAAAATAATCCATGTACACCACATGAATGTAAAGGCAAAGAGCAATTTTGTTTAAGTAACGTCCCTTTATTTCAATCCTTAACAACTGAGCAAATGAAAAAAATTCATTTACTGATTCACCATAAATATTACTCTCAAGGTGAGACAATCTATCGTCCTTTTGAAACGGCTGATTCTCTTTACATGCTAAAAAGTGGTAAGATTCGTATCTATCGACTATCCGATACAGGAAAAGAGCAATTGATCAGAATGGTTGATCAAAACGAATTTACTGGCGAATTAGCTTTATTTAAAAAGGGGATTTATGAGGCTTTTGCACAAGCACTAACAGATTGTTGTATTTGTGCGATTAAGCATGAAGATTTTCGTGAACTTCTCTTACAATACCCGAAAATTTCTATTGAAATGTTATCTACCATTTCTCAAAGACTAGGAGCTTCTGAGCAACAGACCGCTTGGGCAACTACTGAGACAGTAAGGGATAGATTGTTGCATTTTTTGATTAGTCTAGCTGACTCTACACAAGATGAACCCATTGTTGAATTAAAAATGGCTAAAAAAGATTTAGCTTCTTATTTAGGAACTACATCTGAATCAGTCAGTCGAGAATTAGCCCGATTGGAAAGAGAGACTATTATTAAAGAAGTTGCCTATGGGAAAATTAAATTATTAGCTCTTTCATAATTAGCGAGATAGATTTATTATTTTTTAATGCAAAGAAAGTTGCTAATAATCTGTTATTAGCAACTTTCTTTGGTGGATTTATTTAACTAAATCTATTTAATTTTTACTATTGGATTTTTATACCAGGCTTTTTAGCAATCTTCTGACGTTTTTTAGCATCCTATAAATTAGTCTATCTAGATATAAAACAATTACCTATCTTAACTCACTAACTTAGCAAAAGGGTCATCTCATTCCTATATCGTAGTTAGAATCAAGCTGCGTTCACTTTAGATTTATTCGTCGTCGTCATCTTCTCCCTCAAGAGCTGATTTACCGAGAAAAGCTTGCAGCATCCAAATTGTTTTATCCAAATAAGATTTATAATCAATCAGCAAATCTTCTAAAACGGCATCTTTTTCATTTTGTGCTAATACAATAGCTTTTCCAGTTACATCTCGCGTTGTCCGGTAGTCATCTACTAAATTTCCAACCATTTTTTCAGCGGATAAATATTTATCTGCAGCTGATTCCGGAATAAATGAATAGTGAACAAATTGTTCTGCAGTTGAAAAAGGTTTTGCACCGGATGCTATTAAATGTTCACCAAGTCCATCAAAATAGGATTCATTGTCCTTATATAACTCTTCAAATTTTTTATGAAGTGAAAAAAAGTCGGCGCCTTTGACATACCAATGGTACTGATGAAGTTTAATATGCAGCATCCCCTGGTTCGCGATAATATGATTAGTCATGGCTGCTGCAGTAGGATTATGGTGGTCGTGTTCTTTTGTATCCTGTATGAATTCTTGTTCCACTAATTCCTCATTTGTAAGTTCTTTTGTCATGTTTAATTCCTCCTAATTATTGTTTTATTCAATCATTCTCTTTAAAAAAGTATTTTACTAAAAAGATAGTTTTTTTAGACTTTTACAGGTATAACCGTTGGTTTAGGACTTGCTTGCTTATTTTTACGGTTAAAGCGAATCAAGCGCATTGCGTTTAAAATGACTACTAGCACGCTAGCTTCATGAATAAACATACCTGATGCTAAGTGGACACTCCCCATTAAGACGCCGCTTAGTAAAATCACGACCACACCTACTGCAATAAACATATTTTGTTTCATATTTCTAATAGTTGCTTTAGATAATGAATAAGCATGGGAAAACTGCATTAATTTATCGGCCATTAAAACGATATCAGCTGTTTCCATTGAAATGTCTGTTCCTCCTTCACCCATGGCTAATCCAATATCCGCTGTTGCAATAGCTGGCGCATCATTGATTCCATCGCCCGCCATAGCCACAATATGTCCTGAATTCTTTAGTTCTTTTATATAGTCTACTTTATTTTCTGGTAACAATTCTGCATGAAATTCATCTAACCCTAACTCTGTTGCAACGGCTTCGGCAGTATGTTTATTGTCACCTGTTAACATCACAATCTTTTTAATACCATTTCCTCTCATTTGTGCTAAAGCTTCTTTAGCATCGTCTCTGATTTGATCAGCAATGGAAACAACACCTGAAATCTCACCATCAAGTGCGATAAAAATAGCCGAATTCCCAGCTTTTTCGCGCTTGACCGCATACAATTCGACATCATTTGCTAGGGATATATTTTCATTCTTCATTAATTTGCGGTTCCCAGCTACAAGTTTGTAATCATCTACTATAGCTTTAATACCGTAACCTTTAATCGCTTCTCCATCCGTTAATTTTATAGCAGCTAAATCGAATCCCTGATTCTGCGCTTTTTTTACAATTGTCTGGCCTAAGTGGTGTTCAGAAATCGTTTCTGCTTTTGCTACAAGTTTCAACAAAGTATCTTTATTCATTTTATTAAACGTATGGATATCTGTAACTTCAGGTTTTCCTTTTGTTAGGGTACCTGTTTTATCAAAGACTAGGGTATCTACTTTAGAAAACTTGTCCATAATTTCTCCGCCTTTGATTAGTACGCCATTCTTCGCTCCATTCCCAATACCGGCAACACTTGAAACAGGTGCTCCAATAACTAATGCTCCAGGACAAGCAATGACTAGAAAAGTAATGGCCATATGCAAATCTCTGGTAAAAATATAAACGATAATAGATAAAACAACGACAGCCGGTGTGTAAATATTAGCGAATTTATCTAAAAATTTTTCTGCTTTTGATTTTGACTCTTGAGCTTCTTCTACTAGTTCAATGATTTTAGCGAAAGTCGTATCGTCTCCGACTCTTTCAGCAATCATTTCAAGGTAACCTGTATCCAGGATTGTTCCACTAAAAACTTTATCATCTATTGATTTAGCAGATGGAATAGCTTCACCAGTAATCGCAGCTTCATTGATAGAAGCATTACCAGAAACGATCCTACCATCAACAGGAATTTTCCCTCCAGGATGGATAATAACGCGGTCCCCTTTTTCAACCTCTTCAACAGGTATTTTCTCTGCGTTTCCATTTGCACGTAATACCGTTGCTTCTTGAGGAGCCATATCAACTAATTCCCTTAACGAAGAACGGGTTTTTTCCAGTGTTCTTCTTTCTAGGTAATCCCCAAATAAGAATAAGAACGTTACAACAGCCGATTCGGTAAATTCCCCAATATACAAGGCACCAATAACCGCGATACTAACAAGCAAATCAATACTAAAAGCTTTCATTCGTAAAGCTTGAATAGCTTTGATAAAAATGGGTACACCTGCAAGGATGGTTGCGATGATTAAAGCGCTAGCTCCTATCGTTTTATTTCCTATAGAATTAGAAATAAATCCTAAAGTAATTAACATTCCTGAAAACGTCGTAATATGATTTTTATGATGGTTAATATGTGTAATCATTTTTTCTTCCTCCTTTACTTTAGCTAGTTCCTTTATAGCTTTATCTTACCTGTAATCCTTTAATTAAAAATTGATTGAGATCAAGATTACGAGAATACTTTTCTATTCTTATACCTTTAACAGATCAATTAAAATAAACGAACAATAAAAGAAGACCTCAGCCTATGCACTGAGATCTTCTTACTTTTATTAAGATAGTTTTGATGATAGTACTGGGTAGCCTAATTTTTGAATAGTCTCTTTAATTTCTGAAGCTTCAATCGTTGACTCATCAAATTCTGTTTTTACTTTACTAGAATTAAATAGTACTTTTACAGATTCTACACCTGTTGTTTTACTTAGTGTTGTTTCAATTTTTTTAATACAAGACGGACAAGTTAACGGCTCCAATTGATATACTGCTTTACTCATAATATTTTTCCTCCTATCTGTTGTTACACTTAGTATAAGAGTTATCACCAACAAAAAAATTGATCCTAATCAAGTTTTCTATATGAATCATTAAACATATCAGTAAAACTACAAAATACCTTCAATCTAACAAACGAACTAAACAAAGAATAATAACTAGAAAACTATCCCTTTCTCTCATCATTTATCCAATGGCTACAAGCCACATTTTAATTGACTGAGACAATTTGTACATGTATGGCAACCACCGATATCTTCAACAATCCCAATCCGGCAAATAGGACAAGTATTGCCAATTTCATTTCCGTAAACAACCACTTCTCCTACTCTGTCAGATTGATTTCTAGATGATTCCACATCAAACGAAGAATTAGCTTGATACTCTGTTTTTTGTTCTGCTTTTAAAGTTAACACTTGTGTGTCTCGACTGCCATCCACATAAACAGTTCCACCCTTAGCGCCTCCTTGATACAATCGATCGTATATTGCTTGGACCTGTTCAACGCTATAACCACTTGGTGCATTCACTGTTTTCGAAATAGAACTGTCAATCCATCGTTGAATCGTTGTTTGTGTATCAACATGAGCTTCAGGAGATAGCTCCATTGCTGAAACAAAATAGTCCGGCAACTGTTTCGCATCTTTTTCTGGATGTTCTTTTAAATAGTCTTGAACGATAGCCGCCTTAACCTCGATAAATTTTCCCAAACGTCCACTACGGAAATAACTAAAAGAGAAATAAGGTTCTAGACCGGTTGAAACACCTACCATTGTTCCCGTTGAACCAGTAGGCGCTATCGTCAATAAATGTGAATTACGGATACCATAGGTCAAAATATCTTGACGAATCTTTTCAGGCATCTGACTCATAAAGCCAGAATCGATGAACCGTTGACGCAATATTTGTGTTTCTGATTCTGTTTTTCCAATTAAAAATGGGAAACTGCCTCTTTCTTTTGCTAAGTTGATTGATTCTTCATAAGCACTTTGGGCGATTACTTTAAAAAGTGTATCGAGTAAAGCATTCGCTTTTTTAGATCCGTATTTTTGACCACAGTAAATGAGCAGGTCAGCTAGCCCCATAACACCTAACCCAATTCGACGTTCACCAAGTGCTTGTTTTTCATTTTCTTTGAGAAAGTATGGGGTAGCATCAATGACGTTATCTTGCATACGAATACTTGTTTTGACCGTTTGAACAAGCTTATCATACTTAATTATTCCAGTCTTTTTTTCGACCATATTAGCTAGATTGATTGCTGCTAAATTACAAACAGAGTAAGGTGCCAAAGGTTGTTCACCACAAGGATTAGTTCCGACTACTTTTTGACCGTAAGCTGTTGCATTTGTCATTCTATTCGCATTATCGATAAAGAAAATACCGGGTTCTGCTGCATAGGTTGCACAGATATTAATTAAATTCCATAATTCACGCGCTCGAATAGAACGATACGTCCTTACTTTTCTACCGCTTTTTTCCCATTCACGAACATCTCCGATATCTGACCAATACTGATTGTAATCTTTCATTTCTTCAACTGTATACTGTTCTATAGCTGGAAAACGAAGAGCATAATCAGAATCATTTTCGACTGCCTGCATGAAGTCATCTGTTAAGCAAATAGAAATATTTGCACCGGTTAAAAAATCAGGATCTTGAACACTATATATTCCACCTGTTTCTAGCTTTTCTTTTGCTTCTTGGATAATTGTTAGATCCATTTTTTCATCGTTAGTTAACTTACTTGGTCGTAAAATCATTTGGTAAATAGTTTTTTCTTTTGCTGTAAAAGGAGTGAAAACTAATTTTTTTTTTGCTAATTCTCTAATTTCTTCATCATTAGTCGTTTTAATCAAAAATCGAAGAATAGCTGGATTTTGCATTTTAGAGATAATAAACTCTAAGATATCTGGATGCCAGTCTGCTAGCATAATCATCTGAGCTCCCCGTCGGCTACCTCCTTGTTCGACAAGATGAGTCAAGCGGGCTAAGTCATCCAACCAGGAAACTGATCCAGAAGACTTACCATTTACACCATGAACCAGTGCGTGGCGCGGCCGTAAAGTAGAACCATTTGTTCCAACACCGCCACCTCTACTCATAATTTCCATAACTTGTTTACGGTGATCAGATATACCGGATCGTGAATCTGGTATGTAAGGCATAACGTAACAGTTAAAGTAAGTAACCTCTATTCCAGACCCTGCACCATAAAGTACTCGACCAGCTGGGATAACATTTAGTGCCATTAACTCTCTATAAAAATTTTCAAAAGAAGCTTGTTGTTTTTCAATTGTTGATTCAACTGATGAAAGTCCAGTTGCATTACGCTTTGCAATTTGTTCGTAATAAATTTCTAATGGTTTTTCAACTGCTGCTAATGAACGAGTAATCAATCCGGTTTTTTGTTCCTCTTCATTTTCTAGCTGACCTCGATACTCTTCATCTACTAAAATAATGGCTTTTTGTTCAGCTAATAAAAGCCCAGAGATAAATCCAATCCCACGTGCAGGGTATTGCGGATCTTCTTTCAAGGTTACAACAACTAAGTCTCCTTTTGTCAGAGTTAGTTGGGCAGTATCTTTAAATGCGTAACGATCAATCAAAATCAAACGTGAAACACCACTGAAAGTTGTTGACATCTCCTCTGTAACAGGAAAAACAGTTGGGAAATATAAAATATCTTCATTTAACTTTGCTACGTTTAATACTGGTTTTGATACGGTATTTATCATCATTTCTATCACTCCATCATTTTGTCATTAAGTATCCTTGGTCGTCTTAAAAATAAAAAATTCACTATATATAGTATCTTAATTTTATTTTACACCACATATAGTGTTTGTAAAGACTTGTATTTAAAAGAAATTTGTGTAAACTGAATGAGAATGAAGAAATTTATAAAACGGGAGGGTATCATGCAAATTTATACAAAAAGAGGCGATTATGGGAATACAAACTTGATTGGTGGACGGACAATTTCAAAAGATGCTATTCGAGTAGAATCCTACGGTACATTAGACGAACTAAATTCATTAGTTGGGGTAATCATTAGTCAAATGACTGAAGAAGAACTAGTCCTAAAAAAAGAATTAGCAGAAATTCAGCTTCTTTTATTTGATTGTGGAACAGATTTAGCCACATTAGAAGGAACAAGAGACTACCTTATCACAAAAGAAGCAGTAGAATGGCTGGAGAGTCGAATTGATGATTACTCAACGGAGCCTCCTACAATAGAAAAATTTGTTCTTCCAGGTGGCGATCCTGTTGCTAGTTTTTTACACTTAGCTCGAACAGTCACTAGAAGAGCAGAACGCATTATCGTATCTTTAGGTAAAACAGAAAAGATTAATCGAGTCGTTATGATTTTTATTAATCGACTATCTGATTACTTTTTTTCCTTAGCACGTGTAGTAAATTCACGAAAAAAAATTAAAGAACCCTTTTATGAAAAAGGAGGAAAAGTCTTTCATTCTGAGCTGAAAAAAGAAACCATTCCAAAAACACACTATTAAAATGATTTTCTATGACTTATCCTAATAAACTTTTTACTTATTTAAAATACTCATTTTATTCAACTGGAGGAAAAAATATGTATAAACTAAAATCTCTATTATTTTTAGGCTTAACTGTTATCTTAACTGCTTGTGGAACACCTGCAACTAGTGAAGCAACTAATAGTCAGGTCAGACCTGAACAAGCTAGTTCCATTTCAATACCAGAAACAGTGGAGGTAACTATTGTCTTTGAAGTAGACCAAAAAGAGCAGGCTGATATGGAGAGATCTTTAAAAGTGGAAGAAGGCACAACCTTATTAAATGCTTTGAACGCGGAATATGAAGTAGAAGAAACAGATGGGTTTATCACTGCTATCGATGGTATCGTACAAGATGATTCAAAAAATAAATGGTGGCTCTATTCTGTAAACGGTGAGGATGGAACAGTCGGTGCTGCTAACTACAAAATAAAGAAAGATGATCAAATAAAATGGTCTTTAAACGGAAATTAGACTCATCTATGAAATGATTCAACTTTTTTGCTCTATTTAACTATAAAAAATACACCCCAACTAGTTAGATTTCCCCTCTAACTATTGGAGTGCCGTACAAAACTGATAAATAAACCTTTTTTATTCTTACCTGATGGTTACTAGTTTACTCTAAAATAATGTTGTATTAATCTTGTTCATTGGGATCATTACGTGCATCTTCATGTGTTTCATGAATCGTTCCTGCAACATGATCTGGTCCTGCATAAATGGTATATAATTTTAAGGGCTTGTCGCCTGTGTTTAAAATATTGTGCCACATATCTGCTGGTACAAAAACAGCATCGTCATCTTTAACTTCTTGTTCAAAGTTTAAGTTATCTTCTGTAGGACCCATCTTACATACTCCTTGTCCTTCTTCAATACGGATAAACTGATCAATACCATGATGTACTTCTAAACCAATATCATCATTAGGCTGAATAGACATGATCGTTACTTGTAATTTTTCACCAGTCCACATCGTTGTTCGATACGTTTCATTTTGTATAGTAGCATCTTCGATATCCACTACGTAAGGTTTTTTTCCGAATTCTTTATCGCTAATGTTCATTTTTATTCCTCCTAATTTAATTAAATATTATTTTGTAATCATTATAAACTGAGCACACTAAAATCATACTAGTAAATGAAGCAAAAAGCAAGGAACTGTGTTTAACTTTCTGATTATATTTTCAAGTATTAGTCTCTTCTCAACGCTTCTACAGGGTCTAATTTAGCTGCTTTATTTGCAGGAAGCAATCCTGCTAAAACACTTATAATCATACTGACAGAAACTCCAGCTAATGCAAACATCGGAGTCATAGTAAAGACTGTTGCATCAAAGATACTTTCAATAAAACTATTTCCGATAGCTGATAATCCATATGCAATTCCAACACCAAGAGTACCGCTAAAAAATCCTATCAAAAATGATTCAGAGACAAAAATTCTTCTACTATCTTTTTTACGTCCACCAATTTCTTGTGTACATTCTACAATACTGATATACAGAGTAGAATCAGCACGCTCAATTTTCATCTTTAGTTTGCTCTAAGTTATATTCTTCATCTTATTTTAACCTTGTTCTAGGTTTTTTTAGCAGTATATCGTTTAATCAGCAACGACGACTGATTCCCAAAAATTTTCATAGATAAACTGCTCATCTTCTTTTCGGATAAAGCGTAGATCAAAATAAGCTGGACTATCTCCCGCTTTAAAGCAAACTTGAATGTGACCATGGTTTTTTTTCATAAGCCACTTAGTTGATGAACGAGTAAAGGATTGAGTAGTTGGTCGTGCGATAAATAATTGAACGGTTGAGAAACCTTGAAACTGCTGCAACCATATTGTTTGATTTCCTTGAATAGCATATCCTTGTTTTTGGCTCTTGATCCATTGAAAGATAAGTAAGAAAACGAGAATAATAAAAACAAGTAAACTCATCCATCTTGTTATAAACCAACCTCCTAGGACAAAAGGTATCCCCACTGCTATTGTCCAACGCCAGAAGTACCATAGTTCTCTTTTTGTAACAAGTTGAATGTTGGGTTCGGTTATGGGCCTATCAGGAAGAAAGTTAGCTAAAGTTTTATACATTGTTTTTGTTTGAATTAGTGGAAAAAGTAAAACTTTTTTTGACGCCAAACCTTCTCCTTCTTTTTCTTGTCCACCCATCAAAACTAGCTCCACTGAAGACAGTCCAAATAAGTTGCGTATAAGTTGTTTATGAACTTTAATCGCCTGTATTTTTTTTAAGGGTATTTTCTGAATTTTCCTTTCAACTAACCCATATTCAACAGAAAGAGTCTCTTCTTCAAGCGTTGCCTTGAACTGATAAAATAAGATGAAATTTTTTAGTAAAGATAAAAAAACAATCCCAATAACGCCTATAACAAAAGCTACCACGCTTACAATCCACTGTAAGTCATTCATCCACAACTCTATGTTTGTAAAAAAACTAGTTGGAATCCAGTCACCAAAAAAAGAAAAAGCTGTTCCAAAAACAAGAAATACTGTCATATCTGTTAAAGCATATAAAACAATCTGTTTATTTGATAAAATAAATGACGTTTTGCTGGAGGATACAGCTTGGTTTTCTTGCTTACGTTCAGAACGGAGACTATACTGCAATTTTTCAATTGTTTGTATCAGTGAACTATCTACCGCTGTTAAAGAAGCTTCTGCTTCTCCAGGTGTACTACTAGCTGTTTCGATTAAAAGTTCAACTACTTTAAACGGTTTAAAAAAGAACCACTGGCGTTGTTTAATCGTTTGTATCCGATCATAATAAATATCTGTTTCTCTTTTTTTTAGTAATCCTCTATAAATAATTATTTTTTGCGGTGTTAGTTGATACGTTTGTGTAAAATACTTAAAGACACTCGATAAAATAACCAGTACTAAAATGGCACCCATAGCTCCTAGTTGATAGATGCTTATTTCATCCATATTTATCCCGATGATAAAAATAAAAACTAACCAACTTCTTATTCCTTTGATGAAATAAACGAACATAACTAAAGGATGAAATCTTTTTCGCTCATTAGTCATCGCTACTTGCCTCCTCTACTCTTTCAAGTAAGCTCTCGCGTAACTTTTCTGATTCTTCTAGAGATAGACCAGCGATACGATGAGCTGTAGCAGCAGTATAGATAACCAATTCCATCAAATTTTCTCTTCTCAAAAATGGACCCTGTTCTGTTTCGATATGTTGAATACGAGAAAAAGGAACATAGGTAATCGAACGGAAAATATAGCCTTTTTGAAAAACAACCTCTTTGATCGTTAGTTCATAACGAAAATAATGGTAGCGATAATTTATTAGTAAAAAATTAAAGATAAATAAGAGCAAGATAAGCGCAAAATAACTACTGAATATTACATACCACGTACCATTAGCTAATTTAAAATAAGTTAACGTACTTATAATCCCTATACCAAGTAATAAAAGAACACTAAATGTAAGGAAACTCGTTTTTTTCCAAACTTTTTTTATTGATGCTGGTAATTGATTCTTTAATAAAGGGTAATTCATTGTTAGTCTCCTTTTTAATTGATTTTATTCAATTTTACTATAACGTGAGAAAAACTACAAAGTTAACTTTTTTTACTTAAGTACAAAAAGGCTCATTCTTCGCGTTTAGCTAGCACTATCTAGTATACTAAAAGAAAACAAACTAAAAGGTCTCTCTACTAACAGAAAGGAGCTACTGTTATGAACTATATTCGTGACTTCATTGATACTTATCCCTTATTAGTTAATATTAGTTGGTTTTTCATCTTTTTTGTTATTCTTTATGGTGTTCGCCGTTTTATTTTAAATCGTTTGTATAAAGGCTTGAAAGATTCTGGACATTGGTATGTTGCTCGAAAAGTCGCTCGTTGGGTAAATAACTTTATCTTATTTATTGTTTTTATCTCTATTTTCGGTCGCAATCTTTCTGGTTTTACAACAGCTATAGGATTAGCTGGTGCTGGAGTTACTTATGCTTTAAGAGAAGTTATTGTGAGTATTGCAGGATGGTTTGCTATTTTGTTTGGTGACTTTTTCGAAACAGGAGACCGTGTTCTGCTTGGAGGAATAAAAGGTGACGTAGTCGATATTGGTATTTTGCGTACGACGTTAATGGAACTTGGTGAGTGGGTAGATGGCGATCAGTATACTGGTAGAATTGTCCGAGTAGCAAACAGTTATATCTTTAGCTCTCCTGTTTATAACTACAACGCTGATTTTGAGTTTTTATGGGATGAAATTATGATTCCTTTGCGCTTCGAAAGTGATATGAGGTTAGCCAAAACGATTTTATTAGAGCTAGCCGAAGAACAAACAGGACAATACAACACAGAAGCGGCTATTGCTTGGGAAAAAATGAAAAGACGGTATAAATTAGAAAATGCTTCTTTAGAGAACCAAGTCTATCTTAGTTTTAATGACAACTGGGTAGAAGTAAGCTTGCGGTATGTAGTTGACTACCGAGAACGTCGCGGTGTCAAAGATCAACTTTTCTCAGAAATCCTTCGTCGATTTGAACAAGAAGGAGAGCGCATAGAGATAGCTTCTGAGACAATTGAGATTATCTCTGGTGGGAGTACGAAAGTAAACTAATTTTAACTATCAGCAATATCATCTAATTCGTTTATCCATCGACTGATTATCTAGTTTGCTCATATCAACGAAATAAGGCAGTTGCCATAGTTTGGTTTTTAGTGCTTGTTTACTAGTTGGGTTATCCCAAATAGGATAGACTCTTATTCCCATTTTCCCTTTTGGTCAGATACGTTAATGCTTCATAAAAATCATGCACTTTTTTTATTCCTCCTTGATCATTAAAAATCGTTCTAAAGATAAAAGTAATGTTACACTTAATGGAAAAATCACTAGTATTGAACTGAAATTGTTTGTTTCACTTTTATTGCTCTATAAAAAAATACTTGCTGTCATAAAAAGACCCGAAAATATATTTTTCAGGTCTTTTTATCTACATTTTTTTATATCCTCTATTGATCGTTCATTTGACTAACCTAAAGCTACATCTAAAGTCATCATAATAATAAAGCCAACCATTAGTGCTAATGTAGCACTATCTTTGTTTCCATTTGTCTGAGATTCGGGTATGAGTTCTTCGACGGTAACAAATATCATTGCTCCTGCTGCAAAAGATAAAGCATATGGTAAAAGAGCAGTAATTGAAATAACGGTTATTGCTCCAATGACTGCTGCTATAGGCTCAACGATTGCAGAAAGTTGTCCGATATTAAAAGCCCGCCACCGGCTACTGCCAGCTGCTCTTATAGGCATAGACAAAGCAGAACCTTCAGGAATATTTTGAATCCCAATTCCTAAAGCAAGCCCAACAGCGCTCATAAAGGCATCGCCGTTTGCTGCTCCAATAGCGGCAGCTCCAAAAGCTACACCAACGGATAAGCCTTCAGGAATATTATGGATTGTAATAGCGAGAAACAAAAGTAAATTTTTAGATGCCTTCGTCTTAGGCCCTTCACTATTTTCTATAGGTTCGTTTAAATGCAAATGTGGAATAATCACATCAATTAACCTTAAAAATAATCCACCTGCTAGAAATCCTATCGCAGCAGGAAACCAAGACCAAGAACCGTAATCATTTTGCTCTGCAAAAGAAATAGATGGTGCTAGCAAAGACCAAAAAGACGCCGCAATCATCACTCCTGCTGCAAAGCCATTCATTATATCTAAAAACTTACGATTAACTGTTTTAAAAAGAAAAACGAATGAAGAACCAAGAATTGTACAACCCCAAGTAAATAAACCCGCTATTAAAGCTTGTAATACTGGGTGAAATGAAGTAAATGTATCTATAATAACTATCCTCTCCTTTTATAAAATCATAATCTATTTTATTATTCAAATCAATTTAAGTTTAGTGTTTTTATTCATTTAACCTTATTTTCTTATGGTACCCTCATTTGATTAGATAATAAACTACTTATTTCCATCTGCTCTGAGCTCTTTTGTGAGATTGACTCAATCCTGTTCTATTTACTTTTTTAAGTGAAGAATCTTAAAAAAGCCATAAACTGTATTTCCTTACTTTTTTTTGGTAAACTTGACTATCAGAATGGTCTACACAATTTCTATTTTAATCCATTATTTACATGAAAGTTGAGGAGATACAAATGAAAATTGCTATTATTGGAATGGGTGTTGCTGGTATTGGTGCACTTAGAGAATGGACTAAAGAAAAAGAAACTAATCCCTCGATTGAACTTACTGTCTTTGGTGATGAAGATACATTTGGTACCGGTGCACCGTATCAAAAAGACAATGAAAAATTAGTTATGAATCAAGCAGCTGGAACCATCACTATTGTACCGGAAAATAAAAAGGATTTTGTAGAGTGGCTCCAAAGCACCAAAAATGAAACAGAACCCGCAGCAAAACATTATCCTCGTGAGCTTTTTGGTGAGTATTTAAAAGATCGAATGAATGATTGGCTTGTCCAATCTAATGCAGAAATTGTGAAGGAAGAAATTGTAAGTGTACAACTGCTTAAAAACAAGCAACTTCAATTGACTTCGTCTTCTCTAGTAAAAAATTTCGATGCTGTCCATCTATGTATCGGAGGTCTTGCTTATAAGGACTCTTACCACTTAATTGATCACCCAAATTTTATTGTTAATCCGTTTCCAGTTGAAAAAACCATGCCTTTCATTCCAAAAGGCGCAACCGTTGGCGTCTTGGGTACTGGTCTGACAGGTATCGATATTTTTAGGTACACACAGTATCATCGACCTGATTTAACCGTATCGTTCTTTTCTCCTTCTGGACGCTTTAAATCCATTCGTGGTCAAGCTGATGCGATTGATTATCGCTTTTTTACAACTGAAAATATAAAACAGGCTAAAGAGAAAAACAATGGTTTTATCCCATTAGACACGTATGTCGAATGGTTTAAAAAAGAAGCGGATTACCAGCAGTTATCCTTAAAAGATAATTGGGGAAATAATCAGCTCGGCTCAAAAGAAACACTTAAAAAGGAGTTAACCGACTCTAAAGAAATTGGCGCTATTCAAAACTTACTTCACGATATGAGTCCCTTTTTACCAGAGATATGGATGGCTTTAGAAGAGACAGACAAACAACGTTTCTTTGATTTGTATTATGAAAGATGGGACAAACTACGAAGTTCGTTCCCTGTAGCTACTGCTAAAGAATTAGTAGCTGCTTGGCAAGCCAACACTATTACGGTGTCTGACAGCTTAGTGGACGTTATTGAAGAAGAAAATTCGTTTAAACTTGTTTTAAAAGATCAAGATCCACAGTATGTAGACTATCTTATTAATGCTACCGGTACTGAAAAAAAAGTTTCCTATCAAGTAGACCGGATGCCACTTTTAAAACAGTTGATCAATGAGCGTCTTCTCCAACCGGAAACATTTGGTGGGGTTCAAATGAGCTTGCCAGACTTTAGTGCGGTTAGTCAAAGACATGGTATTCTTCATACTTTGAAGGTACATGGGGAATTAATTTCTGGTATACAATTTGGCAATAACTCTGTCAACATGGTTTCTGAAAGTGCACGACCAGCCGTTCAAGATATAGTCCATCACTTAAAAACGAGCTAATGGCTAATACGTTAAAACCCCACTGATAGAAAATATCAGTGGGGTTTTTGGCCAGTCTATTTACCTCATTTTATGTTGTTTAACTTTTCTTTTACTAAAAGAAGAAAGTTCGCTAAAACCCACTCTCTCTAGATGGTTTATTTCATCCGACATTCCTGCGTAATACTCTTTTACTGAATGAGCATCAGAGCCAACTGTTATGATCTTCCCACCCAATTCTTTGTACTGAATCAGGACTTCTTCTTTTGGTAAGATGGTTTTTAAAGGTCCTCGTAAACCAGACGTATTTAACTCAATTCCTTTGCCTTTTTTAATGACCGTTTTTAAGATCAAGTCTATTATTTCTTTGTATACTTTATACTCATAGTCCTTAACAACAAAAGGGGCATAGCGAACGATATAATCTAGGTGTCCTATAACATCAAAGTTAGTAAAATTCTCCACCATTTCTAACATGAGTTCAAAGTACCTCATGTAGGAGTCATATTGTGACTTTCCTTGATAGAAATCACCTAAATAAAGATCTTTTCCATCTCCATAATGAATCGAACCAATAACAAAATCAAAAGGATACTCATTTAATAACTCATTGATTTGATTTTTATAATTAATTTCGTATCCTATTTCTATTCCTACTCTTATTTCAATTTCATATTGTTCTTCAAAGCGCTTCATTACTTTGAAGTACTCTTGATAGTCTATTTGCTTTTTGAAAGCTTCTTCTATTGCACCCATATCTGCATGATCAGTGAATATAACATAGTCTAAACCACGTTTTTTTGCTTCAATCAAGTAGTCTGCTATCTTCGCTTCACTATCTGGAGAATAAGAAGTATGGACGTGCTGATCTGTGTATAACAAGTTAGCTCCTCCTTATTTCATTCGCTTAGCTAATTCCTCATAGAGACTACCAAGCGGAACCCCTTCATTGACAAGTAAAACGAGTAGGTGATAAACTAAATCACTCGCTTCATAGACTAATTCTTCTTTATTATTTTTTGCACCAATAATAACTTCTGCAGATTCTTCACCCACTTTTTTAAGAATCTTGTCTATTCCCTCATCGAATAAATATGCTGTATAAGATCCTTCAACTGGATTTAGTTTTCTATCCAATACAACTTTATATAAATCTCCAATCGTATTCTTATGAACTGTTGAACTTTTCAATTCATTTGTGAAACAAGAGTATGTTCCCGTATGACAGGCTACACCAGTTTGAACGACCTTTATAAGGATCGTATCGCCATCACAATCGTAATGAAAACTTTTTACCTCTTGACTATTCCCAGAAGTCGCTCCTTTTTTCCATATCTCTTTTCTAGAACGAGAATAATAGTGCGCTATATTTGTGTCTAAGGTTAACTGAACCGATTCTTCATTCATATATGCTAACATCAAAACTTCTCCCGTAGCGATATCTTGAGCTATTGCAGGGACTAGACCATTTGCATCATATTTTATTTCCATTTATAAACTCACCTCTAATCCCTTTGATTTCATGTATTGTTTCAAGTCACCAATTTCGATTTCTTTGTAGTGAAAGACACTCGCTGCCAAAACACCGCTAGCCTTACCTTTTGTAGCTGCCTCAACAAAATCTTCTAACTTACCAGCACCACCTGATGCAATAACTGGAACAGATACCGCAGATGCTAGTGTATTTAATAGCTCAATATCGTATCCTTCTTTCATTCCATCTGCATCAATACTATTCACCACTAATTCTCCAGCTCCGAGTTTCACAGCTTCTATCGCCCATTCTACTGCGTCAAGACCCGTATCTATTCTTGCCCCATTTGTAAATATTCGCCAGTTGTCTTCCCCTACTTTTTTAATATCCATTCCCAAAACGACTGCTTTTGAACCAAATTTTTCTGAAGCTTCTTTAATTAATCCAGGTGTTTTCACTGCTCCAGAATTAATGGACACTTTATTCGCACCTTTATCCATAATGTTTGTAAAGTCTGCTAAGGTCTTAACTCCTCCGCCTACGCAAAGAGGAATCGTTATTTTCTCTACTACTTTTTCAATAAAATCTAGTGATACATTTCTTTTTTCATTAGTAGCTGTGATATCATAAAAAACGAGTTCGTCAGCACCTGCTTTTGAATAATAGTCCGCTAAAACTTCAGGGTCATCTACATCTACAATCTGATCGAACTGTTTACCCTTTACTACTCTACCATCCCTAACGTCTAAACAAGGAATCACTCTTATTAACATGTTAAAACCTCCTGTAAGTCTAATTTCCCATCATATAAAACTTTTCCAATAATTGCTCCATAAAGTCCCATTGACTTTAATCTTTTAACATCTTCTAACGTAGTAACTCCTCCTGAAGCAATCACTTCTATTGAGGTTTTTCCAATTAACTCTTCGTATATTTCAAAATTAGGACCACTTAACATCCCGTCTTTTGCAATATCCGTGTAAACTATTCGATTCAAACCATAAGATTCAAGTTCTTTTATATAGTCTATCGCTTTAACATCAGAAACTTGTTCCCATCCATCAGTGGCTATAAATCCATTACTAGCATCAATCGAAACAATTAGTTTATCACCATATTGTGAGATAACTTCTTTCATCCATTTAGGATTTTTAAGAGCAGCCGTTCCTATAATCACTTGGGAAATACCTAAATTTAACAGTGTTTCTATTCCTTGAGAATCTCTAATTCCACCACCTAACTGAATAGGTATTGTCACGTTTTGAATGATCTTTTTTACAACTTCTTCATTTAAGCGAATACCATTTCTAGCTCCGTCGAGGTCTACTAAATGCAACCATTCAGCTCCAGTATCTTCCCATCTTTTAGCTACTTTTACAGGATCTTTTTCATATACCGTCATTTTTTCATAAAGACCTTGCTCTAATCTGACACACGATTTATCTTTGATATCAATCGCTGGATAAATAAACACTTTATCAACTCCTTCATTCCCTTTATTTACTTAACTATTTCAACTACTTTATTACAATACGCCTTTCGTACTTATAATCTCATCATCAACAAGAGATACAGCTTCTCTCATCGCTCTTCCTAATCCCTTAAAGACGGCTTCTATCTTGTGGTGGTCATTTTCTCCTCTCATCACATCAATGTGAAGAGTAAGCCCAGCAGACATAGCAAAGCTATAGAAAAACTCTTTGAAACATTGATTTTCCATTTCTCCTATCTTTTCAGATCTGAATGCTAGATTTTCAACTAGAAAAGGCCGATTAGAAATATCGATAGCGACAAGTGCTAGACTCTCATCCATAGGTGTGATTGGAGAAGCAAATCTGGCAATCCCTCTTTTATCTCCTAGGGCTTCTTTGAATGCAGCCCCTAAGGAAAGTCCAATGTCTTCAACGGTGTGATGGGTATCTACCTCTAAATCTCCCTCACACTCAACCGTCAAATCGAATTTCGCATAAAAAGCCATTGCTCTTAACATATGATCAAAAAAACCAATTCCAGAATGGATAGAAATCTTTCTAGATCCATCTATGTTTAAAAGTAAATCTATCTTTGTTTCCAACGTTTGTCGTGTAATCTTAGCTTGTCGCATGTTGTACCTCCTCTATTATCTTCCTAACACTGTCATTCTCTTGGGGTGTACCAATAGTTAGTCTATAGTATCCTTCAAGTTTTCCTGAAAAACTCCTAATCAACACGCCTTTGTTTTCTAATGCATCAAATACTGCTTTCGGTGCTTGGAAAAATAAAAAATTAGCTTCTGATGGAAAAGCCTTTAAGTCTTGCTCTTGTAAAAAAATTTTCATCTTTTCTCTTTCTTTTTTGATCATCTCACTATTTTTATTCGTACTCTCTTGATCATTGAGAGCTTTCAAACCCATTTCTTGAGTCAAAGCATTTACATTATAAGGAGAGCGTACCCGATTGATGTAGCCAATACTTTCTTTGTCAGCAATCATGTACCCCAATCGAATTCCAGCTAGCCCCATCGCTTTAGAAAAAGTTCTTAAAACGAGCATGTTTTTGAATTCTTTCGTAAAATCCATTTTCGGTTCATTCGTAAATTCAATGTACGCTTCATCTAAAATAACCATAGCATCGACTGATGTCAGGATTTTTTTGATTTCTTCTCTTGGAATAAAAAGACCCGTTGGATTATTTGGATTACTAATAATAACTAACTTAGCTTTTTTTTCTTGAATAAAGTCTATAAAACCTTCAATATTTAGCTTTTTCTTATCGTCTAGCGGATACTCTTCGTAATTTCCTTTATGGATAATGGTAAAAATCTGGTACATACTAAAGGTAGGGGAAAAACTAACAACCGTTTCTCCTGCTTCTAAATAAGCTTTCATAGCTAATTCAATTAATTCACTAGACCCATTTCCAAGTACGATTTCATCTTTATCCTTTCCCAGTTGTTTTGCTAATTCTCTTCTTAATGTATCGCTTTTATCTAGGGGATAACGATTTAGACCTTTGATCCACTCCACACCTTCATTTGCATCTAACTTAATCGTAAAATCCTTATTTATAACTTCATAAGCCGTTAATTTTTTTATTTCTTCTCTTACGTATTTTTCCACTTTATTGTTCCTCCATTCGCACCTTGATAGAATTAGCATGGCCTGTCAATCCTTCATTATTAGCGATTAACAAGATATCTTCTGATGCCTGTCTAAGCGCTTCTTTCGAATAATAAATAAGAGAAGTTTTTTTGTAAAAGTCATCAACACTCAGAGCAGAAGAAAATCTTGCCGTTCTTGAAGTAGGCAGCGTATGATTCGGACCAGCATAATAATCCCCTAAAGGTTCAGGTGAATATTCTCCCAGAAAAATAGCGCCTGCGTTTCTAATTTTTTTGTAGTCTTCAAATGGATTTTCAGTCAGTATCTCTAAATGTTCTGGCGCAAAATCATTGGCTAGTTCAAAGCAGTGTTCTTTCGTATCACAAAGAATAATTGCACCATATTCAGAAAGAGCTTCTCTAGCTATCTCATTGCGCTCAAGCAGTTGAAGCTGGATTTCCACCTCTTTTTGAATAGCCTTTGCTTGACTAAGAGAGTCTGTTACGACTATACTCGCAGCTCGTTTGTCGTGTTCTGCTTGGGCTAACAGATCGGCCGCAATAAAAGTTGGGTTGGCTTTCTCATCTGCAATAATCAGCACTTCACTTGGTCCAGCAATCATATCAATACCCACTAATCCAGATACTTTGTGCTTAGCCATAGCTACATAGATATTTCCCGGTCCAACAATTTTATCTACTTTAGGAATCGTTTCACTACCGTAACAAAGAGCGCCGATTGCTTGTGCTCCTCCAATTTTATAGATTTGGTCAACCCCCAATAAATCAGCTGTCACTAAAACAGAATCTTTTATCTTGCCATTTTTATCTGCTGGCGTTGTGATGACTATTTCCTTTACTCCTGCTAAGTTTGCCGGTATCGCATTCATCATCACCGTGGAAGGATAAGAAGCTGTTCCACCTGGGATATATAAGCCTACTTTCTCAATTGGCATCACCATTTGGCTAAGCATGATAGCTGGACTTTCGTTTATCGTAAACCCTTCTTTTACTTGTTTTTTATGAAAAGCAGTGATATTTTTAATCGCATTTTTCAAGGCTTTTTCCAAATCCTTATCAATAGCTTGCTTAGCTGCTTCTATTTCTTCTTGAGTTACTTTTAAGTTTTCCAAATTATTTCCGTCATATAATTGGGTAAATTTTACTAATGCCTTATCGCCATCTATTCTTACCTCTTCCAATATGTGATCAACTGTTTCTAGTACTTCTGTCGAGTCCATCTGGCTACGAGATAGAATGTTCGCTATTTTTTCACTCTCTTTGCTTGCCTCTATTAGTTTAATCATCGTCTTTCACCTAGAACCTTTTCTATTTTTTTTATCTCCTCATAGTTGAATCGATAACTGACTTTATTCACAATCAGACGAGCACTGATTGGGTCCAATTCCTCTAGAACAACTAATCCATTATCTTTCAGAGTTGTTCCAGTTTCTACTATATCGACAATGACCTCGCTTAATCCCATTAAAGGTGCCAATTCAATTGCTCCTCCTAATTTTATTATCTCTATCTTTTGTCCTCTATCCTCAAAAATAGAATAAACATAGGAAGGATATTTTGTCGCTATTTTTAAAACATCATTCTTTTTAACTAAGTCTTGATTCTCAAAACCAGCTACAACAAATTTGCACTTACCATAATTGAGGTCTAATAGCTCATAGACATCTTTATTCTCTTCTAGAATAGTGTCTCTACCTACGATACCCATATCTGCTACGCCTTTTTCAACGTAAGTAACCACGTCACAAGGTTTAACAAAGATAAAATGGATTGTTTTAGTCGCATTAGTAAAAATTAGTTTTCTAGAATCTTCTTCCATTTCAATCGCATATTCTGTTTCTTCAAAAAGTTTTAATCCTTTTTTTCCAAGTCGTCCTTTTGCTATCGCTATCGTTAGAGTATCCACTAATTTCCCCCCTCCATTCTAATTTCAGTAACAACATTCATATCAATCATAAAACCTATTGCAGAAACGGTTAAACCGTATTTTTCAGTTGACTTGTCGTAGCGACCGCCACTCAAAATCTTGGTTGGCTTGTTTGAACAATACCCTTTAAAAATGATGCCGTCGTAATAGTCAAGGTCTGGTACCATTGAAAGATCAACTTTGATAGTATCCGCCACACCCTTATCAAAGAAATACTCATTAAGGCTTTCAAGAGAACGAATAGCCTTTTGCATTTCTTTATTTGCTTCATAGGTTTTAGCCAAAGTAATCACTTTTTCCATGCTCCCTTGCATGTCCAATAGATTCATTAGCATAGTATTTTCAAGTTTTAATGACTTCAGTTTTTCTTCAAGCCCATCACGATTTTTTCTACTAATTAGTTTTTTTATAGCCTGTTCATCACTGACTGCTAGCTTTCTTTCTTTGAAAAAACTATCTAAATAGCTACTGGAACCAAGTTCTAAAATATACTTTTCATCTACTTTTGACATCAAGTTTAAAGCCATTTCAACAATCTCTCTATCTCCATTAATTTGGTTATCTCCTAATGATTCAATCCCCATTTGATAGTCTTCAGCTATTTTCCCTCTTGATTCATTTCTATAAATTTTAGAATTATAGTACACTTTTAGAGGCTTTTTTCCATCCCATTTAGCAAAAATTTGACTTAGAATGTTCGTTGTAATATCTGGTCTTAAAACGTATATCTTAGACTCTCCACCTAAAACTTTTACCGTCTTAGCCAAATCAGGATTAGCCGTTGAGTTAATAAAATCACCATAATCTTGAAATGTGTTTGGTTCAATTAAAGAAAAACCTGTTTTTTCAAAATAATTCTCAATACCCCTTTTGATGTCTTTTTTTATTTTTGTTTTTTCTAATTCTTGGGCAATTGTTCTAAACTGCATGTAACTCTCTCCTTTTTTTTATGAATTTGTAAAAAAGTATACAAAAAAACCATATAGAAAATCTATATGGTTTGATTACTTCCCATCATAGATTCATGCTCTAGTTAAAATAAACTAAACAGAGCATGCATCTATGAACTAATTTTTGGCCATTAGTTCATGGTTACAGACTCTACTTCATATGATGGTTATGATGGTTCTTACTTACATTTTTCTCAATTTTTAGATTTTTCGCTTGGTTTACTTTCATTGTGTCTTCCTCCTTTTTATCTTGTTATTTTCTTTTTTAGTTGGATTTTTTATGTATGTTTAGATTTTTCTCTTTTGAAATTTGATTTAATGAAAGATAACATTACCAAAAGAATTAAGCAAGCTTTAACGATTAGTATTTTTTCAAATTTATTTATTTAGCCTTCTTTAAAATAATCTAAATTTTAAAAAATAGTAAGGTAACTAGCTATTTTATTAACTTTAAATACATTAACTTATGTGTAGTTGGACGATTTAAAAACAATAAAAATTATTTTTTTATTTATAAAAAATTAAAAATGAGTTTTCGTATTTAATTATGCCAGGGCAAATTACTATCTGAAATTGTTCTAAACAAACAAAAGACTGCTAACACATTTAATACCGTATTAGCAGACTTTGTTTCATTCATTTTTAAAGCCTGTTTTCATTTTAACAAACAGTCTTATTTTTCGTATTATTCGCCACGTTCAGCCATCAGAATATCAATTTCACTTTCATTGATTCCTACCATAGCTTTACCAAGATTTTTGCTTACTTCAGCCAAAATAGCTGGATCTTGATAATTTTTAACTGCACGAACGATTGCTTTTGCGCGTTTCTCAGGATCGCCAGAAGCAAAAATACCGCTTCCTACAAAAACACCCTCAGCTCCTAGTTGTCTCATCAAAACTGCATCAGCTGGCGTTGCAACGCCGCCTGCACTAAAGTTTACAACTGGCAATTTACCGTTCTCATGTACATATTTTAATAAATCATACGGCACGGCTAATTCTTTTGCAGTATTAAATAATTCTTCTTCTGATAAACTAGCAACTCGGCGAATTTCAGATTGAATTAAACGCATATGACTAACTGCTTGAACAACATCTCCCGTACCCGCTTCTCCTTTAGTGCGAATCATAGAGGCTCCTTCTTGAATACGGCGAAGGGCTTCACCTAAGTTTTTTGCTCCACAAACAAATGGCGTATTGAATTTATTCTTATCGATATGGTACACATGATCTGCAGGAGAAAGTACTTCGCTTTCATCAATGTAATCAACATGAATAGCTTCAAGTATCTGTGCCTCTACAAAATGTCCTATTCGAACTTTTGCCATAACTGGAATAGAAACAGCATCCATAATAGATTGAATCATCTCTGGATCACTCATTCTACTAATTCCTCCCGCTGCACGGATATCTGCAGGAATTCTTTCTAAAGCCATTACGGCAACTGCACCAGCATCTTCTGCAATCCTAGCTTGCTCAGGTGTTGTAACATCCATAATAACGCCACCAAGAAATTGTTTTGAAATGGCTTCTTTATCAATCATACTCATACATTATTGCTCCTTTAACTGATGTGATAGGATTTTACGTATCCAACTAGAAGAAATGGTCTACCTAATTATTGTGATCGTTAGACAAATCTTTCTTCAAGATAGATGCTTACTTCCTTCGAATAACTTTATAACTATAGATACTTGCCAGTAAAATGGTCTAGTGTCTACCGGCATATAATACTAGTATCCATTTATCTAGTCAAGCATCTGGTCTTATCCAAGTCTAACACTTAAAGTAAACTCATTCTACGTAGCTAGTTTAGTTAGTAATAAAAAAATAGACTACTCATTAAAAGCAGTCTACTTCTTAACATTTTATTAGACCTCAGCTTAGTCTAGTTAGCTAGAGTAGACTTTTGGAATTCTTCCTTTATTTCCTTTAAAAGAGTTGGATCTTCAATAGCTTTTAAAATAAATAAACCAATAACCTTAGCTCCTTGAGAAATAACTCCATTGATAGAATCAGATTTCATTCTGTCCGCGACTTCTTTTGTATGCAATGAAAAATAATGATCTGAAATAGCCAGCATTGGATGGAATGCTGGGCAAACATAGCTCACAGTTCCAATATCTGAACTTCCAGTAGCTTGACCTTGTTTTTCTTCTACATAAGGCAAATTAATTGAATCCATTATCATTTTAATCGCTTCTGATCCTGCATCATTGATATTCATATCTTCAAACTCAGGACCAGTTAAAGCAGTAGTATACTCTATGTCAGTCGCAATTGAGGCTCCTTTAATGCAATTCATCACTTTTTGAACAGTGTCTTCTAAATCAAATTTACTTGAATTACGCATATTAATGATCATTTCGGCTTCTCCTGGAATAACATTAGATGCTTGACCACCATTCGTAATGATATACGAGACTCTTGTATCTGGTTTCAACTGCTGGCGCATCATATCGATAGCGTTAGTCGTCAAAATAGCTGCATTTAGTGCATTTTTACCATCCCATGGTGCTGCAGCTGCATGAGAAGTTATTCCTTTAAAGCTTACTTTGATTTCACTGAGTGCCAGGAAGTGAACAGCTGGTAGCGTTTCATTGGAGTTCATATGAATCATGAGAACAGAATCATAGTCATCAAATACACCTGCTTTTGCCATTGGAATTTTTGCTCCCATTACTTCTTCGTCTGGAGTTCCAATCAAATCTACCGTCGCATCAAAACTATCTTTCATTTCCCATAAAGTCAAAGCAGCCAATAAACTCAAACTCCCACTGGCACTATGTCCACAAGCATGGCCAATTTCTGGAAGGGCATCGTATTCCATTATAATACCGAATTTAGGTTTATCCTCATGACTCTTTGTAATACGTGCTCTAAAACTCGTATCAAGTCCTGCGACTTTATCCTCCACTTCTATTCCTTTCTTTCTCAACAGTTCCGTGATTTTTTTTACAGAATTGTATTCTTGACCGGATAATTCAGGATTTTCAGCTAGATAGTGGTTTAAATCATAAGCAATTTTCTCGTTTTTAGATAATTTTTTTAAAAATAACTCCCTTAATTCAGTCATTAAAATCATTCCTTTCTTTTTAGAATAAGAATACCATTAATAGTCTTCTTAAAGCCGAACTAAACATCATTTTTTACTGAACATTAATTTAGACAAAGCCCTCTGATATAGGATGATAGCTAGCGTAACCTTATCAATAGATAAGTACAGTCAATCACAACAGATTGTGTTTTTAAATAAGAGGCTAATTTTAATTATGAACTACTCAGGTCACCTTCTATTGAATGGTAAAAGGATGAAACCTATCATTTATAACTAATTTATCAAAAAAAGTTGTTTCTTGTTGTAGCGTTCTGGTTGTTTCTGTTACACTCAAAAAAAAGAGCGGTTTCTTTTTAAAAATCTAATTTTTGACAGGAGGAAGATAATGATAGTAGTCTCTGAAGAAAGAAAAACATTTCCCGAATTATCCCAAAAAAATATGTATCTTTTATTTATTCTTTTTGCCTTATCCTTTGGTGCGTTAGCTTTTTTATTTAATTCTCCACAAGAAATATGGACTGGCTTTTGGGTAATCATGAGCTCGCCAGCAAATTTATTAACCGATTATATCGAATTAGCTAATGCAGGAGCAGCTTTTTTAAATGTTTCCATTATGACGCTAGAATCTCTACTTATTGTTCGACTGTGTAAAGCTAAAATTAACGGACCAGTCATTGCTGGTATACTTATTATCACAGGATTTTCTTTCTTTGGTAAAAACTTTTACAACTCTTTACCCATTATCTTAGGAGCTTTTGGCTTTGCAAAAGCTACTCGGATTCCTTTAGAGAAATCATTGCTTGCAGCACTTTTTGGAACGGCATTGAGTCCACTGGTAAGTGAACTTAGTTTTGGAGAAGGACTGCCGCTTCCTCTTGGTATTTTTTTAGGCAGTATTTCTGGCTTTATTGTTGGCTTTTTATTACCCCCACTTGCACGTCACGTTATCACCTTTACCAAGGGTTTCAGTTTATATAATATCGGTTTTGTTTGCGGATTAATAGGAACTGTCTTCACTTCTATTATGAGGAATTTTGGACGAGAAGTAGAAAGTGTGTCCATTCTTGCTAGTGGGTATAATTCTCCTTTTTCTCTTTTTTTACTCATTCTTTTCACCTGCATGATTCTAGTCGGTCTTATTGTTAGTAAAGGCGATATAAAAGGATTCAAAGAAATTTTGAGTCGTTCTGGTCAACTTTCAACTGATTACATTGAAATAGGTGGCGTGGGTGCAACTTTTTTAAACATGGGATTATTGGGTATTTTTTCTACTCTCTATATGCTACTTTTAGGCGGAGAATTAAACGGGCCTGTTTTAGGTGGAATCTTTTGTATCGTTGGCTTTGGTGCATTTGGTAAAAATATCAAGACAGTCATAGCACCTATGTTAGGTGCTACTATCATGTCTTACTTTACTCTTTATGAAACCCAAGATACGAATGTTTTAATTTCCATTCTTTTTGTTACAGCACTTTCTCCTATTGCAGGTCATTATGGCACAATTGCTGGTTTTATTGCAGGTGCTCTTCATCTTACTTTAGTCGTAAATATCGGTTTTCTCCACGGCGGTATCAATCTTTATAACAATGGATTTGCAGCTGGTCTAGTTGCCGCTATTCTTGTTCCATTCTTGGAAGCCCTCCATTACCATAAAGTAGGTCATGAACGATTAGATCAAGAAGTTAACCCAGCTGATGAAGTTGAGTTAAGTTAAACTAATAAAATACTAGCAGTCCCATAATGAGTACAGCTGTTAGTACCATGCCAGTGGTTATCATTACTAAGATAGCCAACGAATTTGTTGTATTTTCATCTTCTTTTTTCAATTGATTGAAACTATTTCTAAAACTTAAAAAAGCAAAAATATAAATAGCTATGCCTATTAGCACAAATAAAATACCAATCAACAAGATATAGCCACGATAGATTTCGTTATCACCCATAAATTTAACGACTGCTAAGCCACCTAATACTGAAGATAATCCTGTTCTTATCCAAGCACTAAACGTTCTTGCGTTTGCTAATATCGTTCTCTGTACTGCTAGTTCTGTTCGTTTCTTTGCAAGCTCATTTTTACTCGTCTCATCTTCCATACTAATCACTCCTTGTCTTTATTTGTCTTTCGCTATTTTTAGACTCTTTTCAAATTTTTATCTTACGTTCAAGAATCTATCATTTCGTGAAATAATCTTTTTTTATATTTATTAGAGTACTATTTTCAGTAGTGCATTCACTCTTAGAAAGAACGGAAAACTCACCATTTGCTTCTAGGACAATGCCTAGAATATCATCCATTGAAACAAATCCAGATGAGCGTGCTGCTTGATAAAGTTCTTCTTTTAAAACTCGTTCTTTTTTCATGACTTGTTCATCATATTCCCCATTGAAATACAACAAAGCAGGCTCTGACTTAACTAATTTATCTATAATATTAACGTGTAAAATTAATTTTGATAAAATAAATTGTAAGAATACCAATAATGTTAGTGCAGCCATTCCATCGACTAATGTTAGTTTACTATTTGTTAGAATAGTTGCTAAAATAGAACCAAAGGCAACTGTTACAACAAAGTCAAAAGCACTCATTTTTGCTAATATTCGTTTTCCAAAAATTCGAAGAACAAAAATCAATAATAAGTAAGCTATTGTTCCTACAATCACTGTTCTGTAGACCATTGTCCAGTCTTTAAATAAGAAATCCATTTTAATCCTTCTCCTTTTTTAATGTAGTTGGTTTTTATTCTTTTACTTTGTTATCTAGTAAAATCAACTGAATGTCAAGTCTTCTTCTTTACAATTCACTTCGACTAATAGACTTAAAAGTTTTTCCACCTTTTTTATTTTTATAGCAATCGTATAAAAATAATTGTTACAGATTCAAAACGTCATAAGAAAATAACTATCTGATTTTTCCATAATAAACTAATCCAATTCAATAAAAGTAGCAGTATAATGAAAAAACAAGAAAGTTTCAGAATACCGTTCTTACTAAATTTTATTAAGTATTAAATGCTATTTTCCATATCAATTACGAAGGTTAAAAGAACTTTTTTAAGAATACTAAAAGAATAGAAATTAAGTAGTTGTTTGATACCAATGAACGAGTACTTACAGCTAATAATAAAGAACGGATCAACTTAATACTATCGGTTTCTTTTTTTTATGTAAAGTTAAATGGTCATTAGTAAAAATATTAAAAAAGCTCTTTGGTACATATCTGTACCGAAGAGCTTTTATAAAAATAAAACAATCTTTGTTTACATTTTTTTATTTCTTTCTTTTAACTTGCTTTTTTTATTATAACATTCAATCTACTGTCATTAAATTGAAGCTAAAACAGCTTTTTTCAAAGCATGTTCAACGTCCTTAGCAATCTCTGTCAATTCCGAATCATCAAATAAACGAATAAGTTTTTCAGGACTCGTCATTCCTACATACGTTTGGCCATCTTCTGTTCTTACAACCATTTTGCATGGCAACACATAACCGATATGACTGTTTATTTCTAATACTTCTTTCGCTTGTTTGGGGTTGCATACTTCTAGGACAACAAAATCATCTTTTAATTCCAACCCTTTTTCGGCAAGCTTATCTTTAAAATTAAGCTGCCATAAAACTCCAAAACTGTTTTCTTTCAACTTTTCTTCTAAGGCTTCGATAGCTTCATTTAAACTTTTATCCGTTCTTTTTTCATATACGATATTCATTTTTTTGCCTCCTAAAGTTTATTTAGATACAAATAGATGACTCTCTATACAATTATCTATCCTTAATGTTTTATTGTTTTTTTCTTCTTAAGGTACTCTTCTTCGTTTATTTCACCATTTGCGTACCTTTTATCTAAAATATCTAACGCAGATTCTTTATCTCCTCTGTTCTCGTTATTATTCTTATTAATCATGTAAATGGATAATCCAACCATTAATAAGATAACCAACGGTATCAAAAACATTAAGAACATATTAGGACCCATATAATCAAATCGATTATGCATATCATGCTCCTTTCGCTTTATAGACAACTTAATGATAACCCCCACACTTTTTATTGTAAACGAAAAAGGCTTAAATAAAGGTGCGTTCAGCTTTCATTGCCTATACAATTGGTAAATGTCTAACTATTAATTTTTGACTTTAGTTGAGTATACAGGTATGCTTATTCTATAGAGTGATTACAAAGGTAGTCATATCTGTTGTTTAACTTTTTGGAATATCCATGATAGAAACCTCTATTGTTACTCTTTTGCTAAAACAGCTATAGAAAAATAAAAGCATCAAGTATTGATTATTATAAAACAACTAATAGCTAATTTTAAAGGAGGAAATTTTATGGAAAATCATCAGTCAAAACATCAACACAATAACGAAAGTCACTCAAATCATCACGCTCATATGATAGAAGATTTTAAGAAACGATTTTGGGTGAGCTTAATTGTTTCAATCCCTATCTCAATCTTGTCACCTATGTTCCAAAATTTATTTAATTATAAATTGGATTTCCCTGGTTCAAGCATTCTTCTTTTTGTCTTGGCATCTTTTGTTTTTTTCTATGGTGGAAAATCATTCTTAAGTGGAGCTAAAAAAGAAATCCTGAAAGACCATACTCCTGGAATGATGACTCTTATTTCTTTAGCCATTGTTGCTTCTTATGTTTACAGCTCTTTGACAACTTTCTTTATTACCGGAAGTGACTTCTATTTTGAATTAGCTACACTTATTGTCGTTATGCTGTTAGGTCATTGGATAGAAATGAGATCTCAAATGGGCGCATCTAAAGCCTTAGAAGAATTGATTGAACTCATGCCTAATGAAGCTCATAAACTAGATGACGCTGGGAATACGACTGACGTATCCGTTGAAGAATTAAAACCTGAAGATCACATTTTGGTGAAATCAGGCGAAAAAATCCCTTTAGATGGTGAAATTTTAAAAGGAGAATCTACTTTAGATGAATCTATGTTAACCGGTGAATCTGTTCCTGTAGATAAAAAAAGGGGGGACGGCGTTATTGGTGGAGCTATCAACGGTAATGGTGTTTTAACGATAAGAGTTAAAAAAGTAGGTTCTGACACTTACTTAGCACAAGTTGTTGAGCTGGTTAGGAATGCTCAAGCAACTAAATCTCGAGCTCAGGGATTCGCAGATTTAGCCGCAAAATGGTTATTCTATATCGCTGTGGGCTCCGGATTATTAACCCTCGCTTATTGGGTAACGGCCGCTGACTTTGAGTTTGCTCTTGAGCGGATGGTAACCGTTCTTATTATTGCTTGTCCACATGCTTTAGGATTGGCAATGCCGCTGGTTAGTTCAGTGTCAACCTCTATTGCGGCTAGAGAAGGACTTTTAATTCGGAATCGGACTCAATTCGAGATTGCACGTTCTATCGATAAAGTTGTTTTTGATAAAACGGGGACACTAACTGAAGGTCAATTTGGAGTTGATGCTATTTTACCAACAGAAGGTGTGCTAGAAAAAGACTTACTTCAACTAGCTTATTCCGTAGAAAGCCAATCCGATCACCCTATTGCTAAAGGGATTGTACGTAAAGGAGAAGAAGAAAATCTTTCTAAGCTATCTGTCACTGAATATGAAAATTTATCGGGTCGTGGCTTGAATGCGAAAGTTGAAGGTATAAAAGTATCTATTATTAGCCCAGGTGCTATGAAAGAAAGGAATCTGTCTTTTGATAAAAAAACATTTGATCAATTTTCTCAAGAGGGAAAAACAGTTGTATTTATCATAAAAGAAAATGTACTACAAGGAATGATTGCCTTAAGTGACCGAATTCGCTCATCTGCGTTGCAAACGATTCAGTTGTTAAATGAACGTGGCATTGAGTCTATCATGATCACGGGTGATAATGAAAAGGTAGCAAATAGCGTTGGCAAAGAACTCGGCTTGACTCATGTATTTGCAGAAGTACTGCCTAACGAAAAATCAGAAAAAATTAAACAGCTGAAAGAAAATGGGACAATGAGAGTTGCCATGGTTGGTGACGGTATCAATGATGCACCTGCTTTAGCTGAAGCTGATATTGGTATTGCTATTGGAGCTGGAACAGATGTAGCCATAGAAACTGCTGATATCGTATTAGTTGATAGTGATCCACGAGATGTCATTAATATTATCAACTTGTCTAAAGCAACCTATAAAAAAAATATCCAGAATCTTATCTGGGCTGCAGGGTATAACATTATTGCCATCCCACTTGCAGCTGGCGTACTAATCAATCAAGGAATTGTTGTTACACCTGCAATCGGGGCAGCCGTTATGTCATTAAGTACAGTGATTGTTGCTATTAATGCTCGTTTACTAAAAGTAAACGATATAACGGCTAAAGATGCAAAGTAATGTCCATCTAAAAGAAGAGACTGGGACGAAACTATTTTTGCGAAAAAAAGTAGCCCAACTCTCATTTGTTTTTATAAAAATATAGAAAAACACACTCCCACTACTGAACAAAATAGTTCATAGTTTTGGGAGTGCATTTTTTTGAGAAACCTTTTGTCCCAGCCTCTCGATTCGCATATACTTTTATTGCCGTTTAACTTATTCAACTGTAAACTGCCCCATCATTCCGGAATCTTCATGTTCCAAAATATGACAGTGATACATGAATAGACCTTTCTCTTTAAAAACAACTAGCACTGTTACTTCTTCATTGTTTTTGACCATTACTGTGTCTTTCCACCCCTGTTCATTCAAAGCAGGAGTTTCTCCATTTCTTTCTATTATCTGGAATTGTACACCATGCACGTGGAAAGGATGAGAAGAGGAAGACATCATACCCATTCCTCCAGTTGATTCATTAGTAATGACCCATTCTTCTAATTCATTTATCTTCAACTCTTCGTCAATTCTATCCATATCCATTTGCTTACCATTTATGGCTACCATTGGACCCATACCGCTCATGACAAAATCTCTTGAACGGAGACTATCTTTTCTATCGTACTTTGGTATGTCAACTAATTTTTTAGGAATGCTTAATTCTTGATTGCTCTCTTCTACTATATTTATTGTCATAAGGTTATTATTAGCATCTTTAAATGTTACCTTATCTCCAACTTTATAATCAGAAAAATCAACAAGGATTTCTGCTCTCTCAGCTGGTGCAAGAGTTACATCATCCATTTCGATGCTTTCCTCTAGAAATCCTCCGTCTGAAGCAATCTGATAAAAGGGAGTATTATCACTAAAACTAAAATCATACGTCCTAGCATTGGATCCATTCAAAATTCTTAATCTAACAAGTTCATTTTTAATATCTAACTCAGGATTTATCGCTCCATTAATTAAAACTGTATCGCCCATAAAACCATTCATCGTATCTCTCATATCTAATTCATAAGGAATATCTCCATCTTTTGTAAATTGCTTATCTTGCACGACTATTGGGATATCATTTACACCGTGATCTTTTGGAAGATTTAAATTCTTAGATTTTTCATCTTCAATATAGAAAAGTCCTGCTAGACCTTTGTAAACCTGTTCACCCGTTTTTCCTAACAAATGTGGGTGGTACCACAGTGTAGCTGCAGGTTGGTTTATTGTGAAATAAGGATTCCAAGTTGAATTTGGAGCTATCGTTTGATGCGGACCACCATCCATCTCTGCTGGTACTTCCAGGCCATGCCAGTGCACAGTAGTCATTTCATTCAATGAATTCTCTACATTTATCTTTACTTCATCGCCCTTATTCACTTTTATAATTGGTCCCAAGTAATCGCCGTTATAGCCTAAAGTTTCGGTCTTATGACCTTCAAAAAATTCTGTTTCTCCATATTGTACAGTTAAATCAAATTCAACTTTTCCATTTTCAGGATTTTTATCTTCTAAGAGTGGCGGAATAGGCAATTTATTGCCTTTTTGCTTTTGATTGCTAACGATTAATGGTACGTCTACACTCATAGTGTTATCTCGTACTCTTTCATTTCTATTTATAAAAAGATAACCTACATATATAATCAATAAAATTAAAGAGACGGATAGTGTCAAATACCAAATCCTATTTTCCCTCATAGTTTACCTCACTTTCAACGTTTGTTGTATTATCAGTGTAGCTCATCACTATTTATTCAGACCGTCGGCTAAACGTACACAACTGGGTCTTCTCTTTATTGTAGTCCTAATAACTACGTATGTAAACGACTCTGTTTTGTTTTCACTATAATTTAGACAGTCTATTCTAGTAAAGTTGCATCGTTTCTAGAAACCACTTCTCCATAAATAGTTAGTCAGTAAAAAAGAATATGGTACAATAACAAATGAATCAAAGCAATTATTACCAGTTATTTACATAATGGAGGGACCCTTTTGAATAAAAAGACACTTGTTTTATCCAGTCTCGTTTTATTTTTCGTATTTATTTCACTAGTAGTTGTTCAGAATAATTTTTATGTATACAAACAGCCTATTGTTGAAATAACCCAAGCAACTCTGAAAGATAAAGAGGAGTCTGTTGGCTTAGAAAACAATAAAGCAACAATTTTTCAGCAAAAATTAGTTGGAAAAATAAAAAATGGCGAACAAAAAGGTGCATTCGTTTTATTAGAAAATACCTACTCCTCTTCTGGAGCTTATGATCATGACTATCAAGTAGGTGATAAATTATTTATCACTATTCAAACCGACAAAGGAAAAGAATTAACAGGTATCATTGATTATCCCAAAAGAGATACCTTTGTTGTTGTGGCTACCTGGTTATTTATGATAACTGTGTTTCTAATCGGTAAAAAAAGTGGATTATTTTCACTTATTAGTTTACTTATCAATATTCTTATATTGGTACTCGCATTGAATCGCTATACAGAGTTAGAAGGAGCAAGCTTGTTACTTATTTGTAGTGGATTGGTTGTATTTTTTACTGTCACTTCCTTATTATTGGTTAGTGGCAATAATGAAAAAACGTACGCAGCTATTTTATCAACCATCATTGGGACATTTTCTGCTTTGCTTATTGCTTATGTCGTTATGAAAATCACAGCTGAAAAAGGATTACGCTATGAGGAAATGGCCTTTGTCACTCGGTCTCCTCAAAAAGTCTTTTTAGCTAGTATCTTGGTTGGTTCTTTAGGTGCTGTAATGGATATCGCTATTACTATCACTTCCTCGCTCTATGAACTATACGATAAAAATAACTCGATTCTTCTAAAAGATTTAAAAGAATCAGGAATGGAAATAGGCAAAGATATTATGGGAAGTATGACTAATGTCTTATTTTTTGCCTATGTTAGTGGAAGTATCCCTATGCTTTTACTTTACTTAAAAAATGGCGCTCCTTTAAATTATACTTTATCGATGAATTTATCTTTAGAATTAACTAGAGCTCTTGTTGGAGGCATTGGAATTGTATTAACTATTCCCATCAGTATTTATACAGCGACTTATTTTATTCATAAAAGGAGCCTATCTAAATGAATGTCTTAGTTTACCTAACCATTATTTTATTTCTACTTATGAAACTTATCGGTGGCGAAAAAGGAACTCGATCATTTACGGCTCTTTTCTTAAACGCAGGTGTATTGTTTTTAACTGTATTTTTTATGACTGTCCAAGCTATTAATCCAATCTTGATAACGTTACTAGCGTCTATCATTATCAGTTGCATCAATCTTTTTTATATCAATCATATTAATCTCAAATCTATTACAGCCTTTTTTGCTACTATTGTTACGTTACTTTTCTTAATTGTCCTTATTTTTATGATTGTTAACCGTTCAATGATTCAAGGATTTGGTATAGAAGAGATAGAGGAGCTAACTTCTTTCACTTTGTATGTAGGCGTAAATTTTACTACACTTGCTATCTGTACTATCATCATGGGCGCTATAGGTGCAATTACAGATACAGCTATCTCAATTTCTTCTGCTATGAGTGAAATCTATCTAAGAAATCCGTTATTAGACCGTCCTAATCTTTTTAAATCTGGTATGAATATCGGCAAAGATATCTTAGGGACAACGACAAATACGCTATTTTTTGCTTTTACTGGGGGATACCTCGCTTTAATACTCTGGTTCAAAGATTTAGCTTATAGCTTTGGTGAAGTTATTAATTCAAAAGTATTTAGTTCAGAAATTATTTCCATCCTCTGTATAGGCACTGGTGCAATTCTCGTTATCCCTATTACTGTTTGGCTTTCAGCCTATCTGTTCACAAAATATAAAGTTACCCTCACCTCAAATAAAACACTAGCTAGTTAGTAACTTGATGAGTTTAGTCAGTACGACTATGTGACAGAGCAATAACTGCATTCAAGAAAAAAAGCCACGAAAAGTACAGTGGCTTTTTTTAATGCTGTCAATCCTATTTTATTTTGTTAACCCTTCAAACTCTTCAATTGTTTGACTAAAAGCTGATTGTGTTTGAACAACGTTTTTTTTCAAATCAGCCGTTATTTCACTAACTTTTTCTACTTCTTTCGTGATATTCTCTACACTCGAATTCACATTTTTCATAGCAGCATCTACATCTCCAGCTAATTTTCTTACTTCATCAGCTACAACTTTGAAGCCTCGACCTTGTTCTCCTACACGGGCTGCTTCAATAGCTGCATTCAGTGCTAACATATTTGTTTGCGAAGAAATATGTTGGATCGTTTTAGATACTTCACTAATTGAATCCGTTTGTTCTTTTAAAGACTCCACAGCTTTTGAATTTTCACTTGAATTCAAAAGTACCATTTCTGCTAATACAGTTGGCATTTCTTTGAGTTTAGAGATGATCGTTGCTGTGTTATTTTCACGCTCTGTAATATCGGTTGCAATTTTAAGAACAGCCTCTACTTGTTCTTCTTCGTTTAACACTGGAATATATGTAGCTTCAAGCCAAATTTGTTCCCCGTTTTTTCCTATTCGTAAAATCTTTTCTTGAAATTTGTCACCTCTAGCTAAATTACTCCATAACTTTTCATACTCTTTGCTATTACTAAACTCTTTTGTACAGAGCTGCTTGTGTTGCATATTTTCCATTTCACCAACAGTGTAGTTTAGTGTTTTCGCAAAATTTTTATTTGTCCAAATAACCTTTTTATTTAAATCAAACTCAATCATTGCTAGATTTGATTCTAATGCAGCTAATACATTGCTTTCTTTTAAAACTTGAGTACTATTATTTATATTTGAGGCTACGCTCATATGAAGGATCTCCTTTAATAAAACTAATTTGATACCTATTTTAACACGTATCTTTATCTTTGCTATAGTTATCTGCTCAAATAATTTATGAATAAAAAAGTTATTTCAAAAATCATTATCCTTGAATTATCGTTTCCTATTAAATTCACCTCATTTAGTAAATAGTTTAAACTATATCTGTTTGACGTAGATAGTATGCTTAAGTGAATTAAAAGCGACCTTTTTTGATAAGAATAGCATTTAATGACTAAGTACACTTATTGTATAGCTAATAATTTTTGAAATTAATTACGGTAAACTAATAGAAAAGAAAAAACCTTTCACAAAATATATGAAAGGTTTCTCGAAAATATAAACATTAAAAATGATCCATCTTATCTTCTTTACTAGTTACTACTTTATTCGCTTATGTTTTCAGAATTTATTTCATCTGTTTTTTCTTTTATGTCTTCAGATTGATTTAATAGTACACGAGCATTTTGATAATTTACTATCGGGCCAACTTCTCTTGATGAAGTTACATAAACTTTATTCAACACCTTAAAAGTATCCTCAGTAATATTATATTCAAATACATCCCATGCATTACCATCTAAATTAGGAACATAAAAGACGAATGGCGTAATTTGCTCAGAGAAATAGACTTTTACCATTGCTCCTGAATTTTTTAATTCTTGATTGCTATTATCTGTATAGTTGAAAACTGAGAAAGTATATTTACCATCTACAGGTGAACTTAACGTTGTTGTTTCTGGTCCAAATTGACTTGTATCATCTACATCTAGTTTATAATAGGCATTTTCATTAATTTTTTTATTCTTATCTCTATAACTAATCTGGAACTGTTCTTGACTATCTAACTCAGCTGTTAAATGTGAATCTAAATCATTTGGTGTTTCACCCCAGGTTAATACTACTCGAATCTGATCTTTTTCTAAAACTGGCGTTACCTTCCCATTTTGTTCTTCAATAGTCTTATTCCCTAAAACTTTGACAAAGAACGTATCTGCTTGATAATTAATTTCATTTGATGATAATGGTGTTGCATAGACTGTATAGATTCCTGCGGGTAAATCTACTACATATTTCCCTGAAACAGTAGTTATTTCTTTTATAGTTTCTGCATTTTTATAATTATATCCTTCATGAAATGCTAGTCTAAAATCTCCCAGAGCTTGTCCACCTGTAAAGGTATCTATAAGTTTTCCACTTATAGTTCCAGTTCCAGCATCATTAATAGAAATAGCTTCCATCATATGATTAGATACTTCGGTTGTTTCTGTAAGCCCTACAACTACCATACTTTTCGTTTCAAGAAAACCTTCTTTATTCATTTTTATTTCATAAACACCTGGTGTTAAGTTTGAGAATAAGTACTGTCCATTCTCATTTGTTTTAACAGTTATATTTTTATTGTCAGAAGGGAATTTTTTTTGTAAAGATACATCCACATTTGTAAGTGGAACGTTATTTTCATTATTTAAGTCTGCATCTGCTATCGTTATTCTTCCTTCTAGCTTGATGGGATTTGATTCTTTATCTAGATAATAATTCTCTACCACATTATTTTTAAAATCAAATTCTTCTATTACATACTGCTCGTGGTTTGCATGTTGAATCGTTAGTTTGTATTTACCTATTGGAAGACTCTCGAATATAAACTCACCTTGCTCATTTGTTACTACCTCGTACCTTGGTTTAGCAAAATTATCATATGCTTCTAAAGTTAACTTTGCACTTGAAAGTGTTTGATTATTTGATATATCTTGATCAAAATCTTTTGTGTAAATAGTTCCTTCAAAATTTCCAGATTCTTCGCTACTCAAAATAGTTTTTGACCATAATTTTTGTTCGAAAGGTCCAATAGTTGCTTTGACACCTAGCGCAATATCGAATCTTTCCTCTGCATAAATACCCATTTCTAAAGATCCAGTTCCTGTATAATCAACATTCATATGTGATAATGACAGCTTCCCTTGGTAATCACCTTTAATTCTTGTATCAATTCCCGCCCTTAAAGCTATTGGCAATGTTCCCGATACAGTAACCCCCAATCCAGCTGATACTTTTACTCCTATCTCACCTTCACCATCTATAGATATAATTTTTTCAAGAGAAGGAGGTTGATCTTTTTCAGCACTTGATTTTGCTTCAATATTACTTGTTTGAACCCAATACTCACCTTGTTGACTATTTTTTGTTCCTTTATTTTCTTTCACTGTACCATGGCTGCCTACGAATCCATCTTTTTGAACGTTAACCCCTTTTTCAATATATGAATTCTCATTTTCTTGAAGTGAAATAGATACTTTCATTTCTCCATTAACATCTAATAAAAATAAAGCTACAGCATTTGCATCAAGTATGCTATTAAATACTCCATCTTGAGTTGTCACTACACCTGTGATAAGATTTAACCCAATCGCTCCTAGTACGATAGTATTATCCATATCTAATCCCATCGAAGAAAAATTACCAAATTTAATTTGTCTAGGATTCAAACTATATTTTTTTGCTATTTCCTTCATGTAGTCATCATTGTCTAAAGAAATCTCTGGCAATTTTAGTGTATGATTTTTACTATAAACATGACTGGTTCCAGATTTGACTTGATCTGGTAAACCAATAAATGATTTTCTTTCAACATTAAAATCAACATTGTAGTTAGAATAAGAGAGTTCTCCAGAATAGGATACCTGATCTTTCTTTGTTTCTTCGTCGCCATCTTCATCAGCTAAGATAAAATCTTCTATTTTCATTGATATGTTTAAGTTGCCATTATCATTTTCATCTAGAGCAAATTGAGG
This sequence comes from Carnobacterium sp. TMP28, assembly GCF_047553015.1. Classification (GTDB taxonomy): domain Bacteria; phylum Bacillota; class Bacilli; order Lactobacillales; family Carnobacteriaceae; genus Carnobacterium_A. Next base: position 2,004,592 of record NZ_CP180212.1, read on the forward strand.
ATTAAAAACTGAACTTAAACTATCTTCTGAATGGCTATTTTTGGATAAAACACTTCTACCATTAGCATCTTCTGATGGAATAACCATGGAGTCATTTCCTATTTTAACTACTGCATTTTCAGGAGCAATAATATAATCTACTGGATCGCTATAGTCAATAGAATCAGCTGAAATACTAATTCCTCCTTCTATCAAGTCGGATAGCGTTGCTTGGTACATGTGAATTACTTCAGTATCTTCAGGATTATACCCATACGCATTGTCTTCATCATCATGAGACTCATACAATAAACTTAGCCCACTAAAAAAATATTCATTTGCTGGTATATAGAGTATATCTCCTACTTTAATTTTGTTGCTCGTTATATCTTTCAAAATCGGGCTTTCATTTTTCACAAGTAAATTTAGCATATCATCTGAAGTATCTTCAGGAGTTCCATTATCTGAAGTCCAATACTCTAAAATATTACTACTGATACTCTCGATTTTTTTCAACCCTTGTTCAGTTTTTGGATCAACTGGCACAACATTATCTGCTAGCTCAAGAGTTGTACTTAGTCGATTAATCCTTACTTCTTTTTGATTAAAACTGCCCGTCTTCGTGTATGCAGTTAAAGTGATAAAGTTAGTTCCTATTTCTAGAGGGATATCATTAATCGACCAGTTAGAAAGACCAGTTACTTTAATGTTCTTTACTTTTTCATCTACATTAGAATAATAAGTCGCTATTACTTTATCTATGTTATCGTTCGAATTAACAAGTCCTGACAACGATGTTTTTACTGTTCTTACTTCTATGACTTCGTCATTAGTTGATTCGTTAACTTGTATGATAATAGCTGAATCTAACTCTCCTTCAGGCTGTTCTTTAGGTTTATCGTATTCAACTTTAAACCCTATTTTATGTTTTATATTTTCAATAGATACTTCTTTATAGCTATTAAAGGATTTTTTTTCATTCTCAACTGCTTTTACTGTGAGTATGCCCGTTTGAGCTAATGCAGTTGACGTAGCTAATAATACAATAATAACTTTTCGCGTTTTTTTATTATAAACGAAGTAAACAATTCCCCCCGTAACAACAATAAATGAAACAAATACAACGACTACTTTAATTAATTTATTTTTATTTTCTCCATTAGCATTCTCTGACTGAACCTCACTTTTGCTAGCCTTTTCTTTTATATTTTCTTCAGTATCTATACTTTTAGAAATTGATTTGGAAGGGATTTCTGTAGGAAGATCTATTTTTGATGATGTATTTCCTCTATCGTTAGTACTATTTAAATTGATTAACTTATCGGTATCTTGATATGCTAATAAGTCTGATTGTTTCTTTTTTGTATGTATTAATTGATTATTTCTTTCAGATAAATTTGTTATGATATCAGTAGAATTTGTTTTATCTTTTGAATCATTTTTTGGTTTGACTACTATTGAATCTTTCCCGATAGTAACGCTGTTATTTTCTAATACTGGATTTTTCCCAATCGTTTCACCATTATTGTCTAATGCTGGGTTTTTTCCAATCGTCTCATCATTATTCTCTAAATCTGATGAAGAAAATTTCATAGTAATTGGATTAGAAAGTGAATACGTTTCGTTAGGTTTTAATTCTTTTATTACAATATCAGGAATTGCTTCTTTCAATTTTAATGTATCTGGTATAAGGCTACTTATAGTTATATTATTAATTGAAAAATTATTGTTATTTTTGATAGTTAAATTTAGATCGACACTCTCATTCTTCTTATAGTTATCTTTGGTCGTCTCCACTTTCACTTCAAAACCATCTTGATTAAAAGTTGAATTTGGGACTGATTCCAAAGCTGATACCGGTTTAGCACTTAATATAGTAAATAATACGAAAAATAAAAATACGACTTTCTTTTTCACTCTTTCTCCTCCAAAATTCTTATTTAATAGTATGATTCACTAGTGTTGCATGAAACATTGTATGTTTCACAAATTTGTTTATATTATTCCAATATGCAAAAAAGTCCTTTATACTGAACTCAGATGACTCATCCAAGACCAATAAAAAGGACCAAACTCATGGATAAGTATAAAACAAATTCTGCTTTTAATAAATGGTTTTCTTCGATTAAGCTAGATTTTTTACCAAGCTCTATTCAAAAAAAGATTGTTGACTTTGATAAATATCATAAGAAACTTAGTTTCTCTCAAGCTCTTCAACTTTTTCTTCATGGAATCAATGACGAAAAAGAAAGTCTTAGAGAGATGAATGCGGCTTTTGTTTCGAAAGAACTTCAAAAAGAAATGGGCATGACTAGTATCAGTTATTCCCAGCTTTCTAGAACTCTATCAAAAATAGATTCAGAGATTCTTTTAGCTATTTTTAGTCAGCTAGTTAGTCAGGCTAAAAATAAAAGGCCCGTAACGAAACGAAATAGTCTCTATCTAATTGATTCTTCGACGTTTTCACTTAACCAAAATCTTTATCAATGGGCTGATTTTCGTAAAACAACATCAGGAGTTAAGCTTCACTTAAAGCTCTGCTTTATGGATAATGACCATCTTTACCCAGATGAATTTACACTAACTAACGCCGTCGAGCACGATACAAATCAGTTAGAAGTATTGGTTAATCAACCTGAAGCGACTTATGTGTTTGATCGCGGTTACCTTGATTTTGAACGATTAGATACGATGCACTCGCAGGGCTACTTCTTTGTGACAAGAATCAAAAAGAATACAAAAGTTCATGTTTTAGAACCCTTAGTAGCTTCTAAGAGTGAGTCCGTTATCAGCGACCAAATGGTCGCATTAGGTGCTCAGAACCATCTAACGTCCAGATTTCGTTTAGTAACCGTTCAAGATAAAAAGGGGAAAACTCTCCAGTTTATTACCAATCGTTTTGACTGCTCCTCTACTGACATTGCAGAAATGTATAAAGCACGTTGGCAAATAGAGCTGTTCTTCAAGCATATTAAACAACATATGACGATTAAAAAGTTTTTTTCAAGAAGTGAAAAAGGAGTTGTCAATCAGCTGATTTTAGCCATGATTGCCAGTTTATTAACCTATTTGATTAAGTTAAAAACAAAAAGTAACCAGTCTGTTTTCCAAATCAAACGATTTTTTCGTTATCTGTTATTTCAACCGGCAGAAGAATGGTTTAATCTTTTGATACCGACTTAGATCCTTAAAGAAAGGGTGTCCGTTGGTAATGGAATCAGTTGAATAAGCAAAATTTTCTGGAAATAGTCATCTTTCGCGTAAGCATTCCCTTTTTTTGCCTTTTTTCAGAAAAATAAGAAATGAGGTTAATCAAGCTATGTTTATGCAACACTAGTGAGTATGATTATAGCATACTTCATAACTATAGTTATAAAATATTGGGAAATTATATGACAAATGTTAGTTAATCTTTCTCTATTTTTTTTCTTCAGCAAAAAAATAGAGAGAAGATGGTTTATTTACCATCTTCTCTCTATTTTTCTAAAGCTAACTCTGTTAAAGCTTCAATAGCTCTATTTATTTCTGCTTTTGTATTGAAGCTAGAAAAACTAAAGCGAACCATTCCACTTTCGATTGTGTGATAATGTTCATGAACGAGTGGGGCACAATGGGCGCCTGAGCGAACGCAAATGTCATATTCTTCATACAAGACATCCGCTAGATCTCCTGAACTCCAACCTGCTAAATTTAAACTAATAACTGCGCCGTGTTGCTCTGGATTTTCTTTTAAGCTTTTTAGATTACACCCATAGATTTTTATCCCTGAAATGATAGAAACTTCTTCAAGAAAAAAAAGTGTCAGTTCTTGTAATTGTTTTTGAATCGATTCTACCGATAGCTCTGCGACATAATCTAAGCCTGCTTCTAAACCTGCCAAACCATGTACGTTTAACGTTCCTGGTTCGAAGAGACCTGGCATCTGTTGTGGCATTTCTTTGTCATAAGAATGGCTGCCACTTCCTCCACTAAATACTGTTTTCAAATGAAAGTTAGGCTGATTTAAAACGATTCCGCCTGTTCCTTGAGGCCCGTAAAGGCTTTTGTGACCAGTAAAACACAACCCATCAATCTGCATCTCAACCATGTCAATTGGTACCACACCAGCACTTTGCGCAGCATCAACAATGAGCAAAATATTCTTTTCTCGACAATAGGCGCCAACTTTTTTCAAATCCGTTATTTGGCCTGTAACATTAGACATGTGATTGATAACAATCGCTTTAGTATTTTTTTTCGTCAACTGTTCCAATTGATCTAGCCGTACTTGTCCCTTTTCATCTAGTTCAAGAAAATCAAGTTGTAGACCTTCTTTTTCTAGTTGATAAAGTGGTCGCAATACAGAATTGTGCTCATTTTTTGTTGTGATAACTGCATCTGTTGGATTTAATACACTTTTTAAAAGCAGATTGAAAGCCATCGTCGCATTCGAGGTAAAACTTATTTGACTAGCATCTTGTGCATGAAACAATTGGGCGATTTTTATGCGTGTTTGCTCGGCTTGACGTAAAGCTTGTAGTGCTGGTGCATGGCTGCCACGAGCCGGATTTCCGATTGTTTGGCTTTGAATAGCCTGGTATACAGCGTCTGCTACTTGAGGCGGCTTGATTAGTGTTGTTGCACCGTTATCAAAATAATCCATTATTGCCTCCTAACCCTTATTGTTTCCAAGAGGAAACGGTTTTTTTCCGTTCTTTTGAGACTATTACTTCATAAATCCCTTCACAACTAATCGCTTCTTTTGTAATAAACGCTTTGATCTCTTTTACATCATCCATTGAAAGTTGCAAGACCAAACCACAGCCTGCTGAAAGTTGTTCAGGAATGGGAATCAAGCGACAAGTCCAGTTCTTTTCTGTTATCTTGATTTCTGCTTGCGAGGCAGCTGAGGAACTCTCAAAAACAAGAATCCCATAGTGCTTGCGATTGATCATGGGGAGACCGTTTTATATTGGCTTTGCAACTCGACAATACGGTACATATTTGTTGCTTCACCAACCATAAGCTGGTCTTCAAGTTCAAAAAATTCGACACAAATACCGCAAGTCAAAATTTCTACTCCATCACTTGCCATGGCTTGTAAATCTTGTAAAACTGGTGAACCTTGGGCAGTTAATTTGGCCCCACCATTATAAAAAAGAATCTTATCGGGCAATTGTTCTTGTTCAGATAAAGAAAAGAAAAAACTTTTCATTAACGTTTTGCCTAAGTCTTTTGAGCCAGTGCCAATGAATTCAGAATGGATACTCACAATATACGGTTGTTGTTTTGATTCCATTTCTTTTTTCAATACAATCGGTTGTTGTTTACTGACTTTGTTGATTGAACTCTTTTCTCCTCGTTCTTTTGATAATTGGACACTATAAGAAGAAGCGCTAGTTTGTTCTATTGTTGTTTTAAATCCTAATTGATCCGCCATTTTTTTTAGATTTTGTGTAGCAATTTTATTGTCTACTAAAACAATTAAGTCTTCATTCAAAAATTCTTTCATAGCTCTTTTCGTTAAGATTACTGGCATCGGACAAGCCTGTTCTAAAGCATTTATTTCGTGCATCGTTTTTTACCCTTCTTTCATCTTTTTAATCTAGTTTAATAGATAGTCATTTTATAATCAGAGCGCTCTGTAACAACACCGATTATCCCACTAGTTAAGCCTTCTGCCTGTAATTCAAGCAGCAAATCATTGGCTTGAGCTGTTGGTACGCTAACCAATAAGCCACCTGAAGTTTGGGGATCAAAAAATAGTTCCTCTAAAGCGTAATCATCAAACTCAAATTTTACATCGGAACTTAGTGCATTCCGATTTCTTTGTCCACCAGCTGTTATCAAAAATTCCTGAGCCCCTTTATAAGCTCCTTTTAAAATAGGTGTCGCTGAGCTTTCTAGTACACAACTAAATTGATCTGTTAACATTTCATTCAAATGCCCCAACAAGCCAAAACCTGTTACATCCGTACAACTGTGTACCGTATATTTTTTCAAAATCGTCGACGCATACACATTCAATAACGTCATCGAAGCAGCTGCTGCTTGAAATTCTTCTTCACCCATTTCACCGGCACTATAAGCGGTTGTCACAATCCCTGTTCCTAATGGTTTAGTAAGAATTAAGCTATCGCCTAGTTCACATGTATCGTTTCTGTAAATGTTATCAGGATGGACCTTTCCTGATACAGATAAACCATATTTTGGCAGAGAATCATGAATAGAATGACCACCAACTAGAATACCACCTGCTTCTTTTACTTTCTCTTGTCCACCAGCTAGTATTTCAGCTAGGATGGTTAAAGATTTTTCTTCTGGCCAACAAACCATATTCATCGCTGTTAGCACTTCTCCACCCATTGCAAAAATATCACTCATTGCGTTTGCTGCTGCAATCTGACCAAATAATCGAGGATCACTAACCATTGCAGGGAAAAAATCCATCGTTTGAATCATCGCTAGTTCTTCGGTCAGTTGATAGACTGCTGCATCATCTGCAGAGTCAAATCCGACTAATAAATGCTTATCCTCTTGTTTGGGTAATGTTTCTAAGATACTACTTAAATCTCCAGGACCGATTTTTGCATTACAGCCACCGCAGATAAATAATCCATCTAACCATTGATTTTCCATCATTTATTTTTGCTCACTTTCTTTTTGCCATTCTAGTATTCTGTCTGCCGTTTCTACAGCGTCTAGACTAACCAGTGTTAAATCTCGTTGCGATTTATGGTGATTGTAACGTGGATCATAATAAGACACCAATAAGCTTTCTATGACTAAATCTACATCGCCACTCATGACTTGCTCTTGAAATAAGTGAACTCGCTCCTCATTAATAAAGGCTTTTAAAGCTCCTAAGGAATCAGACAACTCTTTTTGATTGTCTTCTTTTACATAGTCGCGATGAATCTGGGCAACTCGTAATTCTAGAGGCGCATCAATATAGAATTTTTTCCCTTCCTTAATTGCAGAAAATAGACTTGAAGGAATCACAACATTTCCAATCCGTTTGCTTTCTCCTTCAGTAAAAACTACCTCTCCCTCTTTCCATCCTTGACTAGCTTCAAAAAGTAAACTCTCGAATGCTTTTTGAGAATGAGGTTCAGATAATCCAATACTGCCTAACATAGACCCTCTGTGATTAGCACAACCTTCTAAATCTAAAATATTGGCTCCTTTTCTCGAGAGTTCTTTCAAAATCTCTGTTTTCCCACTACCTGAAAGGCCGTAAAGAGTCACAAATGCTGCCTTTGTTAGTTCAGTATCTAGATGCTCATTAATATAGTGGCGGTAAGCTTTATATCCACCACTTAATCTACTTACTGGTAATCCCATTGCTTTTAGTAATGAAAAAATAGAATTAGACCGCATGCCACCTCGGCTACAAAAAATAACTAATTCATCGTATTGACCTAATAACTTTTGGTAATGAGTATACATACTAGGAAGCTGACTCGCTGCCCAATCTACACCGTATTGCTTGGCTTCTTCTACTTGTCCATTGACGTACAAAGTTCCTACCGTTGCACGTGTTTCATCATCTAAAACAGGAATGTTTACTGCTCCTGGAATCGTGGAAAAGCTATGTTCTTTAGGACTACGAACATCCACAAAGCCAATTGTTTTATTTTTTTTAGCGGCTACTATTTCTTCATATGTTATCGTTGGCTTCATTTTTTCAACACTTCCTGACTTACTAAATTTATCTTGTCTTCTTCTATCATACTACTATTTTTATTGAATTTCTTTATTATCAGCTTGATTAAACAATTTTTTAATCAAGAATAATGGCAAAAATAAGACACTTAAACGACTAGGCCAGTTTCTTAATGCTTCTTCTTTGATTAAAAAATATTGTCTTTATTTTCTCTTTTTGTTTCCTATTTTACTAAACGCTGATTCTTTTCTTGTACCATCTTGTGTAAATAAGGTAGACTTACATCATAGGAAGAGACGCTAGTGCATCATTTGAGCATGGCTCTTTTAAATTCATTCAATGAAAGGAGACTACCATGAAAAAAATCGTTACGGTTAATGATAAGATGCAACAAAGTGAATACGAACTATCTGAAGAACCTGGTGAAAATTTTGATGCCGAATTTAAACCGGAACTTTCTCCAAAAGAACTTTTAGAACTAGGTGTTTTTGGTGGAAAATACATGACAGATTGCAAGGATGAATTTCCAGAAGATTGGTTTGAACATGCTAAGTTATCTCCAAAAAAAGCCGATATTTCTTTAAACTATTATCAAGTTGATGCCTCCATGCCCCTAAAAGCTTGGCAAGAAAAAGGTTGGATTCATTCAGAAGATCCGCGCGGTTGGTTCCAATGGTATTGTCGTTATTATTATGGTCGTAGACTACCTGAAGAAGATCAAATCCAAATCAAACGATGGAAAGCCATTAAGAGGCATGCCGGTGCGATCAAAAAAAATTGTGAAGATAAAGATCAAAGTTGTAGAAAAAAACAAAGACAAACGCTTCTTCATTGGGCATACGATAGCAGAACGATTTAAAAAAGAAGAAACAAGCACTCTAATCAGTAGATTAGTCAGACTTGTTTCTTCTTTTTTGCTAAACACAATCCTCACACAGTCTTTGTATTTAAAACTTGCCTTCTGATTCAAGAATTTCTTCATAAGCTTCTATAATTAATTTTCTCTCTAAAGAATCATGGACTGTTTTTAATAAACGATCAAAAAGATAATGCGCTTGTTCTTTAATGACTTCTCTATTAGTAAATTTCGCTTCATTTGTCATGTGACGATAAGCTTGAAAAACAGCTAACATCACATAAACATCCCCCTGTCCATAGTGAACGATTTGAAGAAAAGTATCACGTAGCATCCTATCTAAGTCATAGGTTTCACGATAAATTTTTCCTTTTGAATCTTCTTCTTTCATCACAACGTATCCTTCTTTTAACGAACACAATTGTCCTAGTAATAGACCTAAACTATTAATACAAAAAATAGCTGTATTAGGATCGTTAGTTCCCGGGGATAGTGCTCTTAAGGCAACTTCTACTATCTTTTGAATAGAAAAATTAAAATCTTGTTCTTCTGAACGACGCATCCCAATCAAATAATGCTCGCGTATTTCTTCTGCTACTCTTTGACCATCTATATCTTCTGGAATAACTAGCAAATCACCAATAACGATTTCATTTGTCACAAATTGTCCTGTCATTCGATTAAAACGAATCGTTACTTGGTGTTTTTTTGCTACTTCAAATAATCGATCATAATCGACTATTTGAACGTACCCATTTGCCTTAACCCTAATCGGAAAACCCAGATTTTGGCTTTCTACACCTGCTTTTGAAACAATTTCATATTCGCTCATTTCTTCTTTATAAATAGAAATAACCTCTTGCGCTTGAGCGTATAAACGATCAATTAAATTACTAGCTTGAATGTATTTGCCCACACTATTAATAAATAAGATAAAATTAAATAAACCAAAGATAATATAAATAACTCCGATTGTCCCAGCAAGAATGGGTTTTGTTAAATATTCTTCACGGATAAACAGCATACAAGTAATACTATAGATAAATCCACTTACGAAAATCCCAAAAGATTTCATCGTGCGCTCATCTGCTAGAAAATTTTCAACTACTCGTGGAGAAAACTCACTCATGTAGATACTCAAAACAACCATTGTCGTTGAAAAAGTAAAGGTCGTGATTGTAATGAATGCACTTGAAACAACACCTAAAACAGACTTAGCTAAACTTGCACTCGTTAATAACAATTCAGGTAAATAAGGTCTCATATCAAATAAATACCCATTATCTAATAAAACGACGATAGCTGCTAATAGTAAAGCGAATACACTATAAGCGACCGGGTAAAGCCAGATACTTTTCTTTATCCTCTCATAGCCTTGTTTTATCTTCATCACATTTTATCTCCTCCCTTTCAAAAAATGAACTTATACTCTCACTATCCCTCGAAATCCTCGACCAGCGTAATAGGAGCCAGCTCCATTATGGTATAGAAAAACCTGTCCAAAGCGGTAATCACAAAAAAGAGCGCCACCTAATTTTCTAATAGCAATAGGTGTTTTTACCCAACTAGATGTTTTTGTATCAAAATCACTTTTATCCTGTAATGTTTTGTATTGTTCGACTGATAACAGTTCTATTCCCATTTCTGCAGCCATACCAACAGCATTTTTTTCTGGCTGATTATTTTTTCTCGATTCCAATCCTTCTAAGTCGTAGCAAACTGATCGACGGCCTTTTGGACTTTCTTGTGAACAATCACAAAAGAGATAAGCATCTTCTTTTTCATCGTAACCAATAACGTCTGGTTCACCACCAGTTTCTTCCATCTGACTAAGAGACCAAAGTTTTTTACCACCCTCAGCCAATCTTTTTTCTATCTGTTCCCATTTAAGCTCGCTATGACGACTATTATTCTCATCAAAGCGCTGTTTAAGTACCGCGATTAGCTCATCACGTCTTTTAGATGTTACTTCTTTTTCCTCATTTTTTGTCATACTTAGTCTCCTCTTTTTCTATTTTTTCTTTTTGAAGTATCTCTTCTAATCTTACTAACGCTTCCAAAAATAAGCCTGATTCAATCGCTTCAGCAATGACTCCATCACCGTAACGTTCTTCTCTTTTTAATGAGGTCAAATAACTTTTCACTTCCTCTTTCGTAAATAAAGAGAGATCTTTCTCTTGGATTTTTTCCATATTATCTAAATAATTGACATCGTAAAATGACTGTTGATCTAAATAGTTAAATAATCCCTCTATTACAGCAGGGTATTCAGGATAGGAGAATTGACTCACCTCTAATGACTCCTCTTCATCTTCATCTTTTGTCCACTCAATTTTTTTGATTGTTCTTATTTCTTTAATGTAACTAGCTAAAACGACTGCGTCCATTAAATCAACTCCTCATTTTTCTTTTTAATCTAGTCTCTTGTCTTTATTCTAACCTTTCTTATAAAAAAGTACCATCGAAGCGTTTACTTAAAATTACGACATTAGCTCTCTTTATCAACTACAAAGTGCTAGAAATAAGTCTTAACCTAACTCTGTTTAATGAAAATTAGGCTGAAATATAAAAAAAGATAAGCTTCTAACCCGATAGTTAGAAGCTTATCTTTAATGAAACTTTTCATCAAAATATTAACGGTTAATTGAACGAGAAATCATTGAGACTGTATGACGTTGTCCACGAATTGCTTTGCTCATTGCAAAAATGTTTTCAACAGGAGCAAGACCACCGTATCCTGCATCACCGATGTGTTGAATATCTACACCACACATCTTATTTTGTATCGCCATATACTTAATCGTATCTGCGTCAGAACCTTCTTGACTTGTTCCGATGGCCGTCATAACTAGAGCTCCTTCTTTATGAGCTAGTTTAACAGCTTGCTTTAATTCTTCTTTATCAAAACCAGGTACGGTTCCAATTGATGGAGTCAGAATAATATCTGCTCCAGCAGCAATTAACTCTTTAATAACCGCAAGATCAGCTACTGCTTCATCAACTCCTGCACCATGCATTTTCCCTGCAATAATCAGTCCTGAATAATATTTTTTAGCGTTTTTAACTGTTTCTAGAATTGCCGCATTTGTTACGCCTGTTCCTGGATTACCAGTGAAACAGACAAAATCTAAACCTAATTTTTCGATTTCTTTTAGCGTCTGAACAGTTGCTTGTCTACCTACAGCAATTTCTTCTCGCTGTTCAAGCATATCTGCAGAACTATCAACGGGTTCTAGATTAGCGCCAATTGGACGACCAACTAATTCGTGCAATCGATCAACAAATGATCCCTCGTACTCTCCAATAGCAAAAATAACTGGATTTAATACGTCAATTCCATTTAAAAGAATCAAATCCGCTCCAAACGCACGTGCTATTTCTGAATTGGTAATGTCACCAATGAATGACTCACGTGGTGCTACGTTTTCTGATAGAATGACACGTCCTTCACTTGCTTTGATACTTTGTTTTAATTCTTTTGCACTCATCGCTAAGATTTCTGTAGCATTCGCACTAATTAAGCGTTTAACCATTATTAATGACTTCCTTTCCATTTTTAATACAATGACTCGTTTTCTTCTTGTGCTTTAAAACGTTTTTCAACAGCTAGGAAGAATGGCAGATAAATAAGAATATCTAGTACAATTAATACGATTTGTAAGATTGATCCATTTACACTACCTGTTGTTAAAAATCCACTGAGGATAGGTGGCATTGTCCAAGATGCAACGACTCTTGTTAAAGGAACTAACCCAGTTGCCATTGCCGTATAAGCGACAATCGCATTAACAGCTGGTGCAAGAATAAATGGAATCAATAAAGCAAAGTTTAAAACAACGGGAACACCAAACATAGTAGGTTCATTAATATTGAATAAACCTGGTACAACAGTTATTGGAGCCAATATCTTTGTTTGTTTACTTGTGTGTTTTTTACGAGCGATGTAACCAAGTACCAATACCAATCCAATTGTTGCACCACCACCACCCATATAAACAAAGTTGTCCATAAATGCAACGGTAATGATATTTTTTAATTCTGTTCCTGCTTGATAAGCTGCAGTATTTTCAGCTAAATTAGCAATCCAGATTGGTTGCATGATAGAGTTAACAACGTTTCCACCGTGGATACCAATAAACCATAACAAACTATTTAAACCAGCAACAATCACTGTACCAAAAATATTATTTCCTAATAACCCAAGAGGTCCACCTAAAACAACTTGCGCAAGTTCATGCAAGTTAGGCCAAGACACCATATCTAGAATAGCGTAAGCAATTAACCAAAATGTAATAATGACTGCACCAGGGATAATCGCACTAAAGCTTCTTGCCACAGCTGGTGGAACACTTTCTGGCATTTTAATTTGAATATTATGGTTAATAAACCATTGATAAATAAATGCAGTAAACAATCCTAATACAATAGCAACAAACAAACCACTAGCACCAAGGTAACGAACAGTTAAACCTGCTCCTGTTTCACCTGCAACAAATGGTGTGACCATAACAAATGATGCCATTGAAATAATACCAGCAGCAACACCATCTACTTTGTACTGGCTAGCTAAACTTTGAGCAATCCCAAAACTTGCAACCAGACCAATTAAACCAAAACTACTATCGACGCCTTTCCATAAATAACCAGAAACGCCAACTTCTCCTAACCAAATCTCCCAACCCTTAACTGGAAAACTCGCGATAACCATAAAAATTGATCCTATTATGATTAATGGCATTGCTAACGTAATCCCATCACGTATAGCTGTTAAGTATTTGTTCGCACTTAGTTTTGATGCAATCGGCATCAACTTCTTTTCAATAAAACTATTTGACTCGGACATAAATAACCCTCCTATTAATTATCTTTTATAACTAACTAGTTTGTTGTAAACCCTATCATTTGATTAATTGTTACTATTTAGTTATTAAATAAAGTATATCTTATTCTTATTATTTTGTAAACAACTAATTAGGTTATTATGAATTAAGTTGTTTAATCGTTACAAAAAATAATTAATAAGGTATACTGTACTTATTATCCTTAGCTACTATGAAAAAGTAAAAGCTGCTATTATATAGTTAAACAACGAATGACTAACTTATTTATGAAACAACGAAGAAAGAGGCTATTTCTATGTATTTACCAAAAAAACAAGGCATACAAAAAACAAAGATTTTAGATAAGATTTATGCTACTGGACCTATTTCGAGAATTGATTTATCAAAAAAACTAGCAATCACACCTGCTACAATAAGTGAGATAACAACTAATCTTATCTCAGAAAAGTACATTCATGAATTAGGTGAAGATGAATCAACTAACAAACCCGGTCGTAAAAAAATTCTATTAACTATTTCACCTGGCTATAGTTATTACATTGGTGTCGAACTATCTGATAAGTTTTTATCTTTTTGTTTGAGTGATAATCTTGGAACCCTTATCAAGGAGCACATCCTCACTTACACTAGCTGGGAAACAAAAAAAACAGTTACTGATACTTTATTTTTAGATGAATTGACTCAATTTATCACTCAATGTGAAGACTACAAACCAGCAGCTATCGGCATTGCTGTTCCTGGACATTATGATTCCATTAATGAGAGCATTAAAACAAATAATCCATTCTGGAAAGACTTTTCTTTTAAACACATTCGAGAATCCATTGAACTTCCTATTTATTTAAAAAATAATGTGAAATGTATGGCTATCGCAGAACGATTATTTGGAGAAGATAAACAAGATCAAAATTTTATTTTTCTACATGTTCGTCGTGGAATGTTCTCTACTTATCTATATAATGGAGAAGTATATGCCGATCGTAATTCTTTAATTGGTGAAATTGGTCATACAGTCATTAACCCCAATGGTGAAGTGTGTGAGTGTGGCAAGCGTGGCTGTCTTCAAACATACACCAGTGAATCCTGGATGATCAATAAAGCAAAACTACTTTATGAAAATACACCACACACGTTTCTTAAGCAATTGGTTCCTGAAAAAGAACAACTCTCTATCGATACACTTATCAAAGCTTATCGACTAGGTGATGAAGGTGTGAGTACTATAATCAATCAAGCTATTCATTATTTTTCTATCGCCATTAATAATATGTTGATGATGATGGATTCAGATGTTGTCTATATTCATAGCGAACTATTCAGCGATCCTGAACTAGCGGCCTATTTAAATCAATCCATTGAGGACAATACTTCTTTATTGGATCTTCAAAGTCCTACAAAGCGAATTTTTAAGCCTTATCAGCCAATAAACGGCGCTCTAGGTGCCTGCGGGTTATGTGTGTATGAAACATTATAGAAATCCTGTATTTAATCGAAATAACCTTGTAATAGTAAATCGAACCCTATAATATGGGTAGTAAGAAAGAAACAGAAAGAGGCAACGCATTTATGAAAATTATTCAAGCAGAACCAACAACTATTGAAGAGTTAAAAATACAAGCTATGACAAAAGATGATTGGGAACTTAGACTAGCTGCTGTTCATGAGTTAGCAAAATACGATTGTCAAAAATCACGGTACATCTTAACCAAACTTGCATCAAGTGATCGCGTTTTCGCTGTTAAAGAAGCTGCTTTCAACGCTGCAACAGCAATGGGTATTACAAGAAAAGGTCTTCCACTTGTATTGAAAAGAAGAGATATTGGCTACAGCAGCAAAGATTTTGCTAAAATATTTAGTCGTGTTAAAAGAGACTTAGCTATGGAAGAGTTTGATTTAGAAGCTTTTAAAGCACAATTTCAAGTTGTTAGTTCTGAAATGTATGATGTTATGCAGTACGAAGAACAAGAGAACTTTGATTTGTGGATGACTGCTTTATATGAGAATTTACGTTAAACACTCGTCTAATCAACAAAAAGAACCAACATACAAATTAAAGTATGTTGGTTCTTTTTTGAATAAATTTTACTGCATTAAAAAAAGAAATCTATTCTGTTTTTTGCATATTTCTTACACAATCAATTAAAATAAATTTTGTCGCGCCCTATACCGTGTTGTAAACTAGTAAAGAGTATTTTTTGTCTGAATAAAAAAGAAGATTCATTTATGTATGACATTATAAACGTAAGTAATCAAATGAATACGTTAGGTTTTAGAAATGTTACTTCTAAAAAAATAGATCGGTTCTTTACTATTTGTTCTAGGGTAAGAGAACAAGGTACTCAAAGAGTCATGTTTTCCTTTAAAAAATTAAAAGAACTAACTAATTATAAGTCAACTCTAGAAGATTGACTTTACTGAACTAAACAGATAGACAATAAAAAAAGCTTTTTAACCATCTATTTTAACAAAAAAGAATAGACGATTACAACGCTGGTTAAAGCGTAATTGTCTATTGAGGGCAGACATAAAAAAATAATCCTTTGGGTAAAGAATTCCTGACACACGATTTTATAGAGAATCATGTATTCAGGATCTCGATTTATCAATGTTATTTAAATATAATTCCTGAATGAAAAGTTAATACAAGTAGTAGGCTGTCTGAAGCTAAGTTAATTGATCGTATAATACTCCAGAAATAAATAAGCAGAAATTAGTAAAAATTCTATTCCTAAAGAAAGCATCAAATCGACTAATCTAAAGTTAAATAGTCGATTTTTCTTAAAACTAATTACTTTTATTAAGTTTAATGTGATTAAAATACTTGTTATGATAAATATTCCTCAAAACATCTACCAATATGAACTAAAAAAATGATCCATTATTAAAAACCATCATTTCACATATAATTGCATTTCGTAAGTTTTTATCCATGTTTTTTCTTTTAAACAATCATAGTCTCTTTGCTAACTTCAGGTAATTAGTTGAGATTTATTGATTTTATTAGCTATTCTTCTTGTACACTGACTCTCATTCCTTTATACTTATTAAAAGTAAGCATAAAGGAAATAAAAGGATTTGACTGAGATGATTGATTTAAATGAGAAAACACATATTGGAGAAGTTGTTTTAAATGTTGAGAATTTAATAGATATGAACCATAATTAAATTCTAATCAATTTTTTTCATAACAAATGGAATTGCAAATAATCCTAATATAAAACTGAAAGCAAATAGTAGCCACACGAACATAAATTTAAGATACGGAATAAGAATATAATTTAAAAGAAGTTGCCCAACAAGCTCCATTACTCTAGCAGGTGAATTCGAATAACTTCTTGAATTATTTATACTGCCAGTTCTATAATTTATCCTGTGTTCTTGTATTTTAATACTTGGCATTAGTCTGTCAACATTGCTTTTCGATTGATGATATCCAGCTAAAAGTGAATCTAAAAAAGATTGATTTATTTTAAAAAAACGGTTAAAAAAAGGTAATTGACTTAACATAATAGCTACCCATGGGTAGAAACGAAAATTTATGTAAATCCAGATAAGTATAATGAAATGCATAATAGTTCCATTAATATAATAATTAATGACACCTAAAAACCCACCACTTGGAACATCTGTGAAGAAAGAAATGAATGAAAAAAGAAACATAAAGCTCCAAATTAACAAAGATAAAACTGCCATTGGCATAAAATAATTTTTTTTACTTAGAGAACCTGAAAGTTCCCAAAAATTTTTAATTTTTTGTTTGTTCTGCTCCATCTGTAATATCCCTTTCTCTATATCATATTATTTATTAAATCATATTGACAAAATTATCATTAACTATCATATTATGGTTATTTAACTTAATTGTTCATAAGTTAAGTAAGTAACTATCCATTTCCCTTTTTTTTCTTCAAGTTCGAAGTAATAACGAAAACGTAACTCTGTTTCCATACCAGAATAATTCTGTAGACTTGTTACATAAGCAGTCGCATTAACAGTCTTTCTATCAAGAGTTTCATAGTCGATGTAAATCTTTCTTTCAGTTAATTCTTTAGAGGACTCGTAATCATATATATATTTATCAGCAGAGTCTACTATATAATCAGTATCCATACCTTCTAATTCCTCTTGTGTTGGAAGGATTCCGCTTAATATATCTTTACTAACATAGATTGCTACACTTTCTCGATATTTTTGATAACCTTCTTCATTTGATAAACTATTATCTTGATTAATAAAAGATTGAAGAAAATTATCTACTGTAATATGAATTAATTTAGCTTTTTTAGTTTTTTCATCAATCTTATCTGCTGCAAAAACTCTAGTATTTGCAGTAGATTGATAAATCTTATTGTTTGTTACCTTACCTAAACTAATAGTAAATAAGAATATCACTACCAAAATGGTTATGCTTACTTTTTTCACGCCTTTTCTCTCCCTATATTAAAATGTTACCTAATATTACTCTCTATACTAATTTTCTTTTTTTATGGATTTATCACTAATTACTTCGTATTCGCTGATAATCCAATTATCATCTTGTTTTTCAATGTTAAAAGTGTAAGTACGAAGTTCGTCAAAGGTATCAATACTTCCTTCCATATCTGTTTTAAAATTATAAAAAGCATCAGCAAGGATATTTACTGTCTTTGTATTTAATGATTGCTCATCAATATAAATATTCCTTCTTTCCAATTTATATTCTACTTCCATTAAATTTGAGACAGGCGATATCGTTGAATCATATTCTGAATCTTTAGTAGGTAATGGAAAACCTTGTTCTTTCAATTCTTCATCAGTCGGTTCCAAGCTTTTTAATAGCTCATTTGTTACAAATGGTTCTAATGTTTCACGACGTTCTCGACGAATTTCATCATCAGTATAATTTATAGATTTTTCATTTAACATGACTGTTAAGAATTTATTTACTGCATTAAAGGCTGCTTCACGTTTTCCTGAAATATCAACACTATGATTACTCTTATTTTCTGATTCCAAGGAAACATTTGTTTCAGAAATTGAACCTCTTTTGTTTTTTTCATTACTTTTGGAAATAACTAAATTTGAACTTAATGGTATGCTTTCTGTTGAAGATTGACTTGTACTTATATCACTTTGTTTATCATTGTTTGCGCATGCTACTAACATCATACTAGTTAAACCTACTATTATTAATCGCCTCATTTTTTTCTCTCCTAATTGACATGTGATAACTAAAAACATCGTCGATACACTTTCTCCACTCTGACACAGAAATAAAAATTAAAAAGAACATTATAATATTAATAGTATTTCCCATCTTCCAGTTTCATACGGTAATGATCAAAGTAACCAAAAACGTCACCATACGATGTTGTAAATGCTATGTCAGGAGTTATTTCTTCATTATCTTTTGTGTAACCCACATAATCCTTTCCATTACTATCTGCTTCAACAATTGGAATACCTGATGTTTGAACCATTTCGTTTGGATCTTCGAAGTACATGCGATCTTCTTTTTCTTTTGCTTTACGTTCGTTGAAATCATTGTTTAACGTCATCATTATTTGCGAAGAACTCGGAAGTGAATTTTTTTCAATACCCAAAAATTCTTTCAAATCTTTTTCGCTAAAGGGTTCAAATTCGTAATCAGTGAATTCTGGTTCTGAAGATAGCGTCCTGTCAACATTAAAGATTAAATTATCCCCTTCTTTAGTCAAGTTCTCTGTTTGAATATCTATCTTATGAGTCTTTGCATTCCCATAATAATAGTTTCCACCAGGCAAGTCGGGTTGTCCTTCTTTCAAGTTTACAGCATCATTTAAGAAGTAGTTTCCATCAATGTCTAAAGATACAATCATGTTAGTCATATCATATGACATCAGTTTATTCTTACCATACTCCTTGTCGATGTAACCAGATTGAACACGAATCGAATTATTTTTAATGACTTTTCCTTCTATCATTTGCATTTCTTTGTTGTCTTTGAAGTAGATTAGCTTAGATTGTTCTTCATCTTTTAACTCTCTGTAATCCGTTTTGATTTCGCCATTTGAAGTTGTATAAACAACCTCAGAACCACGTAACTCCCCTTCATTCTTCTTAACATCCATTAATGAATATTCAAAGATCGTATAAAGACCGCTGTCTTCTATTGAGAGAATGTAGTTTTTGTATTTTCTAAACTCTTCAGGTAGCATATCTGCATCATATCCTTGAACTGTCGATTCATTTCGTAAATCACGTGTTTGTCCATGATACATACCAGCTAATTTTGAAGCATCTGTGCTTGTAACAGTCCAACCATCTCTATTCGCTACATCTAATGCCTTTTGGCTGATATATGAGCCTCCCCACCGCTTAAAGTTTTGTTTTTCTATTTCTTTCTTTTCTTTTTCCGCTTCTTCATCTTCCTTTTGTTTTTGTTCTAACTCTTTCCCTTCCTTTTGGTCGTTTTTTATTTGTAGATTTCTTTGTTCTTCCGCGGCCATATTTAATTCAGCTTGACTGCGAACGCCTTCTTTCCCTTTATTTCCGCATCCTGCTAATAGCAACGTACTTACCAACGCTAACCAAACCATTTTCTTCATAGATACAACTCCTATCATTTTTTAAAACTTAACTGTATATTTAGCTATTATTTCCACTTATTCTTATATAATTTAAACATTTAATGATTACTATAGGATAGTCATAAACTTCATCTCTATCATTTTTAAAAATAACTCCCGAGTTAATTCTTAGTTATTTTCTGTATACCCTTTATACTCCAAAGGATCATCTACATTTTTTCACTGCAATTGTCTACTGACTGTATAGATATTCATTTGGAGTGTAAAATTAATACTTAGGACTTTAACTTTCAATTTAATACGTTCTAAATAACTCATTCCTTAATGATTTTACAATTTATATCATTTTTAAATATATCTAAGATATACTCAATTTTTCTTTGGTTATTTAAATAATGAACTTCAGTCACAATTGCTTAAAGATTTATCTTTAATATGTAGTAATTTTTATAACGAATTATATTTAACATATTTGTATATCTTTTTTTGATTCAGATAGTGTCATTGTTTCTATATTCAATTCTTCACATGATACTATGTAATGATATACATTAATGATTAATATTTAGTAACTTAAATTAATAAATTACAAGAATAC
Source organism: Carnobacterium sp. TMP28 (assembly GCF_047553015.1). Classification (GTDB taxonomy): domain Bacteria; phylum Bacillota; class Bacilli; order Lactobacillales; family Carnobacteriaceae; genus Carnobacterium_A. The sequence continues at coordinate 2,025,059 of NZ_CP180212.1, forward strand.
AACCTTAATGTACATAGAGCCACTCAATAATAGAAATCTTACAATAAATTTACGTATAGAAATTATATTATTCTATTCATTATCTTATCTTTTTATTTTTTTATTAAGTTATATTTAAAAACCTTATTTAATTATAACAGTTACTTAATTATTTTACGACAACTGTTTTTTTAATTGTTTATAAACTGTTTTTTTAATTGTTTATAAACTGTTTTTTTAATTGTTTATAAAATATTTTTTACATTTGAAAGATTATTGTATTAAATTTAGTAAAAATAATTGGTTTTAAAAAAGAGAAGAAACAGATGAATATTAGTTAAAAAGGTGACGTCAAAACCCTAAAAACAACATTTTATTGCCATTCACCAGAAGCCTATGGACAGGCTACACTTAGTTGGACAACCCATCCTATGCCTTTACTGGCATTATTTTTTGTTTACATTTTCCTTTTTTTAATGATTTTTATTCTTTCTAATTTTTTTTACTTTTTTTGTTTATTTATTGTTGCTTTACTAATAAAACAGAAAAAAAGCTTAGTTTTAATAAGGTTCTTTATACACGAATCTATAGAATTTCATGTATGAAACAATTCCTATTTATGTATATGTTATTATTATTAAAAAAGAGAGTAAGTGAGTATTTATATGCTTTTCAGCTTTAATTTTAAGGAGTTGTTACGATGTTTTTTTCTATTCTTAGCATTATAGGAGTATTTTCCATACCTTTATGGGGCATTATTTTTTGTTTGAACTTAATTTCCATAATCGAAAACATACGATATGATAAATTATATACAAAAAATATTTTTTGGTTTACATTCTCATTTGTCCTTATTTTAATTATTTTCACTATCCTTATTCTTTCTAAAAATTAATTTTTTTCTTTTTTATGATTAATCCCCTTAGATTTACCAATAAAAATAAAAAAAGAACCTTAATTTAGTAAGGTTCGGCATACATGATTCTATCTAATTTCATGTATTGTAGTGAATTGTAGTAAGATGAAGTAATTAACTATACACACGTTTTAAATACTTGATTTAAAGGAGTTTTACAATGAGTAAACTTATAAAAATGTCTATTTTAATTTTACTATTGAGTTTAAATTTGTTCGGGTGTAAAAAAGAACCGGTTGCTTTACCTATTGAATCTGATGTAAAGAATATCAGCCTATCAAAAAATATAGAAAACGAAAAAGTTCCCACTATAATTTCAAATGATAAAGAAATTAATCATATTATTAAAAGTATTCAATTAGGTTCTAAAAAAACAAATAAAGAATCTCATAATGACACACCAACAAATGTAAATCATTATATAAAAATAAAATTTTATTTTTTTGATGGTGGAGCTAGTGTAGCCTACCTATACAAAAAAAGAGATAACAATTATATCGAACAGCCTTACAATGGTATATGGAAAATAACACCAGAATCATATGACAACATAATTGGATTACTTAATATGTAACGCTGTTGGTTTATCTGCTAACTTATATTTTTTGATAGAATACGAGTTAGCAGATAAACCATTAATGTTAAAGATATTTAGATAAACTCATATATATTATAGATAAATATAACCCTGCTATTAAAAGGTTCTCGATACACGACTCTATAAGATTTCATGTATATTTTTCAATTTTTTTCACTTAATTTATTAAATAATTTGGAATAAAGATACCAATTAAAACAAATAGCAAAAAAGTACAAAATACCAGGAGCCCATAATAAGCTTCCGTTACGTTTGACATATGCAGCGTACACAAATCCAAGGAATATTAACATTACGATTGCTACCAAATGAATGAGGATTCTTATTATTTTCATATCTACATTCTCCTATACCCCTTTTTTATAGTTTAAATATACTCTTTAAAAATAGAATAACAAAAGGAAGCTTATTTTAATAAAGTTTGGGATACACGACTTTATGCAATTTCATGTATTAAAAGCAACCTATTCATTTGAATGAATGGGTTGCTTCTTTGTTTCATATAAAATTAAAGCATGCAAAAAAATAGCTATTATGCTTTACAACATAGTCTATATTTGATATAACTAACTTGCAAAACAAACTAGAGGAGGGACAGCATGGATAATAAAATTAATTCTCAAATGTTAAAAGGAATTCTATCAGGAAGTATTTTGCTTTTGCTTGATCAAGAAGAATTATACGGTTACAAACTAAGCGAAAAGCTTACAGAGTTTGGTTTTACTGATATTCCTAAAGGAACGATCTATCCTCTTTTGCTCTCATTAGAAAAAAAAGAATTAATTAAGGGAACATTGCGTGACTCTGATACAGGCCCAAAAAGAAAGTATTATTCTCTTACTAAAAAAGGACTAATAGAAAAAAATGAATTTACATTGCAATGGAATAAGTTGAAAGAAAGTGTTGATAATTTAGTAAAAGGAAGTGAATGAATTGGAGAAAAATGAATTAATTAAAACAAATGCTGTCTTACAAGAATCTTTGACAAAAGGAAATGAAAAATATTATGGAGATTTACTTATTTATATTAGAGTAGTGGCACTTTTCAGAGATGTGAAAAAAAGTGAAGAATTATTATTAGAAGTTTTAAGGGATATTTTGGATGCCCAAGAACAAGGTATTTCCGCAAAAGAATATTTCGGAGAAAATCCAAAAAAAGTCGCTGATGATATCATTAAACAGCTGCCTATTAATCTTTTAGATACTGTAAAAATAATTTTAATTGCTTTAGCAAGCTACAGTATTTTCAGTATTTTACCCAGAATTATTTTTCCAGATGAAGAACTGGATATTGGTAGTTTTTTAATAACCGGATTCTATTGGACTGTCATGATTATTTTTGCTCTATGGCTTTTAGGTATTAGCTTATATCGGTTTGAAGATAAACTATCCAAGCTAGTTTTACTTTTATTGGTTGGATTGGGGTTTTCATTTGGCTTTTATATTGATTTTTTAATATCTACACCCTTCAAAGTAAATCTTAGTGGAGATTTAGGCATAGTTACCATCGTTCTTATATCTGGAATAGTACTTTATCTGTTTTATAAAGAAAAAGATAAAAAACCATGGACGCCTTTTATTCCAATTGTAGTTACTTCTGCTATTTTAGGAATTATTGCTAGGATAGATGTTTTCTCAGAATTATTAAGTTCAAAAGAAGGTAAAATAGGTATAGGTGTCATTTTAGGTATCTTGCTTCTCCTTCAATACGTATTTATTTATTTAACCAGCAAACAGTCAAATAAATAATTTTTCTAATAATTTTAAAATAACTGTGCTGTACTGCTTTTAAGAAAAGATAAAATAGAACCTTGATAGAATAAGTATCTGGATACACGACTCTATTTAAAATAGTGTATCCTAAAATAAAGATGACTTTGTCACAATAAGATAACAGGAGATAATTGCAATGAGCATAAAATTAGTCATACCGACAAAAAATTATAAAACTGAAATCATGAATTACAAACAAGAATTTATTGAAAATAAAGACAGTATGGATGGTACAAGTGGATTAGTCAGTGCAAAAAATTTTGAAGAATGGCACCAGATTGTTATCTTAAATTCGAATGAAGAAACTTCAAATAAAGAATTTGTTCCAGCTACTAGCTATCTAGCCGTTTCTACTGATGATGAACGTTTGATTGGTATGATTCAAATTAGACATCGTTTGAATGCTTTTCTATTAAGTAAAGGCGGACACATAGGTTATAGTGTAAGAAAATCTGAAAGAAAAAAAGGGTATGCAACAGAAATGCTAAGTTTAGCCTTGAAAAAATGTGAAAAATTGGAAATTAAAAAGATTTTGCTTACTTGTAATAAAAAAAATAGGGCTTCGGCTAAAACTATTGTTAAAAATGGTGGAGTCTTAGAAAATGAATTTTCACAAGAAAATCAAATTATACAAAGATACTGGGTTAAGTTGAATTAAATTATAATGTTCTAATTCAACTTTACAAAAAATAACTTAACTTTGTACTAAGGAGCGATAGAATGAATCATTTTAAAGAAGCTTTACAGTATATGAACCAGACAATTTACGAACCAAAACAATTAACAGTAGAATCCAGTCAAGAAGAAAAACAAAATGCTGAATATGGTGCAGGCGTATTTCAATTATCTTCTAAAATGATTCGATTTAGAGTCGCAAAAATTACGCCAACAAAAATAGGACAGTTTGTTGCTTTTTGGGAAAAGGATAATAACAATAAAAACCGTCCTTTTTTATTTAAAGAAGCACCTGAGCTATTAGTTGTTACAACTTTTAAAAATAACAAAGAATTTGGACAATTCGTTTTTCCAAAAGACATTCTCGTTAAAAAAAATATACTTCGAACAACCTCCACTACAGGAAAAATGGCTATACGAGTCTATCCTAGTTGGGATACACCAACTAGTAAACAAGCATTGAACACTCAGAAATGGCAAGCATCTTATTTTGTTGACATGAGTACTCATAATCAAGAGTCTATAGATAGACTAATAGATCTATACTCTCTGTGACTTACAAAATACTAAAAAACATGGGCACTAACCTTATCAAATCAATGTTTCTGATGCATGACTTTATCTTAAATAGTGTATCCAGAAAGGAATAATAAGCTTGTTAAAATAAGAATTAAGTAAAACTATTTAAGTATGAATTCAAAAAGATTTTTATAGGAAGTAGGTATAATATGGACTTTAACAAAATGGTACCTGAATTAACTGTTTTTAATATTAAAGAAAGTAAACATTTTTATATCAAAATGTTAGGGTTTAAAATTATCTTCGAACGACCTGAAGATAATTTTATTTTCATAGAATTAAATGGGACCCAGCTTATGTTGGAAGAGTATCATAAAGATGGATGGAATGTAGGAGATATGAGATATCCACTAGGTCAGGGTATTAATTTTGAAATAGAAGTGAAAGATATAAATACTTTGTACGAAAACTTATCGAATAATCAAATTACATTTTATAAAGAGCTTAAAGAAACAATATATAAGGTCGAAGGAGATAGCACACTTCAAAAAGAATTTATTGTTCAAGATCCTAATGGCTATATGTTAAGATTTGTTAGTTAAACTATTTAATCTATTTGTTACGAGATAATTTCAAGAACAATCGTGACTATATTTAAAAAATATAAAAGGATTTGGGTACATTTTATACTTTGGTTGTTACTTTTAAAGTAACATAGAATCTCGCAATAAAGACTCTACTGCTTTTTAAGCGGTAGAGTCCTTTTAAACGTTACTAGCCTTCGTTGCTAAAGGATAACTTTCACTGTTGTAACTATTTTATCGCTTTATTTTTTCATCTTTTTGAAAGATTGCTTTTACTTTCATTAATAATTCATCTGTTAATTTCTCAGGAACATTTTCGATGTAATTATATTTTCTTGCGTTATAATCAATGATAACTAACTGATCGAATAAAACTTTTCCTGAAGATTACGTACCTTCTAAAGGAATGTATAAAGGATAGTTGCGTTCTGTGTTTGATAGTGGAGCAAAGACTGCTATATTAGCATAGTCACTGACACCATGATAACTCAAACAAATATAAGGTCTGTATCCTTATTGTTCATGATATTAGAAAAGTATCTACTTTGTGTAAACTTTCAATTCATTGAAAGTAGAAAGATGATAGACATTATCTTCACTAAAAAGACCTTCAATCAATACACAATTTTATAACCTTTCATGTATCGTAACAAAGTTTCTAGTTGCTTTTTCCTATCTCCAACCTCTCTAAAAATTGGTTTCATTTCTCTCTCTTCACTATTTGTTTTGGCGTAACGCCATAAACGGCTTTAAAATTACGAATAAACGTTGTCGCATCTGAAAATCCGACCAGTATAGCTACTTCTTGAACAGGTAAATTAAGAGACACTAGAAAAGTCTTTCCGATTTGAACGCGAAAGTGAGTGAGTAGTTCTTTAAAGGTTACATTAAACGTTGTCGACAATAAATGATTCAACTTCTTTTTGGATACATTCATGATTAGGGCTACTTCATCTAGGGACAATCCTTTGCGGCAATTTTCAAGAATATAAATAGCTATTTCCCATGCGTCATACGAATTTCCTAAAGACGATTCTCCAGTTACACCTTTTCGGTAGTTAAGTGGCGTAACCCCCATTGTGTTTTTAAAATTTTTATAAAAATAAGCTTCCGTTTGGTACCCGCAAATTTTCCCAATTTGGTTGATAGATAAATCATCAAATTGAAATAAAGCTACAGCATTTCTGATACGCACTTGATTTAATAAAGAATAGAAACTAACCCCTGTAAGTTCTTTTAATTTGTTTTTGATCTGCTGTTCATCTACTGCTAGTTCCTTACTAATCATCTGAAGGGTTACTTGTTCTTGATGATGAATCTGGATGTATTCAAGCGTTTTCCATGTACTATCTCGTTCTAAGCTTTTTTCTTTTAAGGAAACTTGCTGATTTTTATTTGCAAAATACGATAAGTAAGAGACTAGCGAGATATGTAAAACATCCAAATTTTCATTGGTTGTTTGCTTTTCTGCATAAACAGACTCACACAAAAATTCAACCTGTCGTCTAGCTTTTTCATCTAAGGATGCAATTGGGATGGACTTATCTATATTTTTAATCGCGTTTAAATACCGTGTTTTATCCGTACTAATTAGCAACAACAATCCAATAGAAAAACGAATTCGATACAATTCAATTGGACTCTTTTCACTAATCAATAGTCTCGTTACATGATAGGGCATCAGTTGGATGAAATCACCTTGAACAACAGAAAACGTTGTGTGGTTAATTTCAATTTCTCCACTACCTGTTAAAATAACGAGAAATTCAATTTCATCGCGGTAGTGCCTAGCTTCAGATTTGCGAATTTTTTCTTTTTGGATACTCAAATCTGTTGGTTTAAATTTCTTAGAAAAATAATCTACACTTGCATAAGGAAAATTTTCCACCACTGTATCCGCCTCCATTTTATTTCTATTCTACTATATAGTTAGTGTTTAGTCTCTTTTTAATGATTATTTCGATAAGAAATAACTTATACTACATGTGAAAGATAAAACAAAAGGAGCGATAACTATGTCAAAAGTATTTGTTTTAGGCGGAACAGGTTTTCTAGGTTATTACACAATCAAAGAATTACTATCTAAAGGTTACCAAGTTAAAACAATGGCCTTACCTCCATTACCAACCGATGACTTATTGCCTGCTGAAGTAGAATGCAATTTAGGAAACATCAATCATTTATCAGATGAAGATATTCGTGAACTATTAGCTGATTGTGAAGGTTTTATCTATGCAGCTGGTGCTGACGAACGCACAACTCCACAAAAACCTGCAATGAAATTTTTCTATGAAGCTAACGTTCTTCCAACACAAAGATTGGCTCGATTAGCTAAAGAAGCTGGTGTTAAAAAATTCGTTGTCTTCGGCTCTTACTTTGCTGAATTCGCAGAACGTCTACCTGACTATCATTTAAGAGACCAAGCTTATCCAAATACTCGTCTTTTACAAGAACAAGTGGCTTTTGCAGAAGGCGAAGGCAGCATGACGGTCACCTCTTTACGCTTGCCGTATATTTTTGGTACGATGCCAGGAAGAACACCTTTATGGAAAATGTTTACCGACCAAATCAAAGGTCGTCCAGTTTTCCCAGCATTAAAGGGTGGAACAACAATGGTTACCGTTGAACAAGTAGCAGAAGCTGCTGTTGGCGCTATGGAAAATGGCAAACACCGTCATACCTACGCTATTGCAGCACTAAACATGACATTCCAAGACTTCTACCAAATGATGGTTGATGCATTAGGTCAAACAGAGACTACTCAAGTACCTGTCATTGAGTACAGTCAAGTAGAACCAATGTATGCAGAAATGGATAGAAAAGCTGCTGAAAAAGGAGTAGAACATGGTATACACATGACGGTTATGTCTAAAATGCAGACCGAAGACTTATATATTGATCCAGCAGATACTATGACTGCTTTAGGAATAAAAGAGCACGACGTCATTCAATCTATTAAAGAAACGCTCGAAAAGTGTGTAAAAGATTAACTACCATTAGTTCTATTAAGAATAGAATCTAGGTAGTCTAGCCAGTGATTAGAAAGAGGCATCTGCTCAGAAATTATTCTGTGCAGATGCCTCTTTTTTATTAAGCAAACTTCCTATCATGATTGGATCATATTTAGTGTTAGTTAGTCTATCAATAAGATTTAGACCAAATGAAAAAGATGGGCTAAAAAAGTCACAAACATTGTTGTTCCTACTCCCATGACCGTTGGTACTAAAAAAGATATCCAGGTCCATTTGGCACTTTTCGTTTCTTTGTATATCGTCAATAACGCTGTTGAGCAAGGCCAGTGATAAAGTGTAAATAAAATGGTATTCACTGCTGTTAACCAAGTCCAACCATTATCTAATAGAAGCGTTTTGAATTGAGCCAATGAATCAAATTCAAAAAGGGTCGATTTGCTCAAATAACCCATAACCATAATAGGAATAACTATTTCATTAGCTGGCAAACCAAGGATAAACGCCATTAAAATGGTTCCATCTAAACCCATTAAACGAGCAAAAGGGTCAATCGCTCCTGTAACCCAAGTCAATATACTTGAATCACCAATCACTACATTTGCCATGATCCAAATAACTAGTCCTGCTGGTGCGGCAACGATAATCGCACGCCACAAAACAAATAATGCTCGATCAAAAATAGATCGTACAACAACTGAACCAATCTGGGGTCGACGATAAGGGGGCATCTCTAATGTAAATGAAGAAGGGACACCTTTTAGAATAGTTTTAGAAAGCAATTGAGAAATCCAAAAAGTAGTCAAGATACCTAAAATAACCGTCCCTGCAAGAAGAATAGCTGAAAGAAAACTACTTCCTAGACTTACTGAACTGCCTACAAAAAACATCGTGATAATTGAAATTAAAATAGGAAAACGTCCATTACACGGTACAAAATTATTTGTTACAATTGCAATTAGTTTTTCTCTAGGTGAATTAATGATACGAGTTCCTGTTACGCCAGCCGCATTGCAACCAAATCCCATACACATTGTCAGTGCTTGCTTGCCACAAGCTCCTGCATTAGCAAAGTACTTGTCTAAATTGAATGCAACACGTGGTAAATAGCCGAAATCTTCTAGTAAAGTAAAGAGTGGAAAGAAAATAGCCATAGGTGGTAGCATCACGGAAATAACAGTCGACAAGACAGTATAAATCCCATCAATTAACGCACCTCGTAGCCACTCAGGCATATTAATAAATGCCGCAAATTGATTCAAATAAACACCTATCGTACCAAACATACTGGCTAAAGCATTAGATGGGGCGTTTGCACCTTGTATGGTTAACCAAAAAACAACTACTAGCAATAAAATCATAATAGGAATGCCTGTTAATTTTTGTGTCAATATCTTATCTAGCTTGCGGTCACGGCGATTGTAATCTCCTTTTGTGAAAACAATCACATATTTAGCTATGACTGTAGCCCGATCTAATAAGGTTTTTGTATTCTCTTCTTGATTTTCTTTTAAACCATCTAACGCTTTTTTCATATAAGGATTCATTTTCAGTTCTTCAGAGACTACTTTATCTAAAGCAGACATTAAGTTATCTAAGCCTTCATTTTGACGCGCTGCTGTAGCAATAACAGGAACACCTAATAACGATTGTAATTTTTCGATATTAATTTCTATACCTTTTTTTCGAGCTTCATCTATTAAGTTCACGCAAACTACTACTTTATCTGATAGCTGCATAATCTGTAAAACTAAATTTAGATTGCGTTCTAAAGAAGTCGCATCACAGACACAAATTGTTGCTTCAGATAAATCCGATTGAATAAAGTCTTGTGCTACTTCTTCTTCTTCTGAATTGGAAGATAAAGAATACGTACCAGGTAAATCAACTAAACAGTAATACTTATTTTTATATTGGCTCGTTCCTTCTGCAATACCAACTGTTTTCCCAGGCCAGTTACCTGTATGCTGTTTTAAACCAGTCAATTGATTAAAAACTGTACTTTTCCCAACATTAGGATTTCCGGCTAAAGAAATCACATACCCATTTTTTTCATTTTGTAGAATAAATTCATCTGGCATCGTTTTTCTCCTTTAATTCTACTTGTATGTATTTAGCATCTTCATTCCGGATTGCAATAACTGTTCCCCTCACTTCGAAAGCCTTTGGGTCTTTCTTGGGACTGACTAAGACTAACTTAACTACTCCTCCAGGATAAAAACCTAAATCCATTAAACGTTGCTGCATTTGAGCATCAGGATGAGCTACTTTAGTTACGACTACTGAATGATTGCTAGTTAATTTTGATAACTCCATTATAAGACTCCTTCTTTTTAAGGTATACCTAACACTATTTAATTGTACGCCTTAATAAAAAAGGTTTCAATCTTTTTTTATCTATTTTAGTGGAAAACTAATCGAACTAATTTTTCACTTTAAAGAATTCTATTTTTAGTTAGCCTCTCTTTTGTTATAATAAAGCTAAACTAAGTAGCATACGCTATTTTACATGAGGAGGATACATTATGTGGACAATCAAAACATTTGAAGAACTAACAAGCAACGAGCTTCATCGTATTTATAAAGAACGGACAGCTGTTTTTGTTGTTGAACAAGAATGTGCCTATCAAGAAGTTGATGACATCGATCTCACAAGCATTCATTTCTTCAAACAAACAGATGATGCACTTGTAGCTTATGCTCGTTTAATTGTAGAACCTACTAGCACTCGGATCGGGCGTGTGTTGGTTGCAAAAGAACAAAGAAAAAAAGGATTTGGACAAGAATTATTAACCGTTATGTTGGCTTATACGGACCAACATTATCCTGGATTCCCGGTAAATGCCCAAGCACAAGCTTACCTACAACATTATTATGCTTCATTCGGTTTTCAGCCTATCTCAGAAATCTACTTGGAGGATAATATTCCGCATATTGATATGGTAAAAGTCAATCTTACCGCCTAACTAAAGAAAAAACAAGCTAATGGACTAGCTACCTATTATTGAATATTCTTTGATATTTTTTAACTATATAGAAAAACTATTTTGACTTATTGTGTAAAAAAGCCCCAAGGATAGGTTTATAGCCCGTTCAGTCGAAAGACGTAAAACTATCCATTAATAAGTTAATTAACACAGATTTTAGTAGGGATAAAACATCTTTTTAAAACAAAAAATAGTATCTCGATTCGCTAGGTTTCAGAAACCTCTATTGCGAAACAGAGATACTATTTTATTTTATATCTAACATAAAAACTCAGTTTATAGAATTAAGTTTTACTAGATTATTACTCGAGCTATCTCTTAATTAAATTATTGGAAGAAGATACAAAACGCGGACTATTTCATTCAAAGTCAATCTAACTTGCTCCTTTAGTATAAAGTTTCAACTGATTACTTCTGGTAAAAGTCCACTTTCTATAACTTCTTTCAAAGATTTTATGACTTCTTTATAAGAAACCTCTTTGGAAAAAAACTCTTTCGTATTAGTTTCAAAATCTTTTTTGTAAAATTTATTAGTTGAAATATTGGTTAATGTTTCAATAATAGGGTATCCCGATTTACAAGAATGAGTATACTTACCAGGTTTTCTAATTTCGATAATATCTGGTATCAATTTTTTTAAAACTTTAATATGAACATGTTTACTTTTCCAAATCATATGTATATCGTAAAGATGTCTAGAATATCTATAACTAACGTCATCTTCGTAATAATCACAAATTGCAAATTGCAAAGAGCTTATCTATGAAAGTTCGTTCTATTTTTTGAACTTGCATTTCAAATGGTTCAATTTGATACTTTTCTATTAACCACTGTTCATCGTTACTTAAAAGATACTTAGTAATATAATTACTCACTTCTATTTTTTCAAAAGGAAAAGCAAGATACGTAACGTTAGTTTCTACTATAATGTGATCAACCATATAATCTCCACCAATAAATTCTCTTTGATAACCTACTAAATACTTATTAAAGTCACGTCGCGATCGTGTTTCAATTGGAGGATTTACCTTTTCATTTAATAGTTCGAAGTCTACTTCATTTATAGCTTTCAAAATATCTTTTTTGAATTTTTTCCTTTCTTTATTACTAACTTTTTTATCAATCTTGATAGTAATATCTATGTCTTCAGAAAAACGATTTATAACATCGTAACACTTAGAAAGAGAAGTTCCGCCCTTAAATACTATTTCAGGAGAAACTTCTACTAATTTCTTTAAAAGCAAAGAAACGTAATAATCTTTCTCAATTTGAAACTCTTCAAAGTTTAAGGTACCAGCAGTTGCGCTAATAATTTCTTTAAAAACTTCTTTATCTTCGTGCAATCTCATTGTATACCCCCGACTCATAAAATTTTATCCTTGTTTGTACAGGATAAGAATTCAAATAATTCTTATATTCAGTTTCACTTAATGTTACATCTTTAAGGTAATCAATGATTTTATCCTTTGCTTCTTCAATAGGCTCCTCACTTAGTCTTTCAAAATCTTTGAGGAGATCCAACACTTGAAGAAATTTATAGTTTCTTGAATTCACTTTTGTTTTAGGTTTTCTAACAATAATTTTCTTATTATAAAAAAAAACTTCTCTTTTGTTTGAAGAGGTATTATTTGTAACAATTGTTGGAATACTCGCTGTTTGAGTAGTTAAACCTAATCTATTTGCAAAGTTAATCCCTGTTCTATAACCTATAATTTCTTCCTGATTAGTCAAAAATTTTTTTCTAACTATTTTATCGACACTTAACATAGGTTTTTTAAGAACTGAATTTTTATTTGGAATAAAGTAAATACCACTCTCAACCTTTGTTATTAAGCCATTGTCTGATAATCTTTTGATTGTTTGTCTGAAGGCACTAGGATTCCTATTCAATTCATTCTTTAAATCATTTGTAAAAATAGGTTCATCGTATCCATATTTTTCAACCATAAAATCATATATTTCATTCATTTTCAAGCACCTCCTAAGTTAATTGTAACACGATTGTATATCTAGTTGCAAAAAATGTTACATACTAGTTAAACAAATATGCACTAAGCAAGAGGAGGTTTTAAAATGAGTCAATACTACTTTTTATATTTTTTATTTACCTAAGCTTTATTCAACTGTTTTAACTAGTCTTGAAACGAGTTTTTCTATTTTCTTCGCTAACCTCACTGTTGTATAGAGTATAATCGTTTATTTTTCATTATTAGGTATTATTAAAAAACTTTTGTATCGTAAGTATCTTGTTGTTTCTATCCTATAAAATAGTTTAACTAATCCTTCACTAAAAAATAAAAAGAGAGCCGTTCTCCTTTTTTCATCTTTACCCATTTTCTTGCTAAAGAATAAAAAAACAGTATACCCATAAAGGTACTGGGATTAAATGTCTACTTATTTTTTAGATTACCTATACTTAGCAACATCTTACCTTGTTCATAAAAACACTTGACTATCATACCCCTGTAGGGTATATTTAGATTGTGAAAAAACAATCAAATTTAAAGGAGACTTCCTCATGGCTCAAAAAATACTTATTATCGGCGGTGTAGCTGGTGGTGCAACAGCAGCTACTAGACTTCGTCGTTTAAACGAAGATGACAACATTATCCTTTTTGAAAAAGGTGAATACATTTCATTCGCTAACTGCGGCCTTCCGTATCATATTGGTGGGGAAATTAAAGAACGCGATAGCTTACTTTTACAAACTGTTGAAGGTATGGAGCAACAATATGCATTAGATATTCGTAATTTTTCTGAAGTAACAACCATTAATCCGATAAATAATACTATTTCTGTTTTAAATCATCAAACAGGTGAAACCTATACAGAAACCTTTGATAAACTGATTATATCAACTGGTGCTAAAGCTATCACACCAGCTATCCCGGGAATTGAAACAGCTGAAAATGTCTTTTCATTGCGCAATATTCCTGATATGGATCTAATCAAAGAATACATCACAAAACATGCGATTCAAACCGTAACGGTCATTGGTGGTGGATTTATTGGCTTAGAAATGATGGAAAACCTTAAAGAGTTGGATTTAGATGTTCAGCTAGTTGAAATGGCGCCTCAAGTCATGCCAAATATTGATGTTGAAATGGCGCAACAATTGCATACTCAAATCAATATGCATGGGGTCAATTTATTATTAAATGATGGTTTAAAAGAATTTAAAGAAAACGGCAAGAAATTACTTTTAACAAGTGGCACCGTATTGGATACAGATATGACTATTTTATCTATCGGGGTTACTCCGGAAAATACACTTGCTAAAGAATCTGGTATCGAACTTGGCTTCAAAAATGCCATTAAAGTAAACGAGCAACTTCAAACAAACTACCCGGCTATCTTCGCTATTGGTGATGTTATTGAGGTGAAAGATGTTGTCGATGGCTCGCCTACTAATATTCCACTTGCATGGCCAGCGAACCGTCAAGGACGCTTAGTAGCAGATATTATCAACGGCATTCCAGCACACTATCCAGGAACTCAAGGAACATCTGTTGCGAAAATTTTTGAACTGACTGCTGCTTCAACTGGAAATAGTGAGCGCATGTTGAAAAATAAAGGTATCGACTTCCAAGTCATTCATGTTCACCCCAATTCACACGCTGGTTATTACCCTGGTGCTAGCCCGATTCATTTAAAATTACTTTTCGGAAATGATGGAAAAATTCTAGGTGCACAAGGTGTAGGAACAAAAGGGGTAGACAAGCGTATTGACGTAATCGCTACCGCTATGAAATTTGGCGCAACAGCAGATCAACTAGCTGAGATTGAATTGGCTTATGCCCCGCCTTATTCTAGTGCAAAAGATCCAGTCAACATGTTAGGCTACACAGCTGATAACATGATGAATGATAAAATCAGAACCTTTCAATGGCATGAAGTGGATGCGTTATTGGATCAAGGTGCTTTCTTTTTAGATATTAGAGAAGATTTTGAACTGGCAACAGGTTCATTACCAAAAGGGGCCTTCATTCCATTAAACCAATTGAGAAATAGATTGACTGAATTGCCAAAAGACAAGACTATTTATGTTTATTGTCAAGTTGGACAACGCGGTTATAACGCTGCAAGAATTTTAATGCATCACGGATTTGATGTAAAAAATCTTGATGGTGGCTACAAAACTTACAAAATTGCAACGTACGCTTTGAAAAATAAACCTTTTAAAAAAGCAATCAAAGAGCAACCCATTGAATCTACTCAAACTTGTCCTTTAACGACGATTGAAGTGGATGCTTGTGGCTTACAATGTCCTGGCCCTATTTTGAAAGTAAAAGAACAAATGGACCAAATGTCTAACGGACAACAAATGATTGTTAAAGCAAGTGATTTTGGCTTCAGTGCTGATATCGAAGCTTGGGCTAAAAGTACAGGTAATACGGTCTTAAAAAATGAAATTGAAGGCGATAAAGTTGTTGCTACATTGTCAAAAGGGAATCTTTTACAACATACAACTTCTCTTCCTCAAGATGGCGTGATGAAAGAAACAAAAGAAGGCGCAACAATGGTTGTTTTTAGTGGCGATATGGATAAAGCTTTAGCTTCTATGATTATCGCTTCAGGCGCAGCTGCTATGGGTAAAAATGTTACTATCTTCTTTACTTTCTGGGGACTAAGTGTCTTGAAAAAACAGAAAATGAAAAAGCGTGGCATGGCAAAATTATTTGATATTATGCTGCCTAATAATGCCGATAGCTTGCCTATTTCGTCAATGAATATGGGCGGTGCTGGTGCTAAAATGATGAAGACTGTGATGAAACAAAAAAATGTTGATCCATTGCCTATTATGATTGAAAAAGCAAGCAACTTAGGGGTTAAATTTATTGCTTGTACAATGAGCATGGACATCATGGGAATCGACAAAGAAGAACTATTTGATTTTGTTGAATACGGTGGTGTCGCGGCTTACCTTGGCGATAGTGAAGAGTCTAATTTAAACTTATTCATCTAATATCTATTTGCCATTTCTGTATAAAAGGATAGACTATAACCGACTTTTAGAAAGAAGGGATACTATGGATACGTCCGATAAACATGAGCAAAAAAAGAAAATCCTTAATCGCTTAAAACGAACAGAAGGCCAAGTTCGTGGTATTCAAAAAATGATTGACGAAGATAAAGAATGCCTTGATATCATCACACAATTAAGTGCGACTCGTGCCAGCATTGACCGTGTGATGGGTATCATCGTTGCTGAAAACTTGAAAAATTGTTTTGAGAATCCAACTAACGATTTACACGATCAAGCCAAAAAAATTGATCAAGCTATTAAGATGATTGTTAAAAAATAAAAAACTAAGCGAGCTGACTTCATTACTAATGGAGTCAGCTCGCTTTATTTTAAAAAAACAACTCTTTCTAAAAGATCGTACTTATATTTCTTTAAAAGCTCTTTTTTGCTCGTCTCATTTGTGAGATACTCATAGGCGTGACTGAAAATGGAGGGAACAAAGATGATTTATATTAAAGAAGCAATTTTACACATTTTCGATTTGAACAGCAATGAACCGATTTTTTCTTTTGCTGGGCTAGATTTGACAGAAAAATTTACGTTTGATTATCTTCACGCTATGATAGAAAAGGTAGAGGGTTCTGATAACATGAAAACAGGAACACTGTCAGAAGACAATCCTTTGGTTCAACCGTTCAATGCGATTCAAGATGACTTTATTGAAACAACAAAGACCCTAACTGAAAAGTTTTTTTCGATTACAAAACTCAATCCAGAAATACCACCAGCTGATTTATTATTTGTTTACTTTACGTTAGATGAGGTTCCTTGTTTGGGGCTATTCAAATTAAACTATTCTGATAGCATCACACATTATATTTCATATGAAGAAGAAACATTAACCAATCAATTGATTGTCAATCGTTCAATCTTGCCTAATGCACGCCAAGCCATTCAAGAAGGAATGGTTTTACAGTTAAGCAATCTAGAATACCACGTGATTGAGAAGAAACATTTGATCACTGAACTAGCAGAGAAAATATTCTATTTCACAGAATTATTTTTAGAAGATAAACCTCAACCAAGTCTCAAAGAAAATATTTCTATGATTAAAAAAGCTGTTCAAAAAACAAGTAAAGCTTTCAATGATGAAGAATTCCAAGTACTAGCAGATACAAAAGACGCCTTAATTCATAGTATGACTGAAGAAAATGTCATAGATAATAAAGTCATTGCTGAGACTCTTTATGGGAATAATCAAGAGAAAAAAGAAAAGTTTTTTGAAGAAATAGAGGAATTAGGATACGTAGATAAAGCGCCTGCGGAAGTTGCTGTAGTTGGACCAAAGTATACTAAACAAAAATTCCGTTTAGATAATGGGATAGAAATTAGCATTCCAATTGAACTCTATCGAGATCCAGAAGTTATTGAGTTTATTAACAATCCTGATGGAACGACTTCAGTAATCATCAAGAATATTGAGAAAATAAAAAACTTGTTTTAATAAAAAAATTATCTAATCATAAATAGCGTCCTAATAGAAAATTAGTTTTCTATTAGGACGCTATTTATTTTATTTCTAGTATTAAATTCAAAAATTTTGTATTTTTCTTTTCTGATATAGATAATTTAGTTACTTATTATAGATTTTTTAATTTTAATAAATAGTTATTTTCTTTTTTTTCCATCTGTTTGCTATCAAAAGAATACTCGTAAGAATCTCCACCTGTTATAAGGATCTGATATTGTTTTTCTTCATTTAAAGATAACTCAGTAATTTCTTTCGCATTGATTGTGTAGAGCCAATAATAAATATCACCATTTAAACTACCTAATATTTTTTTTTGCTTATCTTTATACGGTATAAAGGCTACATTGTTTATAGTAATCCCTTTATCAATTAGAGGCAAAGACATAGTATCTACAACTTTGACTCTTTCATATTCTTTCATAAATCTATTTAATAAATTCAGACTTTTCCCTTTTGAATCCATGCTTTCAAAGTGCGCATCCAGCATATTTTGAAAACCTTTAGAAATATCTCTAGTCGGTATTGAGAAATATAAAGTATCTTTCATTACAGATTTCTTTACTTTTTTTATCTCATTTAATTCAAGATACTTTTCAGATAATATATTTGCGTCTACTTTCTTTTCTTGAGTTAAAGAAAAAGAAAGTATTTCATCAAGTTTATTTTCTTTAGCATAGAATTGACATATCTTTATCAGTTCTACTCTTTCTTGATTATATTTTGACTCATTATTATTTTTAATAAAATTATCTACTTTTTCTAAAGCTATTTTTAACAAATCGATGCTATTTTGTTTATAAAGTAGTTCTAAAACAAATTTTAAATTTCTTGAATTTCCTATTTTCATTTCTTTTTCTTCTGAAATAAGAGTTTCAAATACTTTAAATAGGTCTAAATAATATTCTTGAGAATTTTTATAGTAATCAGCTAAGTAGATAGCTATTTTTTTCTTTTTTTCAGGATATTCGTATGCATTAATCATATTTAAATAAATATCATTATTGTGGTGATATTCATTCTCTACTGGTCTTACTATTTTAGGAACTATAGCTTTTTTTATTGCAGTATCTACTAATACTTGATCATTTACTATTATTTTTATTTGTTCTTTCATTTTAAAATAGTAAAAAGTACCGTATGTTAAATCTCTTTGAGTAACTGAACAATTTTCAAAAGAGGCAGTACTATTAGTATCTATTAGTAAATAAAAATAACGTCCAATTTCTATCTCATTAACTTTAACTTCATCAGCAATTTCTTTATCATCAAAAAATAAATATTGTCTATATAAGTCCTTCTTTGAATCAATTAATACCGTTTTATCTTGTATAATTGCATACCTTATTTTATTTGAAAATAAAGTACATTCGTTATCAGTAGAATCTATTTTATAGCTAACTCCTCCTTCGCTTAACTCTATTTCCTTTTCGCTTAATAATCTTTGATTATCATAGAACTTAACGATTACTTTTGATTGTTTTATTTTTTCTGGATTAATAAAATAGTTAGGCGTTTGAATATAAAATAAGGGATTAGCTTGATTTTTTATTTTCACTTTAATTATAGGTTTTTGAATAGTATTCAGTTTTGATTTCCTTACTTTATTTTTTATTCCAAAATATATTTGACTTTTTAATGCTTTTTCAAATAAAACATCAAGTCTATTTTTTGAATCATAATTAGGTAGTTGATTTCTGCTGATCTTGTCAAAATATGAAAAATATTTTTTTAGTATATGTTTGACTCGAGTATTATTTGTTAAATATGCTTGCATGAATGATTTGGGTATTGATTGTAATTGTTTAGTTATTAATGTTGGTCTTATTTCTTTAGTATCTCTATCTTTATTCAATTGGCTTTTAAAAACAATTTTTAGATAGCTTAATAGTGCATCTACATTCTCGGCTGATATATCCATACCTAAATCTTCTGAATACATAAAATATATTATTCTTATGAGCCTTGAACTATAATTATAAGGGATGACACTTTGCATTTGAATGGTTTCTACATATTCATTTCTAGTAGTCCCTTTATAATAAGGTAAAGAATTAGTTGAAATAAACGAAGATATGTAGTCTTTAATTTCATATTGCAATAATAATTCTTCCATCTGATATTTTTCACTTAATTCTTCCCAAAATCGACTTCCACTAACTTCATACATACAAAAAAGAATGGCAGCCATTGTTACAATGTTAGACCTTTCACTATAAGTATATTTATAGCTATTACTGTTAGAATATTTCACTATTTGCTGTGCTTCTAACTGTATTTCTTTGTACATATCTTCTTTTATGTTTAGAAAGCCCAAAAGTCTTTTTTTATTTTCAATTGAAAGCTCTTCATCTTTTTTTATTAAGTTATCAATCTTATCTTGTAACTGTTTCATTCATTCACCTTCAGAATAGTCAGATTTTTTTATGAGTTCTAAGCTACATTATAACGAATTAATGTATTATTGTGCTTATTTTTTAAAAAAAGTATCCATTATAGCAAAATAATAAAAAATACTTTTTTTCATTCTGTTGATGTTGATCGGGTCAAATAGTTCTTCCTCTCTCTTTCCTGATGTATAATAGAAAAAAGGGTGGTGACGGAAGACTTGCACCGAATCTTTTAAAAAACATAAAACAAAAAGGAGGGTATTAAAATCAGACTAAATCGTGAAGAGATACTCAATGATTTATATAACCTTGTTCTCAATCCTGGAACTCGTGAATGGGAACGTTCTTTATTGGCGACTGCTAAAAACAGCTTGGAAAAAGAGGCTAATTTTGATACTCTCCTTGCAAAACTAGAAGCCCAATTGCGTCCACTTGCCTTAAGAGGGACACTGACTCCTGATGTAACAGATTTTTACAATAAACTAACTGGTAATTCTGCTACGAGTCCGTCCTTTGATTTAACGAAACATTACACAAATAATGTAGTCCATCAAGACTCAGCTATTTTTGCAGGAGGCTGTTTTTGGTGTATGGTCGAACCTTTTGAAACTCACAATGGGATTGTTTCTGTCTTATCGGGTTATACTGGAGGAGAAATAGCTCATCCGACTTATGATCAAGTAATCAGTCAATCTACTGGACATGTTGAAGCTGTTGAGATTATCTTTGATACGAGAATCATCCATTACGAAGAGTTGTTAACTCTTTATTGGCAACTCACTGACCCAACAGATGCACGTGGTCAATTTCAAGATCGTGGCAACCAATACCGTCCCATCATTTTTGTTAGAAATGACAACCAACGTGCGCTTGCTGAAAAATCAAAGCAACAGCTAGTCGACTCTGGTAAGTATAAGCAACCCATTGTTACGCTTATTCGACCAACCACCATATTTTGGCCGGCTGAAAATTTCCATCAACAATTTTATAAAAAGAATCCAAGTAAATACAAAAAAATTGAACGAGCTCGAAAACAGTTAATGATTTATCACCAGTTACACAATAAAATACAAGCTAAATCCAACTGGTTTAACTAGTTTTTTAAATCAACTTAATTTCGAATAAAAATGATGGAGGATAGATCATGGAAAATCCACTAAACATACCAACACTACTAAATCAACACCATGCCTTTTTTAATACAAATCGTACTAAAGAGGTTTCTTTTCGTATTACTCAATTAGAAAAATTATACGCGGCTATTTTAAAATACGAGTCACAGATTAATGCAGCTTTAAAAAAAGATTTGGGAAAAAGTCCTACAGAAAGTTACGCAACAGAAATAGGGTTTGTCTTAACTAGTATTAAACAAGCAAAGAAAAAACTACCTAAATGGGCGAAAGATAAAACTGTCTCAACCCCTCTTTTTCTCTTCCCTTCAAAAAGTAAAAAACACCATGAACCATATGGAACTGTGCTTATTATTGGTCCTTTTAATTATCCTTTTCAATTACTAATTGAACCGTTAATTGGTGCTATTTCTGCAGGAAATACCATTGTTTTGAAGCCATCCGAAATGGTACCCACTGTTTCAACAGTTATTCAAGAAATGATTGCTGATACATTTAACACTGATTATATTTCTGTTGTTGAAGGGGGTATTGAGGCGAATATTGAGTTGCTAAAACACCCATTTGATTACATCTTTTTTACAGGAAGTACAACGGTTGGAAAAGAAATTATGAAAGCTGCTGCTGAGCACTTAACTCCGGTAACACTCGAACTGGGTGGAAAAAGTCCTGCACTTGTCTTAAAAGATGCTGATATAAAACAAGCTGCTAAAAGAATTCTTTATGGGAAACTACTCAATGCCGGTCAGACTTGTGTTGCACCAGATTACGTCCTCATCCACAAAGATCTCAAGCAATCTTTTATTGAGGAATGTCAAAAAGTTATTCAACAGTTTTATGGACCTATTGTACAAAATAGTCCTGATTTTCCAAGAATTGTTAACGAAAGACACACGACTCGTTTAATGAACATTCTAGAAGAATCTAAAGACGAGATTGTGTTCGGTGGGCATGTCGATTTAACTAATCAGTACGTTGAACCCACTTTACTTGAATCTAATTGGACCTCTCCTGCTATGAAGGAAGAACTTTTTGGTCCACTATTACCCATTATTGGCTTCGATGACTTAGATGAAACAATCGTACAAATAAATAAGCGGTCTAAACCTTTAGCTCTGTATATTTTTTCCAACGATAAAAACACCCAAAATAAGATTATCCATGAAACAAGTTCAGGTGGTGTGACCATTAATAACACTATTTTCCATCTAGTTTCCCCTAATCTACCTTTTGGTGGAGTTGGCCATTCGGGTATGGGCTCTTATCATGGGAAATATAGTTTCATGACTTTTTCACATGAACGAAGCATCTTATCTTCTAAAAAAGTAGAGGCGCCATTTATCTTTCCACCCTACTCTGATAACAAGTTAAAATGGATTCGTCGTTTTTTAAACTAATTGATTGTATGTACAGCTGCCAATCAACTGTTTTTCACACAAAAAAGGGATGCCGATTTTTCTTAGAGAAAAATCAGTACCCCTTTTTACTATCTTTATTCAATTGATTCTTTTAACGGTTGGCAAACTTCGCATTTGTGTTGGTTTTTATTTTTGAACTTAGTAAATGTTTTTTCAAAGTTAGCGCCACAAGCACATTTAAACACTAATTTTTGAGAAAAACCATGGTATTCTGTCGTTAACAGCTTACTATCTGAATTTTTTTCAACATATTCTTTAATTTTACCTATTGTCCATTGTTTATTCATTCTTTTATTCCTCCGTATTTATCAGCTGATGAAATCTTCTCTTATCAACTTCTTATTGTAACATGAGTAGATACAATTAAACAGATGACTACTTTTTTTAACAACACAACTACTTTTTTTAACAACACAGGAGTCTCATTTTTAATAATAATACTAAATAAAAATGTATGAAAAAAATGAAACAAACTTAGATAGCGTTTGAATTAAACTCAAATAAAAGAAAAGGAAGAATAATAGCTTAAAAAGCATCATTCTTCCTTTTCTTTTATTTGTTCTTGATCCATATTTTGAAAAGCAATCATTCTTTTACTTTCTTTATCTAAAGTAGATTTAGCAAAATTAAAAAAAGAATCGACGTCTTGGGTTGCTAATAGTTCAACATATTGAGCTTTTGTTTCTTTTTCGATAATTAATGGTGGGAATCCTTCTTGTAATAAAGAATAGTTCATTATCATTCGTCCAGTTCGACCATTCCCATCTGAGAATGGATGAATTCGTTCAAACTGAATATGAGTATCTAATATAGCTTTGAGTCTATCTTCTTTTGTTTCAGCATGTTCCACCCGATAGTTCAAATTATCTATTAGTTGAAAGATTAACATAGGTGTTTCTGCAGGAGAAGATGTTCGAAATTCTGCTCCAATAATCATGTTCTCATTTTTCTTAAATAAACCTTTATCATATCGTAAGCGATCCGTTAAATCACCATGAATTTCTTTAATAAGTTCAATAGAAAGCTTATCTTCATTTATTAAATGGTTGATCATATGATCAAAAGCTTGTTTATGATTTTCAATCTCATAAAATTCTCTTACTGTAGCACCTGAATTAATTGGTAATATTCCATTTACAATAATCGAAACCGTAGCAGGTAATGAAATGGTGTTTCCTTCAATACCTGCCGAATGATGAGCTAACCGAACTAGAATATCTTCGAAATAATCACTGGTAATAGATTTAAAAAATTTTTTCATAGTCTACTCCCCTCTTGTTTTAAAAATTATTTACTAGATTTACGACGATACACAGCCAACAATGTCTTAATCTCTCTTTGTTCATCAGCGGTTAAAGAAGCTTCGTAATCATCTAACAAGATATCTAGAAGTTCATTAACACTATCTAAACTAAAAGAAGTGACAATAGCATTCAATCTATATGAGATGTCTGTTGAACAACGAATAATAGTGGTTTTCCCTTTTTGTTTTTTTGTAACAACTTCTTTACTGGGTATAGAATCATTTTTTTGGATTCATCTACTGTAAATAGACTAGAACGATCAAACACTTCTTTAGGTTTAACACTCTCTTTTCTATCTAAAAGATCTCGTTTACCTGTACTTTTATTTTTATTCAATAAGCTATCTGCCATAAAAATACCCTCATTTTCTATTAAGTATGATTTATGACAATTTTAAAATAATCATTCTTTTTTATGTGACTCTATTTCTTCTAATGGACTAATCATTTCTTTAGTAACTTTAGTATAAAGCGCCATTACTCGCTTATCATGTATATCATATTTTCCATCTAAATCAGCTAATAAGGTTTTATATCCTAGTTTAGATAATACATAGGCCATCATTGCACTATTTGTTGTTTTACCTGTTCCACCTTTAAAATTACCATATGCTATTACTTTAGCCATTTATACTCTTCTTTTCTTTTATGTCTACAAATCTACAAGCTATATTATATAGTTAATATAGCATGATACAACTAGATGTCAAACGGTATCATAAAAACATGTCTACAAGTTGATGTATCTACATAAAACGACTTTTTTCCTTATAAAATAAGGTTTTATAAAGGAATAAGAGTGTAGTAAATTAAAGCTACCAAATAATAACGACTAAAATTAAATATAAAAAAGCCCCGTAGACTGGAATCTACGAGACAACAAACTTGTATAGGTTTTGTAGTGCTAATATACCAGCTTTTTTAAGAATTAGCCATTAGCAATGTTTTCCATGATAGCCAGATTATCTACAGTTTAAAATTCTTTTTTATAGAACTATTAAAAAAATGCTCTCACTATATAGTATCCTTATAAAAATGCTTAGTGCTATAATAAAAGAAAGAACAACAGAATAAACCTTTTCTAATACTTTCTACTAGATAAAAAGAAAGCAGGGATAAAGTATGAATAGAAAAATAAGAAGAATCATAATTGTTGGAGTAGCTTTTTTATTTAGTCTGGCTTTTAGTGAAACCGTTTTTGCGGAAAATAAACTATCAGACATCACAATTGAAGTTGAATTGCAAAAAGATGGATCTGCTAAAGTGACAGAATACCGGACAATGATAATGGATGAAGGTACAGAACTCTATATTGTGTTAGATGATTTACAAGATTCAGCCTTACTTGATTTCTCAGTAGCTGGCTTTAAAGAATCGAAAACATGGGATAGCGATGCCTCATTAGCAGAAAAAACTAACCGCTATGGGACTGTAGAAACGGGTACTGGATTGGAGCTCATCTGGGGAATCGGTGAATACGGTAAAAATGATTATGTTGTCTCTTATACCTTATCAAACTTGGTTCGTGAATTAGAAGATGGACAAGCCTTATTATGGAATTTTGATACTTTTTCTGATATTCCAGCAGAAAATTTAACCGTTAAACTGACTGGATTTGACCCTTTTACAAAGGAATCGGTACGCTTATGGGGTTTTGGCTTTGAAGGCGATCTTCAACTAAAAGGGCAGACTGTTGTTTGGCGAGCAGATGAAGAGGTTGATAGCAACAACAAAGTCACTGTTTTACTTCAATTCCCACAAAAGCAATTTAATACGCAAGTTACTGTCAATCAAACATTAAAAGAACAGTTAGAAATGGCGACTGAAGGCTCTGCTTACAATGACGAGACGATTTCTGATACCGTTTTTATTATTGTTACACTAGTAATACTCATCGTTATTATTGGAGGAATTAGTCTAAGTATAATTTATTATCGAAAAGTGAAAAAAGCTAAAAAAGAAGTTGGAGAAATGCGTTCTAGAGCACAAAGAATAAAAGATAATAAAGGGATTCGTTTAAAAGAGATTCCATATAAAGGCAAAGATTTTGTTGGACTTGCTTATTTGCTGCAAGATTTTAATAAAGGTTATTTTGAAGATTATTTCTCAGCGTATCTGGTAGACTGGTCTGCACAAGAAAAGATTGCCATTCACGTAGACCAAAAAAACTCCTTTTTTGGTGATACGTTCAATACAGAAATAGAAATCTTCCACTATAAAGAAGAACGTGCTCGTTACCCTCAGTCTTTTGGTCATTTTGTTAACGAGTTAGAAAATGGCTCTGGCGAATCTTATGAGACTGGTCTATGGTTGATGTTAGTCGATGCAGCTAATCGTGATGGCTTTATCAAAGATAAGGATATGACTGTTTGGGCAAAAAAACACGCTAAGGAAGTAGAAAAACTGGCTAATTATTCAATTGAGTATTCGAAAAAGTATCTAGAAAAAGAAGGACTTCTTTCATTTAAAGAAATTAACGTCTGGAATATCAGTCAAGAAGTAGCTATTGCTAGTTCTGAGGGGGATAAGTTAGTTGATCGCTTAATTCAATTTGACAATTATTTAGAAGAAATTAAACTAGAAGAATTTAAGGGCAAACAGACTCCGTTCACTTTCAGAGAGCTTTTATTTTGGAATATCTTATACTTTAGGAGTGAAGAAATAACAAAAGAGTTCAAAGGAATCACTCCTGGTCAATATTATGACTACGATGATGCTAATTACATGTATCAACCAGTGTATTGGCACGGCATGACCGGATTCAGAAATGACTGGTCTAGTGGATTAGAGAGTGGTGGATTCCATTCAACCGCTTCATCTGCTGCAGCTGGAATGGGTGGTTCGACTTCATCTGGCGGCGGTGGTGGTGCTGGTGGAGGTGGCGGTGGAGGAGCTCGCTAACCCACTCTCCTATTTTACTAGTAATAAAAAAACACACACGAACGAGATAAAACTAGTTTGTGTGTGTTTTAGTTTTTTTAGCTTATCCTCTTTTCTAACCACTCAATAATATCTTTTGTTACCTCATCTCTATTGGTTTCATTCAAAATCTCATGCCTCGCTCCTTCGTAAAGTTTCATCTCTAAATCTTTAACCCCACATGCTTCATATCTTTTATACAGTTTTTTTACACCTTTACCGAAATCACCAACAGGATCTTGTGCTCCTGATAAAATGATTAAAGGTACATCTGTAGGAATCTTTTTGATACTCTCTTTATCTTCAATATATTCTAAGTTTTCTATCAACTCCTCATAGAAGCTGATTGGAAATAATGTTCCACAGTACGGATCATTTACGTACTTAGCTAATTCATCCATATCTCTTGTTAGCCATTCATACCCTGTCTTCTTGGGATGGAATTTCTTGTTAAAACCGCCAAAAATTAACGAGTCTACAAATTTAGATTTAGCCTTTCTACCTTTAACTGCCATCATTAACTTAATAACCCATTCCCCTAGCTTCAAAGTCAAACCTTGTTCTCCGTTAGAACCAGAAAGGATAAGTCCATTAATTTTATCTGAGTAGTCCATAATATAGCGTTGAGCAGCAAACGAGCCCATACTATGACTAAATAAGTAGAGAGATAAACTTGGATGGTCTTTTTTTATCCTATCTGATAGGCTTACTAGATCCTCGACTAACAACTTAAAGCTACCTTTTTCTCCTAAGTAACCTAATTCATCGATACTTGTAGCTGTTTTACCATGTCCTCTGTGATCATTGGCATAGACAATAAACCCTTTCTCATTTAATGCTTTAGCAAACCTTTCATATCTAGCTGCTGTTTCAGCCATCCCATGAGAAATTTGGACTACTCCTTTTGGTTCTTGATCAATCGGTATCCATTTATACACCATGATTTTAGTCTTATCGCTAGATAAAAATGTGAAATTCTCAAGTATTGAATTAGTCATCGTCCTCACTCCAATTATTAGTTTGCCAATCAAATTGATATCTTTTTCTTCTTTCAAAAAATCATTCTACAAAATAATCGCTAATAAGTCATTAGGGTGTTGAAGAATATAGGTCGGATTCTTAAACTCTGCTAGCTTTAAACTTCCCCATGAAGCAACCGCAAAATCCATTTCTGCATGCTTAGCTGATTCAAAATCAGACAAAGAATCTCCAATATACAGGCACTTTTTAGGATCAATACCCAATAGATTTGCACAATGCAAAAGAGGTTGGGCATCTGGCTTATGTTTTTTAGTATCTTCGAGCAAAACGACTGCAGAAAAACAGTCCTGTATATTTTTATCTGCCATATCAATTGCATATTGCTCTCTGTTTTTAGAAGAAACAACCGCTTGGACAACTTTATCATTAAAACTATGAATAATGTCATCAAAGTTATAGTAAATACGTGCTTTCGCTTCGTATGCATTTACGTACCTAACCCATCGTTCATACACAACAGGAATATCTTTTATACCTAAACGTTCTAAAACTTCAAGACCAGAAAATGACATGTAGTGCCTTAATTCATCATAAGTCATTTCAACACCAAGTTCTTCTTTCACAATTCTTATCAGTGGAAAGATAGTCATATCAAAAGTATTGATAACCGTTCCATCTAAATCATAGATGATTGCCTCATATGCCACTTTTATTCTCCTCTTTTTAACTTACATATTCTTGCATTGTCAGAGTTTACCGCATGTACTTTTTTATCTCTTCTTTTGAATTACGAATCATTGAGATACTCGGATCATATTGTCTAGATGCATATGTGTAGAACAACGCATCTACTGCAATAAATTGTGCATGCAATGAACTCGTTGCAGCACTTCTCAACTCAGCCTCTTTTGATCGAACAGTTTGAATAGAATAATCTACTTTTCCAGCTATAGAATTGGCCCCAAATTGAGTTAAACCAATTGTTCTAATTTTATAACTTTTAGCAATTTCTACAAGTCGTATAACTTCTTTTGTTTCACCAGAATTAGATATTCCTATAAAAATTGCTTCTTTAGGTGCGGTAACTAAGATAGATATTAATATATGTGGATCTGTAGCGCATATAGTAGGCTTGCCTATTCGGTTCCATTTTTGTGATATATTTTCAGCTACTAGATGAGAAGCCCCTATACCATATACATAAATAATAGATGCATGTAAAAGTACATCTACGACCTCATCAATTCTTTGATCATTTAGCTGCTCAATGGTTTCTTTCATTGATTGATAAGCATTGCCTAGTAACTTCGCTTTTATTTCATGAACAGGCTCATTTGCCTTGATATCAAAATACCCTTCAAAAGTTGGACTTTCAATTTCTGAAGATAATTTTACTTTTAATTGAGTAAAACTCGGTATATCAATACTTTTGCAAAAACGTATAACCGTAGCTGGACTTGTACCTGCGCGAGTAGCCAGTTCTAATGCTGTCATATTAATTGCTTCAGACGGAATTTTTAAAATCAGTTCACCAATTTTTTTTTCAGAATTTGATAATTCATTGATTATACTTCGAATTCGCCCTTGTATATTTTCTCCAATCATTTTTTTACCTCCTTGGTCCTAACTGCTCTTTATTTTTATTATCTCATGAAATAAAAAAACAATCATCCTTTTAAAGATGATTGATTACCTTTAATTTAACTATAATACGTAATTTTACCTAGAATAGTCCTACTGCTTGCTCCAGTTGCACTAGGAACATTACTTGGTTTATGGTGAAGCGTTTGATTTCCTAAAATAGTCATCGCTATTGCTTCTTTAGCTTCTGAAGAATGACCTATTTCTTCTTGTATTTGAACATTAACCGTCGGCAACTGTACTTTAATCATCTTAATCAACGTTTCGTTGTAACTGCCCCCACCTGCTACAATTAAATCGGTATTCTTGTCGATAAATTGTTTCAGATTTTCAGCGATTGATGAAGCTGTAAATTGGGTTGCAGTAGCAATCAAGTCATTTGGTTTTATTGGCCATTCTTTAATAAGTCGCTGTGTAAAATCTGCCCCAAATTCTTCTCGTCCCGTTGTTTTTGGATAGCTTTTAGCAATAAAAGGATGAGTCATTAGCTGAGTGAATAATGCTTGGTTTACTTTTCCCGTTGCTGCATATGCTCCACCTTTATCATATTGTACTTGATAAAAATGACGACATAATTCATCAATAATCATATTTCCAGGACCTGTATCAAAAGCTACTAACTGATTGAGCTTGGCATTTTTAGGAATAACCGTTACATTTCCAATTCCACCA
Organism: Carnobacterium sp. TMP28; assembly: GCF_047553015.1. Taxonomy (GTDB): domain Bacteria; phylum Bacillota; class Bacilli; order Lactobacillales; family Carnobacteriaceae; genus Carnobacterium_A. Next base: position 2,055,007 of record NZ_CP180212.1, read on the forward strand.
ATATTTTGTAGTAATCTCGTTCTTTTTTTATCTTTATATAGGATATATTCTGAATAAGGAACAATTGGCGCACCTTGACCGCCGAGGGCCATATCTCTTTCTCTAAAATTTGATACTACAGTCGTCTTAGTCTCTTCACAAATAATAGCTGATTCACCGATTTGTAAAGTAGAAGAAAATTGATTCGATTTTGGAATTGGCAAATGATAAATGGTTTGCCCATGGCTTGCAACAAACTCTAATTGTTCTAATTGAATACCTTTTTTTTTACAAATATCTTTCACAGCTGTAGCGAATAGGTAGCCTAACTCGACATTTAAACTACAAATCAACGCTACATTTGATTCTTCAATAGATAGCACTTTCTTAATTCGCCTAATCGTTTCTTCTTGAATTGGGTAAGTCTCAAATGCAAGTAAGTGAACAATTGTCTCTTCGTCTTCACCCGAAATTTCTACTAGAGCAGCATCTATTCCATCTAGTGATGTCCCTGACATTAGTCCAACTGCGTAGCCCATATAATCAATCCTTTACTTATTTTTTCAAACTGTTTATTTCTTTTTGCATTTCAATCATTTGTAAAATCAATGTCTGTTCTGCCATTGTGGTCATTAATTGATCCTGAGCATGAATTAATAAAAGACTAATTTTAATCTCATCTCCGCGAATTTCATCTTGAACTAATTTTGTTTGTGTATTATGTGCTAACGTCATTTCAGCTTTACATTCGCTTAGCAAGCGCTCTACTTCTTCATATTCTCCTGCTCGCGCTTTTTCTAATGCCTCATAGGCCATGCCACGAGCATTTCCACCATGTATAATAATTTCAAAAATACGTTCTTCCATACTTACACACCCCATCTAGTTAGTTTTTTTCACTTGATTAAATTTAAATTTTTGCCAAGGCTTAATATAATCTAACAATAACCATTCCTCTTCAACAACATGTCCTACAACATTCGTTTTGCCTGAATTCTCCATTGCTAAAAGAGCTAATTGTAATTCTCCTGCATAATGAGCATAAAGAGAAGTCTCTACAATAATATCTCCACGATTCATATTTGGCGTATGGAATGGCGGAAATTCATGTCCTTTATATTTTACTCTACTTTGAGTGGAGCGAATAACATAATCCGATATATCTCCTCGATTAAAATGAAATTCTTCCAAAACAATTTTCTTTTCTATTTCTGGAATAGACTCTACTAATTCACAGTTCAACGTTAACTGATAGGGATCAATTTCACTTAAAGTTTTCAATTCTTCTTCCGATGCGAATGAGTTCGCAATGATTACATCATCAATGAGTTCGGTTGCCCAAAGATGCTTGGCTTGAACAACAATTGGCAATTCTCGGTGCATTTCAAGAGTACATAGGCCTTCATTTACTGGCCAGGGTCCTACATTAGCCGTGGGTGAACTAATGAAAGCTGCTGTTATTAATCCCTTGTCTTTATATTGTTTTGTTGTTTCGATAAAATGATTGAAACTCAAGCCAGTATAACGATGAGGATAAAAATTATGGCAACCTAATAAATTATCTACATTAGCTTGATAGCTCAATATATTTTCTAAATATTTTGTCCCACTGCTAATGTTTAATTCTATTTTTAAATCTTGAGGGTTAAATGTCATAATTGATTCCTCATTACCTGTGAATCCCATGTCTAAGCGAATGCCATCAGCGCCAATTTCCTTGAAAAAAGATAAATCTTTGTAGCTAATTCCTAATTCACCAAAAACTTTCGGACTGACATCTGCGATAACTTCCATACCATTTTCTTTGGCATATTTAATAACTTCTGTGAATTCAGCAACTATTTTTTCTTTTCCTTCTTCAACAGACAATAAGCATGTAAAAATACGCTTAAAATTATACTTTGCTGCTAATGCAATGTATTCTTTGATTTCACTTAATTTACTATGATTTGGATAAACTGAAATTCCTAATCTTCTCATTTTAACATTCTCCATTCCTAAAGATATTATTTTTATAATAATAGTATCCACCAATAGTATTTGACTCTATTTCTTTTACGATTTTGATTTCAAGGGGTTGCTGAATCAGATTTTCAAAAAAAGTATCATACACTATCGAGTTTTTCTTTAAAACACTACCCGTTATTCCAATTGTTACCTCTTTATTAAATCCTAACTTTGAGATTAACAACTTTGCTTGTTCAGATAAAATATAGCCTGCTTCTTTCAGTATTTCGATAGAAACGTCATCACCCGCATTTGCACTTTCAGCAACAATCTTTGCTAGCTCAGCAATTTCATTTTTTTTATGAGTATAGAAATAATCAACTACATCAAAAATAGTTTTAGCATGCAAAGTATTTATTAGTTTTTTTGACAAATAGGAATAATTTTTGTTTGTATCTTCTTCTAGTAGTAACCGATGAATCACTGTTTTTGCAATCCAATAACCTGAACCTTCATCACCTAAGATATTACCCCACCCACCTACTCGAGCAGTTTCTTCATGATACTTTCCAATACAAATGGAGCCCGTACCTGAAATGACGAGACATCCGTCTTTTTCTTTAACTAAGGCATAATAAGATAACCAAGCATCGTTTATAAAAACAATTATTGGCTGATAACGATTAAAATACGTATCTAATTCTTTTTTGAAATTTCCACTTTCTAAACCTGCTAAACCAATGACAACTGATTGACAGTTTTCTTCACCTAATTGATCAAACAATATTTTCATCGCTTCTTCAATATTAGATAAGCCTTTTTTCTTATCCATTAGTAGATTACCAAAACCGGTCTGACAGCGTGACAGTTCTTTTCCTTTTAAAGAATAAGCAATAGCCTCTGTTTTTGTCCCACCACTATCCATTCCAATCACATATTCCATCTTTTTCAATCTTTTTTACTAGGGTATTGTTCACTTCTAACAATACCTCTGAATTGATTTTTTTCTAACTTTAAACGAGTTGTTTCAAAATACATAATAGTAAAGATAGCTGAAATCAAATAAGAAATAGTTGTAAGGATTAGCGGAATGTTCTGAAATAAAAAATTAGGAATTAGAATAATGAAAAAAGCTCCAAAACCAAAATACCACCGATTGATATAGATTTGTTTTTTTTGTAACCCGTGGACTAAAGATACACCAGTTAAAATTAACGCAATGAAAAAAATTATTAATACAATGATTCGTACCATTTTACTCTCAGTCCTTTCTTATTTTCAAATGATAACAAGAAGGAAATAGTAAACTCTTTCCTTCTTGTACTTTATAAGTTTTTTATTTTATAGAATAGTATGTTCTTCGCTTACTTGACCCAATTCTTCTTCACGCAATTTTTTATCGTAAACTTTAAAGAATGGATAGTAAATGGCACCGGCAATAGCAATATTAATTAGTACCAACACTGCTGCTTTCCAGTCGTTACTGGCTGATAGAAAAGCACCGATTGGAGCTGGTAAAGTCCACGGAACATTGCTGACAAATCCATTGATTATCCCAAATTTAACAGCGAAATAACTAATTGTTGTTGTAACAACTGGTGCTAAAATAAAGGGAATGGCTAAAATTGGGTTCATAACTAAAGGTACTCCAAATATTAATGGCTCATTAATATTAAAAAGAGAAGGAATAATTGAGAAACGACCTACTTGTTTTAGGTAAACAGATTTTGCAAATAACAACAAGATACATAAAGCTAGTGTTGAACCAGCGCCACCAATCCAAACTGTCCACTGATAAAACTGTTCCGGTGCAATATAAGGCAATTGATTAGGAGCTGCTCCATCTGCTAATGCTTGGCCATTCGCATCCAACATAACTAACCACATTGGACGTGCAACTGAACCGATTACGCTCATGCCATGGACGCCTGCTGCCCATAATAGAGTAATAAAGATCACCGGTACTAAAACACCAATTAAATTATTTCCTAATATATCATTAATTGGAGTAAAAATAGAAAGAATAAAATTATTTAAATCAAAATCAAGTAATACACGAATAATCCAAACAATCGTAATAACAAATGCTCCCGGGATTAGCGCTTCAAAACTTCTTGCAACTGAATCTGGTACTTGTTCTGGCATTTTTATCATTAGATTTCTATTTTTGAAAAACCGCAATGATTCAACTGCAAAAATCATTGCTAAAATTGCTGAAAACATTCCAGCTCCGCCAAGGTTTCCCATTGGTAAAACCCAGCCAATACCTTGACCTTCAGGTAATAAAGCATCTACGTTTACAGGTACTGTCAACATCAAGAAAGTTGCTAGTGATAAAACACCACCAGTAATACCATCTAACTTATAAGACTTAGCTAAACTGTATCCCATTCCGTAAGAAGCATAGATACTCATTAAACCCATAGTAATTCTGAAAGGAATAACGATATCTGCTGTATATGGTGCGATAGCTTCTGCCCATGAAGCGATTGGAGGATTAGCAATAATTAAAAAGAAACTTCCAACAAGAATTAATGATAGCGTAGAAATAACTCCGTCGCGAATTGCTTTTAAATGTTTTTGTTCAGCTAGTTTAGCCATCGGAGGCATAAATTTTGTTTCAATCCAAACTAAAAATTTCGTCATTTTTCTTTCTCCTTTTTAAATCATATTGTTGTATCTAAAATGAATCATTTTTATATCTTTATAAGATGGATTGCTAAATAAATAGAAAATTAAATGATTACTATTTGCTGTATTTTTTTATCTGTAACAATGTTTTTGGTGCTCCTAATGGTGTATACCCCATTGGTTCAACTTTATCAATCGGTACACCAGACTCGTTCGCATATCCTTCAAACGTAGCAAATTGGTGCTTCACTTGAGGTGCAACTAACAGCAAATCATAGCTGCTACTTTTTAGAATCTCCTCAATTTCTCCTGATCCTACTGCAATCATTTCTAATTCAAAGTTTTGCTTATCAGCCTCTTTTAAAATAGCTTTTACGACTATTGCGCTTGACATTCCACCTGAACAAACCATTACAACTTTCATTCTTATTTCCTCCTTTTATCACTACTTAGCTATTGTTGAACACGCTTAATGAAATTTCATTGCTTTTTACTTGCTTCAACAGCTCTTCTAACAAATCCAGCATTTTCTGTTAACAATACTTGAGCTTTTTCTTTATTTATACCTGTTAGCAATCGAACAATCGCTAGCTTTGGTTGGCTATTTGAATCATTAAAATAAAAAGTGGCCTCTTCATAAGTACAACCGGTTGCATCCATGATAATTCGCTTAGATCGTTCAACTAACTTTTCATTCGTTGGCTGAACATCTACCATCAAATTTTGATAGACTTTACCAAGACGAATCATTGCAGTCGTTGAAATCATATTTAATATAAATTTTTGAGCTGTTCCAGATTTCAATCTCGTTGAACCCGTCAAAATTTCTGGACCAACATCAACTTCAATTGGAAAATCAGCATAGTTACTAATAGCGGCTGCTTTATTACATGACAAAGCACCTGTTGTAGCCCCAAGTTTATTAGCGTATTTCAATCCTCCAATAACATAAGGCGTTCGACCACTAGCAGCAATACCTAAAATAAAATCATTCTTATTTAAACCACGTTCTCGTAAATCTGCTTCGCATAATTCTAACGAATCTTCTGCACCTTCAACAGCTACAGTCATCGCTTTCATCCCTCCGGCAATAACTCCTTGTACCATCTCTGGTGATGTATTGAATGTTGGAATACATTCAGCAGCGTCTAAAACACCCAGTCTTCCACTTGTTCCAGCTCCAATATAAAACAATCTTCCGCCTTTCTTCAAAGATAGAATAACAGCTTCAACCAGTTTCGTAATACTCTCTATTTCTTTCTTAATTATTTCAGCTACTTTTTCATCTTCTTGGTTCATTTTTCTTATAATTTCTTCAACCGAAAACGTATCCAGCTCTGTCGTACTAGTGTTTCTTTTTTCGGTAGTTAAAGTTTCTAGCATATTTTATCCCTCCTTTCTTTGGAAGCACTTACAAATTTATTATAACCATAACGAAATATTATTTCAAGTTAAATATTAAATAAGTGAAATATAAATTCATTTTTAACATATTACTGGAATTAAAAGATTAGGTTAAGCTATCCAACTAAAAAATACACCCCAAAAAGTTAGGTCTTCCCTCTAACTTTTTGGAGTGTAATACAATTTTCATTTAATAGATCCGTTATTTTTAGACATTTCCTTTTCTTGGAATCAATGCAAAATGGTTTTTGTACAGTTGAAACGCACTTATGAATACCAATGCACCTAGACCAACAAGAGATACGGTTTGAAGAGTTGTAAATTCTCCATTAAATCCTTCAGAAGAAGTTAAAAATGTGTGTATTCCAAAATAGGCCCAAGCAATAGGCAGTGGGAATATGATATTTTTGAGCTTTAACATCACGATGAAAACGAGTAATACAGCTACAATAAGTGTCCCTGCTGCTAAAATTTCAGGTTCTATTCCAAAACCATCCCAATTCGCTTTTACAAGTGTAGCCGCTACATTAACAACCGAGGCGATAAACAACCACCCTGCATAAAGTCCAAAAGATAACGGCAAGAGAAAATGTCTTCCATCGTTAATTTCGAGTAATTTTATACACATTAAAGCTAATGTTACTGAAAATACTAAGATAAAAACTGTTGATAAAACTAATTGTAAGTAAGAAAATGCAACAATCCAAGCGATATTTAATAGTGATGAAAAAACAAATAATAGTGAAATTTTATTTAGCGCCTTTTGATAATAAGCATCCTCTTTTTTTACAATCATAACAACAATAGATATTCCTAATAGAATATATATTACGCTCCATATACTAAAAGCAGATGGATCTGGTGTAATGAGTGTTTGATATTTATCAGAAATTTCATTTTGTGATAAACCATTGATAAACCCAAAGGCTCCTAATGCATTAACAACTAAAGTCACAATAAAAAATAATCCGTTTAGCCAAGCTTTTTTTGTTGTACTCATCGTACTTCCTCCTTCTTATCATTTAATATAATCTTATTTCTCTTTATCTAAAGTATAAAGATAAAAATAAAAAAGGTCTAATAGAACGATTATTTTCCATTCTCTTTTACTATCTCTTTTTCAATGAAAAAAAAATCCTTATCTGTTATATTTAAACTAACTAAATTAAATGATAAAAGAAATTTTCTTATGAACTCTACACCTTAAAAACACCTCTTTTTAGGCATAATAAATGTCGGATAGAACGTTTACCTATCTAAGTTTGCAGTATATACTATTAGTGCTTGCGTTCAAAATAAATTTAACGTTTTTTGTATTCAAAGGATAGCGTTGGGAGGATTTAAAGGATACGACAGAATCATTTTATTAGGAGTAGAATCAATCTAAAACATGTGTGGTAGAGGAAATAAAACTGAACTTTATCCACCTAGAATTGGGGAAAAGAATATGGAAAAACAGCGAAAAGGAATTAGTAAAATAGGGTTGATTGCTTTAGTCATTAGTTCATCTATTGGTGGTGGTGTATTTGGGATTACAAGTGATTTAGCTCGTGCCTCGGCTCCTGGACCAGCAATACTAGCTTGGATTATTGTCGGCATTGGAATATTGACACTTGTTTTATCATTGAATAATCTTGGTGCTAAACGTGCTGATTTAGACAGTGGTATATTTGGTTATGCAGAAGCTACATTTGGGAAGTTAGGAGGCTTTATCAGCGGTTGGGGGTACTGGTTAGGTGCTTGGTTAGGTAATGTCGCTTTTGCTACAATTTTAATGATCGCACTTGGAAGTTTTTTCCCAATTTTTGATGGAGGTCAAAATATCCCTTCTATTATTATGGGAAGTATCGTTATTTGGACATTAACGCTGTTAGTCAGTAACGGAATGGAAAGTGCCAGTTTCATTAATATCATTGTAACTATATGTAAGTTAGTCCCACTATTTTTATTCTTAATTATTACTGGCGTCTCATTTAAAGCTGGAATATTTACAGCAAATTTTTGGGGGAATGTTTCCAGTAATCTTTTGCAACAGACTCCTAACACTGCCAGCATTATGGCACAAATAAAAGGGTGTTTAATCGTTATGATGTGGGTATTTGTAGGTATAGAAGGTGCTAGCGTTCTAGCTAACCGTGCTGAAAAACGTTCAGATGCTCAACAAGCAACCATCGTAGGATTACTAGGTTTACTATTTATTTATATCTTCGCTTCATTACTACCCTACGGCGTTCTTTCTCAAACTGAATTAGCTAGTCTCTCTCAACCAGCTATGGCAAATGTCTTAAAGTCTATTGTAGGAAATTGGGGAGCTGCATTCATTAATATCGGACTGATTATTTCTATTCTAGGTAGTTGGCTTTCTTGGACAATGTTACCCGCAGAAACGGTTCTTTTAATGGCCCGCGATGGATTATTGCCAAAACACTGGGGGAAATTGAATGCTAAAAAAGCACCCATTTATTCCTTAATCCTCACGGCAGCTTTAGCAAATGTTTTCTTATTGACTTTTTTAGTAACAGATTATGCCTATCAGCTTGCCTATTCTCTTGCAACTGCAGCTATTTTGATTTGCTACTTGCTTGTCGGAATTTATCAAATGAAATATTCCTATGAACAAAAAGAGACAAAACAATTTATTATTGGATCTATTGCGACTCTGTTCCAGTTAACTGCTATTGTTTTAGCCGGGTTTTCTTATGTTTTAATGTGCAGTATTGCTTATATACCTGGTTTTTATTTTTATATCAAGGCGCGTAAAGAAAATGGGAAGACTATCAGTGTAAAAGAAAAAATAACGATGAGCGTTATTAGTTCAGTAGCTGTTTTAGCTATTGGATTGATTGCGACAGGTTCAATTCAAGTGTAAAGGAGAAAAACAAATGGATATCGCACATTTTGGTGTGGAAGAATGGTTAAACAAATGGGAAAAGAAAGCAACGTATGATATTTCACAAAGCTCAATCGACGCTTTAACAGTAGAAGAATTGATTGGATTAGATGGAACAACCGTCACTGATTTTTTTGAAACGATCAGTAAAGAACCGTTAGATTATGGCTGGATTGAAGGTTCAGATGAGTTCAAATCATTAGTCGCTGCACTTTACAAACACGTTGAACCCGATACTATTTTACAAACAAACGGTGCTACTGGAGCGAATTTTTTAGCTTTATATGCGTTGATTGAACCAGGGGATCATGTTGTTTCCATGTTGCCCACTTACCAGCAACTTTATGATATCCCCTTATCTTTGGGAGCAACGGTAGATTTTGTTGAATTAAAAGAAGAAGACCATTGGCAATTAGACTTAGCTGACTTGGAATCCAAATTAACTGATCGAACAAAAATGATTTGCCTTAATAGTGCCAACAATCCTACTGGAACTCTTCTTGACATACCGACTTTGAAAGCCATTGTAGAAATGGCAAGAAAAGTGGATGCTTATATCCTTATCGACGAGGTCTACGCTCCTTTGACAGAGAAAGAGGAATTTTCCTCGATTGTCGATTTGTATGAAAAAGGCATTGCCACTAACTCACTATCAAAAACGTATTCTCTTCCTGGCTTAAGAATTGGTTGGACAGCGTCCAGTAAAGAAATCGCAGATATTTTCAGAAAATACCGCGACTATACTATGATTTGTGGCGGCGTCCTTTCAGATAAATTAGCTGTTCATGCGTTAAAAAATAAAGATAGAATCATCGAGCGAAATCGTAAGATCATTACAGGCAATCTATCCATCTTAAATCAGTGGGTTAAAAAAGAGCCTCGTGTACGTTTAGTTTCTCCCAACTACGTATCGACGTCCTTTATTAAGCTAGATATCCCTCAAAAAGATGAGGCATTCTGCATTGATTTATTAGAAGAAACGGGTGTACTCTTAGTTCCGGGAACAGCTTTTGGTTATCCAGGATATGCTCGTTTAGGCTATTGCTGCAAGCAAGACACCTTAACAAAAGCATTGGACTTGCTCTCAAATTTTTTAAGAAAATTTGATCCTGAATCGATAAGCTAAACTCTATAGATGGAATAATAGTTGAACATCAGTAAAATGATTGCCTGATATCCTGCATAAGTAGGGTACCAGACAATCATTTTACTTTTTATGCTCGTAAAGCCATCTTAAATGAAGTATGGATTCGTCTAGCTTTCCGTTGCGTTAGTTAACCATCTCAACTGAATGTGTTGTAATCTGGCTTTCAACCGTTTAAACTAAATACAAATAAGATGTTTAAGGAGAAGATTATGGGAAATGCTAAAGAGTATTATTCGAAATTACTAGTCTTTTCAGCTTCAGCTGGTGCAATTGGATTAGTTGTTGGAGCTATTACAGCACTATTCGGACGTGTGTTAATTGCTATTACTACTTATAGAGAGATGCATGCTTTCTACTTACTGCCTTTTTTGGCTTTTATTGGGCTAATCATTGTATATAGCTATCAAAAATATGGGAAGAATACGGCTAAAGGCATGGGGTTGGTCTTTGCTGTTGGAAACAACGAAGAAGAAGTCATTCCCAAACGTATGATTCCTCTAGTAATCATGGGTACTTGGTTGACTCATCTATTCGGTGGAAGTGCCGGTCGTGAAGGGGTTGCCGTTCAAATAGGCGCTGTAGTTGGGCATTCTGTCAGCCGACAGTTACCTTATAAAGAAGCTGGAAAAATTCTTTTAGTTGCTGGTATGGCTGCTGGATTTGGCGGATTATATCAAACTCCACTGGCTGGTATTTTTTTTGCTATAGAAGTGTTAATGGTTGGAAAAATTGAAAGTCGTGCACTTATTCCTACTGCCATCGCTGCTTTTACTGCTAGTACGACGTCTCATTTATTAGGGTTAGAAAAGTTCACTGCTACAATTGAAAGTCCAGGAGCCTTTATTTTTTCCTCTGCATGGAAAGTTATTCTACTTGGCCTAGTTTTTGGAATCGTTGGTGGTCTTTTTGCTTTTGGTCTCAAAAAAGCGAAGCAATTAGCTGCTTTTCGTTTTCCAGATCCTTATAAACGAATCTTTTTTATCGGCATTGCTATTAGTCTTTTATTTTTACTGTTACATTCTGGACGTTACTCAGGTTTAGGAACTAATTTAATCGGTAAAAGTTTTGAAACAGGAACCATCTATTCGTACGACTGGGTATTAAAATTAATGCTAACAATCGTTACCTTGGCTGCAGGATTTCAAGGTGGCGAAGTGACTCCACTTTTTGCTATTGGAGCGACACTAGGAATTGCCTTAGCACCAATCGTTGGTTTACCTTTGACTTTTGCAGCAGCTTTAGGTTATATTGCCTTATTTGCAGCTGCTACAAAAACCTTTATGGGGCCTTTATTTATCGGAGTAGAAGTGTTTGGCTACCAATACCTTCCGTTCTTCTTTATAGTCGTTATTACAGCCTATGTTTTTAATGGCAACCAGACTATCTATGGTGGACAAAAAGAAATAGATTGGGTATAAAAAGCAACTTAACAGCTAGATGACTGACTCACTCAAAGCTAAGTAGTTGAAGGAACTTTCATTTAGTGTTACTATTAAATTAGAGCTAAACAGGCGATGGTGTTCGCCTTTAACTATCATTTGATGATGATTAATGACGCCTACTTAAAAAAAGGACCTCCTATATGGACTCCTTTATTTAAGTAGGCGTCATTTTTTTGTTTTTATATTATGAGGAGGAGTTTACATGGAAGCAACAATTAAGTTAATAAAAGCAAGAGAAATTTTTGACTCACGAGGAAATCCTACTGTTGAAGCTGATGTTTATTTAACAGATGGCTCAATGGGAAGAGCAGCTGTTCCATCAGGTGCATCTACTGGAGATAAAGAAGCGGTAGAATTGAGAGATGGTGGAGATCGCTTAATGGGCACTGGTGTATCCAAAGCCGTTCATAACGTGAACACAGAAATAAACGATTGCCTCTTAGGCGTTTCACCATTTAACCAAGCAACTGTCGACCAACTGATGATTGACTTAGACGGAACGAAAAATAAAGGTCGCTTAGGAGCAAATGCTATTTTAGGTGTTTCAATGGCTGTAGCTAGAGCTGCTGCAGTTTCTCAAGGAGTCCCCTTATACCGCTACCTTGGGGGTGTAGATTTAGAAATGCCGATGCCCTTTTTTAATGTTATTAATGGTGGACAACACGCCGACTCTGGCATTGATGTACAAGAATTTCTAATTTCTCCTATTGGTGAAAGTGACTTTAGAAAAGGATTTGAAATGATTGCAAACACATATCACACATTGAAAAAGATTTTGAAAGCAGAAGGTTTAGAAACAGCTGTTGGAGATGAAGGTGGGTTTGCTCCTCGATTAGGCTCAACTGAAGCTGCACTTGAAGTATTGGTAAAAGCAATTACTGAAGCAGGTTATAAACCCGGTGAGGATATCGCTATTTCAATGGACCCAGCAGCAAGTGAATTTAGTAAAGATGGTGTGTATCATTTTGAAGGAAAAGAATGGAATTCTGATCAAATGATTGACTACTACCAAAGAATAGTTGAAAAATATCCAATCATCTCTATTGAAGATGGCCTTTCAGAACACGATTGGGATGGCTTCAAGAAAATGACAGATCTAATGGGAGATAAAATCCAACTAATTGGAGACGATATCTTTGTTACAAATCCTGAAATTATGCAAGAAGGAATCGATAAAGGAGTAGCCAACTCAGTTTTGATTAAGCTAAATCAAATCGGAACTGTATCTGAAACAATTGAGACCATTAAATTAGCACGTAAAAATAACTACACAACGATGATTTCTCACCGTTCAGGAGAAACGGGCGATACCTTTATTGCTGACTTTGCCGTTGCCATGAATGCTGGACAAATCAAAACAGGATCCGTTGCCCGTTCAGAAAGAGTAGAGAAATACAATCAGTTCTTAAGAATTCAAGAAGAGCTCGGAGCTAATGCAAAAATGACTCCATTTATAAAAAAATAACCAAACAAAGAGAAACTGATTTTATCGGTTTCTTTTTTTGTTTTCCTTTAATTTACTATCAAACGACAACTAGTTTTGACTAACATAAAAAGACCCTATAGAAAATCTCTTTTCAGAGGCTATTCTATAGGGTCTAAAGTAAGGAAAATTAAAATTTACAGTTTCTTTACTCCTTATTTTTTTTATCAAGAGTTGTTGAAGCCACTAATCCACTTGCAAGATTATCCAGATCTGGTTTATCGGCTTTGAGAATCAATTTGTCGTTCACAAAAGCCATTAACCCGATAGAACTCATCTCTCTCCCATAACCTGAGCGTTTAACGCCACCAAACGGCAATTCGGGTAAAGAATAGCGGAAACTATTTACAAAGACCATTCCAGTTTCGATTTTTTCAGCAATTTCTGCCCCGTGATTGCTGTCACCAGCAAACACTATTCCTCCTAAACCATAAGAAGAATCATTTGCTAAATCAATCGCTTCTTCTTCTGTTGCTACTTTGTAAACAACTGCAACTGGCCCAAACATTTCAGTTGTATGAGCTGGGTTGTCTCGGTCTATATTCGTTAAAATAGTCGGCATAAAGAACTGTCCTGGTAAATCAATCGGTTCATTGCCATACACAACTTTAGCCCCTGCGCTAATAGCATCATCAACTTGTTTTTGCAATTCTTCTTTCGCTTTTTTACTATTCATTGGAGCGATGGTTGTATCAGAGTCTAATGGATCACCTGGTTTTACTCTACTGAAATTATCTTTCAACTTTTCTACGAACTCATCATAGACTTTTTCCATCACAATAAAACGTTTAGATGACGTACATTCTTGTCCAGCATTATAAAGACGTGAACGCCAAGCAATCTCGGTAACTTCATCCATATTGGCATCGTCCATCACAATAAACGGATCCATTCCACCAAGTTCTAGTGTTGTTCTCTTCAAATGTTCGCCCGCTACTTTCGCAACTGCTGCTCCACCACGTTCAGAGCCTGTTAACGCTACTCCTTGGACTCTAGGATCTGCAATGATTTCTGATACTTGGTCGTAGTTTAAGAATAAATTTGTTAACGACCCTTTAGGAACACCCGCATCCTCGATAACATCTGCCATCAATTGAGCCGATGACGGTGTGTTCGATGCGTGTTTTAAAATCATTGGATTACCCACCATAAAGTTTGGTGCAAAAACTCGAATAATTTGATAATAAGGAAAGTTCCAAGGTTCAACCATCATAATGACACCTGTAGCTTGATGATGAATATGCGCCTTGCCGTTTGCTATGGTATCAATTTCTTCCGGCTTTAGCATTTCTTCTGCATGATCTGCAAAGTAATCAACAATAACGGCACATAACTCAACCTCGCCTTGTGCTTCAACTAGTAATTTCCCCATATCAATCGTACAAGTACGGGCTAATTCATCTGAACGCTCCCGTATTTTTGCAGCTACTTGATGCAATAACTTTGCTCGTTCTTTAATCGCCTGTTTTTTGAACGTATGATACAACTCATGCCCTCTTTGTAATGCTTCCTCTACTTGTTGGTCTGTAGCCTCTGGATAGTCTTTTACTACTTCGTTTGTATAGGGATTAATTGTTTGATAAGCCATCAAAAAAACCTCCTCAAATTTTTAGCTTCCGATTACCGTCAGAATAATAAAATACACCACTTTATTTCTACTTACAAAAAAATCAATGAAAGCCCTTACAAAAATTACAGGGTAGAAAAATTTAAACTCCGTAAAACCACTGGCTGACTAGCATTCCTAATTAAAAAGTCATCCCCTTTCATCTCTCTTTACTAGAGCATAACACTAACCATCGGTCTCATAAAATAATATGCTTATTTAGAGTATCCTTGCGTTAAGTCGAAGTTGGTTTGAATGTAAAGAAGTCCGATTAGAAATACTCATTAATGCCTATCTTATTGCCTCCCGATTGTTGTATACTTATCTAACTACGTATTTATCATAAGGGGGAATTCTGTCTAATGGACAGTGATAGTAATGTAATGACGATTGTGATTTTGTTAGGGTTAATTTTATTATCGGGGTATTTTTCTTCCTCGGAAACAGCTTTTACATCTATTAATCAAATCCGTTTGAGAAATAGTGCAAAAAAAGGAGACAAACGTGCAGAATGGACGTTAAAACTAGCAGAGGATTACAATAATGTTCTTTCTACAATATTAGTAGGAAATAACATTGTTAATATTGCTTCTTCTTCTTTAGCCACTCTCTTTTTTATTGAGTACTTTCCACAATACGGAGTAACGATCTCCACAATCGTCATGACCATACTTGTGCTCATTTTTGGTGAAATTACTCCAAAAGCGATTGCAAAAGATCGACCAGAAAAAGTTGCCATGTTTGCTACACCATTTTTAAGTATTTTAATGAAATTTTTAATGCCTATTAATTGGCTGTTTGCAAAGTGGAACAACTCGTTAGCTAAACGTCTGCAATCTGAAGAAACAAGTATTAGTGAAGAAGAACTGTTGTCTATTATTGATGAAGCAGAAATCGGAGGATCATTGGAAGTTGATGAACACCAATTGATTCGCTCAGCTATCAAGTTTCACGATTTAGAAGTAGATACCATTCTTACGCCGCGTGTTGATGTGGTTGCAGCTGACTTACAAGATAGCGATGAAGAAATACAAAAAATATTTGACGAGCACGTTTATTCACGTATTTTATTGTATGACGATTCCATTGATGAAGTCCGGGGTGTCTTACATGAAAGAGACTTTAACTACTACATACGCAGAAAAGCAAAAGGTGAAAAAACCTTGTCACTTACTGAAATGATGAAAGAAGTCCTTCATGTACCAGCTATGATGAAATTATCTCGTTTATTAAAGATTATGCAACAAAGTAAAGTGCACATGGCTGTTGTTGTTGACGAATACGGTGGCACAATAGGGATTGTCACAATGGAAGATGCTTTAGAAGAACTAGTTGGAGAAATATGGGATGAAACGGATTATATCGAAGAAGAAATCACGTTCATTTCTGAAGATAAATATTTGGTTCGCGGTGAAGCTAGCCTTGAGAAAGTTTTTGATTTATTTCAACTTCAAAATAGTGAAAAGTTTTTTTCAAGTACAATTAGTGGATTTGCTGCAGAAATTTTAGGTCACTTCCCTAAAGAAGGCGACAAAGTAAGCTACAAAACGATGTTGCTTAAAGTAGTTAAAATAAAAAATACTAGAGTATTAGAAATCATCGTAGAAAAAATAACTGAATTCAACTAAACGAATGTAAGAGGATAGAGCAGTTTTGCTCTATCCTCTCTTTTTGATTTTATATTTCAGAAAAACTAGAGATAAAATATACTGGGTTTTGAGTAGCATGAATTATAAAACCACTAGCACTAACAAGGTTAATTGACGTGTTCTGACTTTTAAGTATGTCTATATTCTTAGATGACTATAGAAACTCATGACACTTTGGATTTCTAGGCGTACATAATTCTTTTCCGAATGAGAACATAGATTGATGTACTCTTCCCCAATATTTTGCTGGGATAATTTCTGTTATCCGTTCTTCGATTTGTTTAGGTGTAGCATTTTCTTCTACTATTTTGTGGTGTTTACAGACTCGTGTAACATGCGTGTCTACTGCAAAGGCGTTTTGGTTAAAGGCGGTACTCAATAAAATATTAGCCGATTTAGGTCCGATTCCAGCTAATGATTCTAACTCTTTACGTGTATTGGGAACTTCTCCTTTAAATTTTTCAAGTAATTGGTGGCTACTTTTATAGATATACTTTGCCTTGTTTCGATGGAGTCCAACCGTTTTTATATAGGTTTCAATCTCTTCAGGTGAAGACTCACTAACTGCTTGAGGATTTGGGTAGCGTTCGAATAACTTGTCTGTTACTTTATCGACTGACTCATCTGTTGCTTGCGCGCTTAATATAACAGCCATCACTAATTGAAAAGGATTCTGATACTGCATTGTCGGAACGGCATCCGGATATAGTTCCATAATTTTATAGATCACCTGTTGTGCAGCCTCTTTTGTTAACATAGGTCGTTCCTTTCTTTTATCTAATTTTCAAAACCTGTCTTATTGTATTGACTTAAGTCAATCATAGAATTTTTTAAAAGCTGCTTCATAGGTGCTGCAACCTTACTTTTTATTTGTTTCTCTTTTATCCTTTGGGTGTAAAAAAGACCCCTAATCTATTAGGGTTAAAGCGACCAAACTAAACCATAAAAAGGGTTCTTTAAGGGATTATATTACACGAAAATCACTCACTTTTCAATTCTAACGTATCCATTTCAACTAATTTTGACTTACTATTGGCTAAAAAGTTGATGCACAAAAGAACTGTCACAAAAGTAGTGACTGGAACATTCTAGTGTCAGTCTTTTTTATCCGCAACAAGTTGAAAGAATGTACACTTCATTTGGCTCGGATAATTTCGTGAACTCTGTAGATAATTTAAACTGAACCAACCACAATCATCTCACTAATTAAAAAAAATCTGCTTTTCTGCTTTAGTTAGCTAGACTTATGAGAACTTCACAAAGTAATACGGCTTTAGATCTCAATACCTAAGATTAAAATGGTGTATCCCACCACCAAGGCAATGATAAACCCTAATGCTGTAACAATTAATGCCGCTTTTTTGTTGGATACTACTAACGGAAAAATTCCATCTCCACTAGTTGCAATGCTTGCTGCAATTAATGCCGCTATCGGGAAATTTGGGATAGTTATAAAAGCAACCGCAACAGAAATCATCCCACCACAACCTGGTGTTGCTCCTATGATGGCAGCAATGACTACTACAACAAAAGCTGACGAAGTCATCCATACATCAAAAGTCTCTGGTCCTACTAAGATATCAATAATATAGTTAGCACTTAACAATCCAATAAATACATAAACAATGACCGTAGAAATATCCAGTACCGCATGTAATAAGGTTTCCTTTACAGTATTGTCGTGAGAACAGTCATGTCCTTTGTACTTAAATCTGTACACCAAATAATAACTCATTGAAAAAAGGGTAAACAAACTGGCTACCCAAACGGATAAGTCATCATAACCTGTACTACCACCCCATAAAGCCAGTATGGATCCGGGTAGCAAAAAAGCACTAAACGTTAGCATAAGGTAAAATCCGATATACTCAATCATTACCTGTGCTAGTGTTGTTCGATTACTTGAGTGGTGACTTTTCTCTACTATCTTTTCTGGAATCTCAGGCGACTGAATATTTATTCCAATCATGTCAACTAGATAACCAAAAACAATAGCCACACTAGCGCCCACTAAATTAACAATTAAAAATACTTTGAAATTTGCAGCAACACTGGCCTCATCAGAAGCTCCCAACAAGACAAATGAGCCTTCTCCTAACGTGGCGATAAATGTAGCAAGCAACCCACCAAATGATATTTTTTGATTTTTATACATCGCTGAAACCACAATTGTTGCGCCACATCCGGGTATTATCCCTAATAATGCTCCCATGATCGGGTGAGACCAACTCGGTCCTATTTGATTATTTTCTGAGAATTTTCCTCTCGATACATAAGTAATTAAGTAAACGCCGATAATTGAGATAGAGACATACCCCCCTATAACACCAGCAGCTTCAAGATTATCCAATACAAAGTTCCATAACTTAACATCCATAAACGGTCTCTTCCTTTCACTTTTTAGCCACTACCTGCTTTCACTAGAGCTAGATGAAACAGTCGTCTATTTTACACCTTCAGTTGCATTTTTTTGATAAATAAAAAATACAGCACAAGAGTCAGTATAAAACAAATACGGCTTTTAATACATCGTTCTTATCAAACAGCCTACGATGATTGAAACGTTTTTTAAAAGAAGTCAAAAAGAGTGTTGGCTATGAGTGCGAATTTAGTGCCTTGTTTGATTAAATGAAACATAAAAAGTATAAAGCCTATGTTCGAATTAGATTGGCAACACATTAGTAGATCCGTTTTACCAGATATTTCCTTTTGTACTCATACCGCTTCAACTAACTAGGCGTTCTAGATGTCCGAATGATAGTAGGTATCGCAATAGACGGGTCGCCCATTAAATCAACTTGTAGACTCAGTAAATCTAGAAGACTTTTCTTTCTAACAGAGTCTATTTTAGGCACTTTTCTTTTTTTATAGTCCGTTATATCTATACTATTCTCTTAATCATTGGCTAGTTTCATGCATTTAACAAAAAAATAAAAACTATATGTTGTGTCTGACTCATAATATGATACACTATATGGTGTAATATGAAACAAATCAAGTGGATGTTATAAAAATCTACGGAATAAAAATTAAACAAACAAATGCAGACGGATGAAAGAAAATATGGACCTATAAATGCAGATAGATTTATATTAGAAATGATGAATAACTCAATACAAATTAAGAGAGAACACTCTTTTTAGTAGGTCCTTTTCTTTTTTTATGATGCTTCTAGTCTCTCTTACACTCTACTCTATTTGTTTAGCCTATTGACGTTTTTATTATTCGTCACAAACAATTTCATGAACGTTAGCTAGTTTAATGGTTCAAATCAATTTAATGGTAGGAGGAAACGATTTGTTAACAGTTAGCAAAAAAAACGGCGAACAAGTCCCTTGGTCCCAAGAAAGAATTATCGCAGCAGCCAATAAGGCCAGCAGAAGAGTTTCAGATAAAAACAATCGTTTAACAGATACTCAAACAGAAAACTTACTTTATTTTATCGATAAAGAGGTCAATCGTTTGCCCAATAGAGAGGTTATCTCTACTTTAGACATTCATGATTTAGTTTTAGATGCTTTACAAAAAGTTAATCTGGCTGTTTATATGGAATACAAAGCTTATCGTAAGTATAAAGAGAAGTACATTGAAGCTTTTGACAGTGCTAAAGATTTTGCAGAAAAAGTTGTTTATACTGGCGACAAAGAAAACGCTAATCGGGATTCGACCCTTAACTCTACCAAACAGACTTTAATAGCAGAAGGACTGATGAGAGAGCTCATGCTCAAGTTTGAACTAGAACCAGAATGGGCTCGTGCTCATCAAGAAGGCTGGATACACATTCATGATCTAGCTCAACGGTACAGCTCACAAACCAACTGTTGTTTATTTGATATGGGAAATGTTTTAGCTGGTGGATTTGAATTAAATGGTTCTCGTTACATTGAGCCAAAAAGTGTTCAAGCAGCTTGGGCAGTGGCCGGTGATGTTACGTTAAGCGCTTCTAGCAATCAATATGGTGGATTTACGCTTGCAGAAATTGATGGTATCTTGGCTCCTTATGCAGAAAAAACATACCATAAGCAAATAGAAACCATTAGTGAACAATTAAAGGATTTCGATGTGCCTCATTCTACTATAGAAGAAATGGCTTATAAAAATACTATGCGCGAAATCGAACAAGGTTATCAAGGATTTGAAACAAAATTAAATACGATTTCAAATAGTTTAGCGCAAGTCCCTTTTGTTACAGTAACGTTTGGCTTAAAAACAGACTTCTGGGCTAAAAAAATTTCTGAAACCATTCTTAAAATAAGAGAAAATGGGATGGGAGAAAACGGATTAACGGCTATTTTCCCTAAACTGGTCTTTCTCTCGAGAAAAGAGATTAACGGTGCACCCAATTCACCTAACTATGATTTGTATTTAGCGGCCATTGAATGCAGCCGGACAAGATTGTATCCTGATTATTTATCTTTAGACGCTGGCAATCTAGGCGAAGTCTATGACCGTTGCAGTAAACCGGTCTCACCTATGGGCTGTAGAGCCTATTTAAGTCCTTTTTATAAACCTGATACTGGTGAAGAGGTTTATGTAGGAAGAAACAATATTGGAGCTGTGACTTTAAATTTACCTAAAATGGCGATTGAAGCGAATGGCAACATCAAGGCCTTTACTGATTTAATCACTAAGTACAGCGAAATGGTTTTTGCCATTCATGAAGATTACTATGAACGAGCCGGTAAAATTAAAGGCTCTAGCAATCCGCTTAATTTTTGCGAGGGCGGCTCATGGATGTCTGTTGGTTACGATGAACCTATCGCACCACTGTTAAAAGCATCCACTGCATCATTGGGCTACGTTGGTTTAGAAGAAGTTTGCCAATCTTTATTCGGAGAAAGCTTGATCCATCAACAAGAGTTTGCTTTAGACATTGTTTCTTTCTTGAAAAAACTGGTTGATGATGCAAGAGAAAAAACAGGCTATCTTTTTGCCTTATATAGCTCACCAGCTGAAAGTTTGATTTATCGCTTTAATGAAATCAATCGTGAACAGTACGGTCTGATTGAAAACGTTACTTCTAGAGACTACGCTACGAACTCGTTCCATTTGCATGTGACAGAAGATGTGTCGGTTCCTGAAAAGATCAACTTCGAAGCACCTTTTCATGCCATTGCTACCGGTGGACGTATCTCTTATTGTGAGTTTGCCTATGGCGTAGATAGCAATGTACTAAAACACGCTATTGATTTTGCTATGAGTAAAGGCATGTATTATGGCGTAAACGTTGTATCGGCTACGTGTAATGAGTGCTTGCATCATGGGGATTTTGACGAGCACTGTCCTAAGTGTGATAGCGAAGATATTACGAGTGTTACCCGTGTCTGTGGCTACTTATCCTTTGGTAAAGTAAAAGGCGACAGTCGCTACAATTTAGGCAAACAAGCTGAAATTCGCGACCGAGTGAAGCATACTATTGGTTACGGCCAAGCACTAGCAGAAAAGAGCAAAGAATTCAGTAGTAAATAAGGAGTAAAGTCAGTGCCTAGGTCTTTGATCTAGGTACTCCTTTGAACGATAGGAGGCGATTTTTAGCAATGGCGAGATTACATGATTTAAAACACGTAGATTTAGATAACTGTTACTGGGGTATTTCAACATCTTTATGGTTCAATCACTGTCCTCATCATTGCCTTTAACTAGGCTGCTGGAATGCAGAGACGTGGGGCAAAGATGAAACGTTAGAAAGACCCAATCAAGATATTATTGAAGAAGTTCTTTTCGCACTTGATGAATTTGGGTTGGAAAAGGATTTGACCCTTCTCGGTGGCGATCCTCTTTCACCCTTTAATATAAAAGACCTTGTTGAAATACTAGCCGGTGTGAAAAAAGCAAGACCTAAAACACGCGTCCTTTGTTGGACAGGTTATAAATGGGAACAATTGGTCAACAATAAGTTGCTCGGATTAGCTCTCCCTTATCTGGACATTTTAATTGACGGAAAATACGAAAAAGACCTTCATATTGAAGGCCATAAATTTGGTAGCTCAAATCAATTGGTGATTGATGTAAAAAAAAGTTTAGAAGCAGGCAAAAAAATACTGGCTCCAGAAAATTATAAAGGTGAATAATCGAGTAAATTTTATCTGTTTAGTTTTTAGAGCTTAAAAAAGTTCATTTTAGATAGCAAATTTAAATAAGTAAAAAACACTAGCGTAAGTAAATGAGAATAAGAGAAGAATAAACTAGTTAAAAAAATCGAAAAGATAACAACAATTTCAAAAGGTAAGGGAAATAAATGTATTCTTCTTGCTGCCCTATTGTCAGCTATAAAAAGTAAAAAATGCTCACTTCATGGATTATTCATCCTTTGAAGTGAGCACTCTTTTTTATTCCTCATGATTTAAAAGTAGAATCCAACAATAGTTGCGGTTAACAAGCCTGCTAAAGTTCCACCTAATATTAATTTCAAAGAAAATTTTGCACTATCTATTACTTTACTTTCCTCTATACTTTTTTCTTTATGGACTAAAACTTAATGCGACAGCTGCACTAACTATTAAAGCCGCAACACATCGAATCACACCTATCAAACTCATCTCTCATTATCCTCTTTAGCCAAATTTTAGTAGCGCAGCATCTACTAAATCAGCTGTAACTTCAAAAGGACTGTTTGCCGCAAAACGTTCACTTACAACATCATCTCTAAGATTTTGTAGTTCCTTACGATCTATTCCTTGCTGTTCAAATGTTGGAAGTCCTAAAACTTCATCTCTAAATTTTTTATATGCATCTGCAACATAATGACCAATTTCCTCGTTTGTTGCGTTATTTGGAAACTCAACATCTAAAATATTTCCAATTTCTCGTACTTTTTTTGGTTCAACTTCAGCAGTGTAAAGTAGCGTTACGGGTAAAGCGTAGGCACAGGCCATTCCGTGTGGTATATGCATTTTAGCACCTACTACATGAGCTAGTGAATGTCCAAAATGTGTGCCTCCGTTATTTAATACCCAGCCACCAAGAGCTGAGGCAACCATCATGCGCTCGCGTGCTTCTAAATCTTCTGGATTATTAACTGCTTGTGGTAAATATTTAACCACAAGAAACATGATTTTTTCACAAATTGAATCTATGATAGGACTTGCCAATTTTGATGTATAGGCTTCTGCTGCGTGAGAGAAAACATCAAGACCTGTCATAATAGTCATATTTTTAGGCACAGTTTTCACTAAGTTTGGATTTAACACTGCATATTCGCTCACAGCATTATCAGACAATACTGCTAATTTTTCTTGTGCATTAGTATCCGTGATTACTAATGCATTGGATAGTTCGCTACCCGTTCCAGATGTGGTCGGTACTGAAATTAATCCAAGGCAAAGAGACGGTACTTCTCTATCGTGAACGTAATCTTTAATATCTCCTCCAAATGAGCGAACGATGTTAATTCCTCTTGCAGCATCAATAACGCTTCCACCACCGATTGCAATGATTGAATCACATTTATTTTCTACAAATAATTCTGCACCTTTATTAATCAATTCAATAGGAGGATCTGGAATAATTTTGTCATAAACAACATAGTCAATTCCACTACTAGTAAGTCTTTCGAATGTTTCTTGAATAATAGGAGAATTGAGTAAGAAATTATCAACAACAATCATTGGTTTTGAATAGTTGCTAATCTTTAAGATTTCTAATAATTTTTCACTAAGTTCGAACGTCACTACTACTTTGACTTTTTGTTCTAATTTAAAACTCATCTTTATCCCTCCTTTAGTCTAATCCTAGTTCTTTGGATACGCGATGTGCTATCTCACAAAACTCTTTTACTTTAGGAATATCCTTTTCAATAACTCCATCTCTAAATTTATAAGAGGTTTTTGAAAGAGAATCCACTCCATATGGCTTAATTCTACGAATACAGTCTTCGACATTGTCTGGACCTAGACCACCAGCAATGATTACTGGAATATTAACGGTTTCTACAATTTCACGATCAATGTCCCAATCATGAGTCTCACCACTTGCCCCAATACCTGTAGCAACGGCTAGACCTGTATCTGTCAGTAAGTAGTCACAGAACTCTGCATATTTTTTAGAACGTTCTATCGCACCACGATCATCAACTAACACAGCTTGCATTAATTTCATTCCTGGACACTCTTTGTGTAAACGATCAGCAAATTCTTGATCTGCGGTATAGTCCATTCCTGCAATGTGAACAATATCTGGATTTAATTTTTTAATAATAAAGAACATTTCTTCCACATCTTTATTTAACATTATAGAGATTGTTTTGACACCACGACGTTTTGCTTCTGCATAAATGAGTTCAACAACATCAAAAGGAACTCGATGTGCAGGAATTCCACCTGATTGCATTGGGACTAGTCCAATATGATCCGCTCCAGCATCCATAACTTGAACTGCTTCATTATAATTAACGATTGAATAAATTTGTGTTTTTACCATTTAATTTTCTCTCCCTAAATTTAATTTTTATTATTTCTTTCGATTTAATTTAATAAGAACAACCTTTAACTAAAAGTAATCTAGATTCACCTCTGATGATAAACATTTCATCAGGTTATTTTAACTAAAATAAGTCTGACTTTAGCAAACTTTCCACTCTTTCAAAACTATAATTTTTTAAGATCTGTGGGGTTAACTATTTTCTTGAGCTCTAATAACAACATTTCGAACACTCAGATTGGGCGATACCGCACTTGAAGATTCAAGAGTAATACACGCAGCTGCTTGCGTTAAGAGCCCAATCTCTTTTAATGGAAGAGCACCCCCATAACTAAATCTAGCCCATATAATAGTAGCCATCGTACAATCTCCAGCTCCATTGGTACTCACTATTTTTTTAGCAAAAGGGCGAACAATAGCTGTTTCACCATTACGAGAACACAAAATCCCTTGCGTCCCTAGTGAAATAAAAACATTTTTAACACCTTTTTCATTCAATACTTTAGCCGCTTTACGTGCACTTTCTTCATCTACTACCTTAACACCTGTTAAAATTTGAGATTCATGCTCATTAGGCTTTAATGTATCAATTTTGCTTAATACATTATCTAGTCTGCCTACTTTTGCAACAGATACTGGGTCAACAAAGATAGGTGCTGTTACATTTTCAGCCAGCCACTCAACTGATTCTTTTGAAATATTACAATCGATAACCACTAATTTTGCATCATTAATAAAATCTATTCTTTTTCCCAAAAATTCTGGTGTAATTTCTTTAATAATATCCATATCATTAATCGCGGTCACTAAATCGCCATTATTATCATTTACATACAAATAAATTGAGTTACGAGAATGTTTGACACACTCTGAATAATCAAGGTTAATATTGTTTTTTTCACATTCGTATTTTGCGATTTTCCCAAAGTTATCATCACCATATACACTTATCAAATATGTCGGTACTTCTAATTTTGTTAAATTCTGAGAAATGTTTTGTCCAACTCCGCCGACACTAATGGAAACTTCTCCAATATTTGAATCTTTTTCTCTATATATATCACTCGATAATCCCGCAATATCAACATTTAGTCCTCCGATAACGACTACATATTCTCTTTCCAAAAGATCATCCTCCTCTTCTTATAAGGTGATATCTATTCCTTTTTTACTATGATTTAACTATACTTTATGGCAACAATATTATCAACAATACGCTACAAAGTAATCTTTTGTTTATAAAAAAGAGAGTGGTTTCATGTTAAACAGTCAGTATCGTGACTTTTTTTTGTATTTATAAATAAATGTCCATACTATATGATTTTTTTGTAGACTATAAAAAACTTTTTTAATCAATTAGTTGAAAGAAGCTAGCAAGTTAAAACGTATTGGCGCTCTCAAAATAATCATTTATTCATTAACTATGTTAAAATATGTATAGAAAAATCTGTAGGAGGAATAGAATGACTGGCAGAGAGTTAGAAATCCTAAATATAATAAAAGAAAATCCTTTAATTTCACAAGAAGAATTAGCTTATATACTAGGTATTACTCGATCAGGTGTTGCTGCGCATATTCATAACTTAATGAGAAAAGGATATATTAAGGGTAAAGGATATGTTTTAAGTAACATCAAATTTGTAACGGTTATTGGCGGTATAAACATTGATATTATGGGAATATCTTCAGAAAAATTAATTGATAATAATTCTAATCCTGGAAAAATAACTTTTGCTTTGGGAGGCTCTGGAAGGACAATTTCGCTAGCATTAACTAAACTTAATGTTCCCAATTATTTAATATCCGTTTACGGAGATGATATGAATGGAGAAAAATTTGTAAATAATAGTAAAGAAAATAATATGGACATACAATGTTGTGAACGAATCCCAGGTGAACACACTTCTTCTTATTTGTACATTGACGATGCTAACGGCGATAAGGTCATAGGAATTGATGATATGGATATCTATAAAAAAATGACACCCACTTTTATCATGAAATATATAGATAGAATGAACAATTCACAATACTGTATAGTTGATACAAATATTCCTGCTGAAACAATCGAGTACATCTATGACCATGTTTCAGTACCAATAATTATTAAAACAACTTCTATAAATAAAAATTTAAGATTCATTAACTCTAATCAACAAATTCATACCTTAATTACTACTCCAGCAGAGTTAAAAGAATTGCTTTTATCATATGAAGAACCTTACACGAACTTAGAGTCTGCAGTTGATTATATTTTAAGTAAAAATATTTCAAATGTGATCGTTTTTTCCTTAAAAGACGGACTTTATTTTAAAAATAATTCAGATACATTTCATTTTAAAAAAGTACCTGAAACAATTGTTAATACAAATGGAGCTAGTGCTGTTCTTATTGGCGCTGTCATTTGGGGCCTTCAGAATTCCTTAGAGTGGGAACAAGTGCTGCGGTTAGCCTACACAGCTACCCTCTTATCTCTTAAGAGTAATGAGTCAGTTAGCCCTTTATTGTCGACGTATGAATTAATTTCTGAAGAAAAAAGACTATTTAAAAAAGGAAAGGCTTAACTCGTTAAAAGCAAGCCACATTCTATCTCCTAGAATACGGCTTGCCTTTAATGGATTAAGTTATTTTTTTAACTTTTCACTATTTTTGCTAAGTATCATGAGGATACGCTTATCAAAAAACTGCATTCATATATTAGTTTTGAACTAGCTATTATATATTAGTTTTGAACTAGCTATTATGACTAGCATAAAACGAACAAGTTGTGTATAATTAAATTGTGCACAACTTAATTAAGAGGAGTGATAAATAATCATAGAAAAACGTTATCTTTTAGATGAACAACTTTGTTTCTCTGCTTATTCTTTATCAAAGCAATTTATGGCATTTTATCGACCGATCTTAGAACCCTATTCTTTGACCTATACGCAGTATATTATTTTGCTACATCTATGGGAAAACTCAAGTCAAAACGTGAAAATTTTGGGCGAAAACGTAAAGTTAGATAGTGGCACATTAACCCCTGTACTAAAAAGAATGGAAAAAAATGGATACATCACTCGAACACGTAATCCAAAAGATGAACGACAAGTAATGATTAACTTAACAAATCAAGCTCTTAGCATAAAAGAAAAACTACTTGGCGATATTGCTGATTGTTATTCTAATTTAGGCTTAAGTGAGCAAGAGTATGTTGATTTATTAACGCAAATGGATAGCTTAACTAATAAAATAGGAGGAATGATAAACGATGAAAAAATTATATGAAACTACAATGACAAATAAAGGTGGAAGAAATGGAGATGTATTTTCGCCAGATCATTCACTAGAATTTAAAGTATCTACACCAGGGACTAACGGAGGAGGAACCAATCCTGAACAACTATTTGCTGCTGGTTACAGTTCATGTTTTAATTCTGCTCTTGAAATGATTCTTTCACAAGCAGGAAAGAAAGTAGACAGTACCATCGATTGTACCGTTTCACTTCTCAATGAAGCTAAAACAGGTCTTCAATTACAAGTTGTTTTAGAAGGAGAAATTGAAGGGTTTACTTCAGAAGAAACTAGCGAATGGATGAAAAAAGCACATGAGGTTTGTCCTTACTCTAAAGCTACTCAAGGAAATATCGACGTTATACTAAAAGCAAAATAATTCGTTTTTTTCAAAATAGTTATCAAACTCATTGGTAACATCTTCTTAAAATAGACATTTTAATGATTTCTGTATTTTTCGTTCAAAAAAATGTAGTTCGTTTTATTAGTATTCACAATTAGTATTATGATACATCTACCTTTTACTTTTGAATATACAAAATCATATATAGACATAGATCAAATAAAATAAGGGACACCAAACTCAGTTATCTTTTGTCTGAGTTTGGTGTCCCTTATTTCGAATTAAACGTCCTGTTTTTCTTACTTCATCCCTAGTTTTAAGTCACTAAACTATGGCCTACGTAATGGTAATATCGTTTCGTTTATCATATCTGTAACATCTGTCTTTATTTCTCTCCAATAAGACAAGCGTCTTACGGGATTTTCTGTATTGGCTTTATATACTTCATAATCACTTGTGCGTTTCAACTCTGATTCCCCGTTTTGTTTTTCTTTTTTGGGGTTATAGTGATTAACGTAAAAAGCTAACAGACTTTCTTCTATCGCCCATTCTTTTGAAAGATTATTTACTTGATAATTGATGGTTTCTTGTATCATCTCTTCCAATAAAGTAGAGACTTGTTTGCCACGGTACTGTTCTGGTTCTTGTTGAATATCGTTCCACAATTGCTCCATTAGTTCCGCAAGTTTTGGATTAGTGCGCTTCAAATCATTGATATACGTATCAATTTCTTCTGAATCCGATTCTAATACAGGACTCATTTCAGATTCAATATAATCTGGAACCAATGCCTGGATTAATAGGATGATGTATTCGTAGTTAATATCCTCTGTTTTGACAGACTCTAGCTCATACTCAACATCCATATCAACAATCTCATCATCAACTGTTACAGGTTTAAGTTCATCTATTACATTGATATATTTCCCATGAAACTCTTCAATTTCAACGTGTGTTATGTGATACTCTGCTTCTAGTTCTGACTCTTCATACTCTGTATAGACTTGAATCGCTGCATACGCCTTATCCAAACTTTGATAGGCTTTCGCAAATTTCTTTTTCTGTCCATCACTTAAATCATCAACTGATTCAGGATGATCAACCAGTTGCCTTAAAACGACTAACGCTTGTTTAAAGTCCTTTTGCGCCTCTTCAAAGGTTGGGGCTAATAGTTCGTTCTCCCCACCATTAGAATACAAGACAAGGGCTTCGGTTACTCTTTCTGCATAGGTTGCAGGTGCTTGGAAGGTAACCACTTGACCAAAGTGTTTCGGACGGTCAAACAAGCGGTTTGTCCGTGAAAAAGCTTGAATCAAGTTATGTGGTTGCATCGGTGCACGGTCAATAAATAAGGTCGACAAACAAGGAGCGTCAAATCCCGTTAACAAGCGGTCAACGACAATCACTAAATCCAGTTGCTCTTTTCTAAAGAGGTATTTTTCTTGTTTACGTGCTAGACGATCATTGACGTTCTTGTTATACGCGCGCATGGTTTCAATGGAGAAATTCGTATCAAATAAAGCATTGTAATCGTTGATAGAATCTACCATCATCTCTTGGTTGATAACCGATGTTTCTTCGTTTTCAGAAATAGAATAGGTGATCGCTATTTTAGGAAAATCTGGTAGTTTACTTCTTGTCTTTTCACTAATACTTACAGTTTTTTCTCCAGCGACAACTTCTTTAAATAAAGAATAATACCGTTGGGCTTGTGCAATAGAAGATGTGGTTAAAATCGCATCATACGTTTTTCCTGAACCGTTTTGGAAGCCTAATTTGCGTCCTGATTTATTTAAAATAGAATGAATCACTTCTAGCATATGTTTTTCATCTTCGTAGACGGATTTAGGGATTTTAGCTTCTTTTTTTTCTTCAGATAAGATTGATAGTTCTGCATCTGGTTCAACTTGTAAGACGATATCGTCTAATTCTTGATCTGAGAACGTACTCTTGTATTCAATTTGGAATCCAAGAACTGCTTTATCATGAATCGCTTCTTTAACCGTATATTCATGTAGTCTACGACCATATTGTTCTTCGGTTGTACGAGCTAAGTTTCCTATGGCTTGTTTAGCATTTTCAGCAAAAATAGGTGTTCCTGTGAACCCATACCAAAGAGAATGAAAGAAAAAGCGTTCTATTTCTTGTTGCTTTTGTGGCGATACCGCACGATGGCATTCATCCACGACAAAAGCGAGACGCAATGTTTTCAACTTTTTATAGGTTTGCGTCTCTTCTTCGCCTTCAAAGCGTTTCATAACGTGATTTAATTTTTGAATCGTTGTTACTACAACTGTACGGTCAGCAGAAAGAAGTTTCTTGATTAAATCTTTCACATTACTCGTCTTATCAATTTCAATCACATCGTGTTCAGCATATGAGGTAAAAGAAGACGTTGTTTGTTGGTCCAAATCCACTCGGTCAACGATAAAAATCGTTTTATCTAATGAAGGAATCTGAAGCAAGTTTCGTGCTGTCTTATAAGATGTTAAGGTTTTACCTGAACCGGTCGTATGCCAAACGTAACCCGACTCTTGTCGTTTAGAAGCAGCTTTAACCGCTTCTATCGCATGAATTTGATAGGGTCTCAATAAGATTAAGGCCTTTTTATTGCTGTCAATGACGGTATATTGGGTAATCATCTTGTGTGCTTGTGGAATAGATAAAACCTGTTGAGCAAACTCTAAGTAACTGGTGACTGGGCCATTCTCTGAATCAACCCACGTCGTTAAAAATTGTTCATTCAACTTTGTATCTTGTGCTGCAGCTATGTAGCGTGTATCACTGCCATTCGACACAATGAACATTTGAAGTGCTGAAAAGATACCGGTAAATTTACCTTGTACTAAATATTTCTTAATTTGACGAAAAGCTTCCATATAAGAATGGGCTCTATTTTTTAGTTCAATATGAATCAATGGCAACCCATTAATCAGTAACGTGATATCAAAACGTCGATCTCGATCATCTGAGCTTTGTTTAAAGCTTGTAAATTGGTTAATGACTTCATAAGAAGACATTCCACCAGCAATATCCGCACGATTCAATACTCTTAAACGAACCGTTCCAAGTGACGCATCTTCTCGTTGCACTTGAACTTTTGCAATGCCATTTTCACCTGCTAACCATTTAGATGCTTCATAGAAGTTAGCAAATTTCAATTCATTTTGAACCTGACGGAATTCTTGTTCCGTCAGGTTAACTTCATTTAAAATATCTTTATTGTTGCGTTCTAATTTTTCTCTAAAGTTCACCCATAATTTATCTTCTGTGTTTAAATCTTTCCGATAAGTCCATTGCGATTCCCCACTAATTAATTGGTTAATGAGATTTTTTTCCAACTCTGATTCAGAAGTAAACGTGATAGCCATCCACTCGCCTCATTTCTTTAGTCTTAAACAAACATCTTTTGTAGCATAGCTTTCTTTAATTCTTGATAGGTTTCTAATTTATTTTGGTGAAAAGTAATTATGCTTTCTATTTTAGTAAAGTATTGCCCGATAAGTATTCTTTCTTCTTTAGAAGGTATTGATATTTTTGCACTTTCAAGCGTTTTAATTGATAAATTACCTATTGAACCATTTCCTCCTTGTACAAATTCTAACGTTCTTTTATATTCTGAAGAGCTCATCCAAGTATTTATAAAAGGATTATGGTCTGAATGTATTACTAACATAAACCCCCCGTGAACAGTGTTGGACGGAAGGTTATTAATAATTGCATGTTTTCCTACTAACCTTATTGATCCATTGGCAGCGGTTATCAATATATCTCCATTTTCAACTTCTGGAATATTAATAGCTTTCTCTTGAACAAAAACATCATCTTTTCTTAATTTAAATATATCCTCTTTGATATTTGAACTTCGCAGTACTCTGACTCCATTTGAACTGACGTCATTAGGTTTATATGTTAATCCTCGGCGAATTTTGACGATATCAACTAATCTTTTTTCTATCCAACTATCATTAAACTCTGCAAATCTTACTCTTGGAACGGTTTCTCCTTTTTGTGGAAACATCTTTTGCAACATAGCTTTTTTTAGTTTCTTATGATCGTTAAGAAGTTCTTGGTGGTGCATAACAGTTTTATCTAACTTTTCAAATAAAACACTGATTTTATTTTGCTCGTTAATACTAGGGTAAGGAATTGACATCTCACAAAAGACAGAATCTTTGATTGCGAATCTATCAGAACGAGCTCCTGAGTCACCATTTATTTTCATGAATCTATGCCACCAGTTCGATGAGAAATATCTTTCTAGAAATGCACCATTGATATTATTGGTACGAAACACATAATAAAGAGGTGACATTACTCCAGTTCTCTCTAAATTATTTCGCTTTATTGGTCCCACTGGAGCAAACTTTGATATTCTGGGATTATAGACAAAGTCATTCGGTTTAACAACATAATAACCATTTAAATTTTTTGCATTTGAAATATCTTTGTCGAAATAATCCCTCTGACTGATAATTCCAAGTGCTGCTGAATTTGTTAAAGTTTCTATATACATATTATCTTTGTTTTTTTCCGTTACTTTATCTGAAATTTCACTCAACTTACGACTTTTCCAATTATCTTCAAAATCTTTAAAACGTATCTTTGGTACTGAATTTTTCTTATTCATTCTTATCACCCTTACTTATCAGCTGTGAAATAAACCCTTGTAATTCTCTATCTGCTTTTTCTGTTGTTCCGTTCAGCTCTTTCAACATACTAAACAATTCATTTTCTGAATTATCTAAGTCTTTTTTAGTTTGTTGAATGTTTGTAGAAATTGTTTCTAATGAGATCTCTTCTTCTTCTTCAAAGGTATCTACGTATCTAGGAATATTTAAGTTGTAGTCATTTTCTACTATCTCTTCAAATTGAGCTACATAAGCATATTTATCTACATTCTCACGTTTGCTGTAAGTCTCTAATATAGTATCGATATGTTGATCGTTTAAGGTGTTTTGAGTTTTTACTTTATCAAATTCTTGAGAAGCGTCGATAAACAAAACATCTTTTGTTGGTCGATCTTTTTTCAAAACAATAACCGTAGTTGGTATGGATGTATTAAAGAAGATATTAGCTGGTAAACCAATGACCGTATCAATAGCACCATTATCTAATAAACTTGTTCTAATCTTCCCTTCAGCTCCTCCTCTAAAAAGAACGCCATGAGGCAACACAATAGTCATGACGCCTGTATCTTTCAGGTGATAGAAACCGTGTAGTAAGAATGCAAAATCCGCTTTGGATTTTGGAGCTAATACACCATAAGTTGAAAAACGAACATCTTCTAAGAATCCTTTATCTGCAGACCAGTTTGCAGAATACGGCGGATTCATTAGGACAGCATCAAAGTTTGTTGGTTCTTCAGTTGGCCAATCTTGGTCTAAGGTATCCGCATTATGCAATTGTTGGTTTGCAGTTGATACTCCATGAAGGATCATGTTCATACGAGCTAAGTTATACGTAGACGTATTTAATTCTTGTCCAAAGTAAGAAATCGTACCTGGTTCATTAGAATATTTTTTTGCGTTCAACAATAAAGAACCTGACCCCATTGTTGGGTCATAAACAGAGAATCCTTTTTGATTTTCTTTTCCTTGGAGTACAATTTGTGTCATTAGTTTTGCAACAGGTTGTGGCGTATAAAATTCTCCTGCTTTTTTACCAGATTCAGAAGCAAATTGTCCGATTAAGTACTCATAAGCGTCCCCTAATACATCTCCTGCATGTCCAGCCATATTTAAAACAGATAATTCTTTCATAACATCAGAAATGGTTTGGTTTTGCTTTTGTGGTGTTGTGCCTAATTTTTTAGAATATAAGTCAATATCTTCAAAGAGGTTCTCGAATATCTCGCTCGATTGTTCAATATCTCTGAAACCCTGTACCAGGTCCTCTAATTGAAAGGAACCATCATGAATCGCATTAATCTGTGCAGTAAATGTTAGTTGAGGTTCAATCGTATAAGAAAACTCATCTTGTAACTCATCCAACAAATCTTCTTTAATATCGCTATCTTGGCAAGCTTTTACATATAGATTTTGAGCGGTTTCTAAATCCTCTGTTTCTTCTTCTAACAAAACAGATACATAGCGAAGCATGTTATCAGAAAGATATTTATAAAAGACCAATCCTAATAAGTAACTCTTATACTCATTTGCGTCCATTTTAGAACGTAGGATATCTGCTGAATTCCAAAGTGCTTGATAAAGTGTTTTCGAATTTTTTTCTATTTTTTCTGCCATTATATAATTTACTCCTCTTAAATCTATTTATTTTTTATATTTAATTTCAACTTTTAAACTACCTCTATTCTACCATTCATTTTTAAATTAATTTATGAATATTCAACTTTTAAATAATAGCTCTTAATTGTTTACTACTATTATTTAATTTAAAAACTCTCATACTATATTAGTTTGAGAGTTTCCATACTTAATTAAAGTTTATAAACTAGACTGATTTATACAATCTTTCCCATTCTTTTTCTAAATCATTGTCTAAAGCTTCATTATCTATTGCATTACTGAAATAAATTGAACGTATTTCTTTCATTCCAGCAAAAGCAAATTTTGACCAGCCTATAAAATTAAGGTGCAAAACAAAGCTCATAGGATTGCTAGCTCCGGATCTTATTGCGGCATCTCCAAAATCGACTAGGCACATTGAACCGTGTCCTACCAATAACATTCTTCTAAGGCTAGGTTTGTTGCCAAATGGTAATGAGTCTATAAAAGACTTATCATGGTAGAAATATCTTTTAATAGACCACATTAACCTAATAAACAATTCATTAATCAGTACAGGTACCGCTTGAGCAATTCCAAACCTCATATCATATCGTTGTCCATTATTTGATTGCTCAAAAACTTTGACAGAAAAATCTGCAATTGTATAGTTCTCATCCTTGTGTTTGATAGATCCAACTCCTATTAATTGAAACAATTCAAATAAGGGCATAGGGATACCTGCGCCGACACCACCTTTACTTCTTGAACCAGACGAGCCTGCTACATCAGAAATTAAATGTCCAAGCCAATTGGCAAAGCCACAAAATAATTTTGATATAAAATTTGATCCATATAAGGTGTTTTTCTTTGTATCAAAAGTGATTAGTCTTCCGTTATCTAAGAAATGTGACGTAGATGTAAATTGATCAATAATAGAGAATACCATGCCAATTAAATCAGGTGAATGTCCCAAAGACTTAAGATGATGATTTGACGCTGACATATTTAGCAGATCACCCGCTGCTCCACCATATTGCTGATCATAATTGACCTTAAATTTATTCTCTAAGAATCTTATTGCACTTGACATTGTCTGATTTTCTGTACTATTAGACCCTTTAGGACTCCAACCTAATAATTTAGCTATTTTCTTAACAAATTTATCTGTCTCATCATAACTCCAATTACCAATTTTACTTTCACCAGGCATTCCTACAAAAAGACTATCTATTATCCCAGAAATAGCACCACTAAAACTGGCAATAAGGTAGTCATATTTATCACAATCAACCACTCCTTTTAATGAATAATCTTCTCGAACTCTATTCTCAATTTCTTTTATTTGTTGTGGTGTCAAAAGTTCTTCAAAAGGATCTTTAAGCAGATCAATATGTTGTTCTTTAGCATAATTTTTAATGAGGGCCATATATTCTGACCAATTTTGCTCTTCCCCCCATTCGACTGCTTGAATCAACTCATCTTCAGGAATAATTACTTTTTGCTCTATTTCAGTTGCTTCTATACTCATAAATTCATTATAATCAGAGTTTTCTAATTCAAAATAGATTTCACCATTTTCAAATAAGCGCAAAAGGGTCTCTGCTTCTTCAAAATTTTTTTCTAACTCTATTCTTGTTTCCTCATTATTTTTTTTTATTGTATCCAATTTTTCTTTATTTTTATAATTTTGATTTACCACTTTATCTAATTGATGTTTTTGAATTTTCATTGAATCCCCGTACTCATACAACTTATCTTTATCAATAGAGTTTTTTCCCTGTACCAAATCAAATCTCCTATCTTTAACCTTTATTCTTGACTGAAGTGCCCAAGAATATTTTTAGCTGAGTTTTTTAAAGCTGCTTTAGTCGCCCCAGACACAGTATCATATTGTATATTATTAAATTCAGCTTTCAATTGTTCCAAGTTACTTTTCGAAAGGTTTTCTTTTAAAATAATTCTTTCTTTACTATTTTCTTCTCTATTTTTATCTATGCTGTTAATGTCTTCTTTCTCGTAGCATGAAAGAATGTGTTTTTCTATTTCTTGATTCGTAGCACTACTAGTTAATTCATTTAACCGCTCTATATTTAAATACTTAGGTATAGCAATAGAGATTTGTTCTTTTTCAGCTGATTCTCTTTTATTTGAAGTTTTTTTAGCAGCGGAAGTCATTACTCGCATCATCTCAGCATATCTAGCCAGTTTTTGTTGATTTAAGGATGTCCGGCCCACTTCACTTATTAAGTCTTTTGTAACTTCATTTATATCTTCGATCATAAAAGTAATACTTAATTGCTGATTCTTTATAATATGTTGAAGCAATAATTCACGCTGAGTATTTTTTTCACTTTCTCCTACGGCAGAAAATTTTTTAATCCCTTTATATGTCCCTACTCCTATGAAGGCTAACATTCCAATGCCCGTAGCCATACTAGAAAGACCGATAACTCCTCCCATACCTAAAGCAGCAAGGCCACTTGTAATTCCAGTAGCACCTACTCCAACTACGGAACCACTAAAATATATAGCCGCTAACGGAACACCTACCGATACAGCTTGTGCACTAATATCAGTCATTGTTTTTTTTATTTGGTTATCATTCATTTTATTTTTAATTATATTTTTATCAATATTCAGTAATTCAATAATTCCAACAACTTGTTTGCTATCAATATTCAAATTTTCTTTAAAATCAAGTATAAATTTATCTTCTTCCCATTTATATGATTCGTTATTTTTAAAAAACAAGTTTAAAATATCTTTTAAAAGAGAAAGTTTTAAAAGTTCAAAATTTGATTCTTCTTTTATGCAATTATCTTTTAAAATATTTAATAATACAGTTGTATTCTCTTTTTTTTCGGTACTTCCAATATATGGTCTTAAAGATGATCTAGACTCAAGTGAAAGTGAATTTTGTGCTACTAGTGACATAATTTGACTATATTTATCACTATCTATTTCATTTTCACTGCTATAAATATAATTAATAACTACTTTCATATAATTTAATTTTGTATTTTCACTCATATCTGAAAGAGGTCTGTGTTGGTCTGTAACTTTAGTCGCATCTACATTAGTTTTTATTTCTTCTATAATTTTTTGGATTAAATCACCAAAAGCATCTTCATTTAATCCTGTTAAAACAATTTCATCTAGTGTTCCATAAGGACTAGTAACACTGCTAACTCTTACCTTAATATCATTGTTTATAAGTTCAATCATTACTTCATTTTTTTTTGTAGGTGGTCCAATTTTTTTTGTTACTTCAAAATAATTTTTTTCTACACCAACAATATCTTTAAATAGAATTTTTCTTGGTTTTTTTAATAGTTCATTGATATAAATAGCTTCACCAGTATAGATAATTCCTTCTCTTGCTGATTTAAATAGTGTACTATCTGTAATAGCTATTACATATTTAGGATTGATTGCTGTTCCAAAAGCTTTCAAAGCGTTATCCATTTTCTTGTTTGGTATATCTGGTGCTAAATAAGTTGTTTCTCCTACTGTATTTACAGTATCCTTAATCAAATTTTCAATGCTCATTAGCTGCCTCCTAAAATATTTTTTCATTTCATAGTATATGTAAATAATAACATTTACTATCAACTATTTGAAAGGGTTTTCATAAAATTGTATCCGAATATATCTTTTTTTATAATTAAATTAATTCTTTCTTGATGCGATATCCAGTATCTCTTGTAACTTCTGTTTCTTCTGCAATCTTTTTAATTGTTTTCTCTATCTGCAATTTACTTATAATCTCCTGATAGGTCATTCTATCTTTAGTATTAGTTGCATTCGCAGAATGCTTCAAATTCCTTCCTTTATAGCATACTTTTTTCTTGACTATTTCGATTCCTTGTTGTTATTGTTTACGTTTGATTTCTTTTCTTTCGTTCTCTACTGTCCAAGAAAGTAGCTGGACAATGATATTACAAATCAGTTTTTGTAAACCAGAATCTCCTAATTCTTGATTTAGAATGGGTAGATTTAAAACTATTAATCCAATTTTTTCTAATCAAATTCTTGAACGATTTGAATGATATCATCATAATTCCGTCCTAAACAAGCTATGATTCTACTATTAATATATCTTTTTCTCGTAAAAATTGTAACGTTTTTCACTCCATTTGATTAATCATATTTTCTCCAGATATTTTTTTCTGTTCCAACATTTTTTAATGCTTCTAATTATCGGTCCAAGTTTTGTTCTATTGTATGCACTAGCGCATAACTTACCTTCATATTATCATTCATTTCAAAATCATTTAATCGATACTACAAATACAGTAAAATCAATACATGTCGTGTGTCGATTATAAGTACACTTATTTTCTCAAAAATAAAATAATATGACTCTACCTTCTATTTCTGATACAATAGTCCAGTCACGCTATTTCTCAGAGAAACTATTTATCTATTCGGAACAGGTCGATTTTTGAAAGATAGTCAGACTCTTATAGACTAAACCAACCTAATCCGAAACACAGTTACAAAAAAATCAAATGCATGTCCAACATGCCGAGGGAGAACCACTTGTTATTTAATGAATTAGAATTGAACCAACACTTATTGCACGCACTGAAAGAAGCAGGTTATACAAAAGCAACACCTATCCAAGAAGATGCCATTCCGCATTTAATGAACAACAAAGACTTATTGGGTTGTGCCCAGACTGGTACTGGTAAGACAGCTGCCTTTGCCTTACCTATCCTTCAAAATATCATGGAAGAAAGAACTTATGGAAAAGGTAGCATTAAAGCCTTAATCCTTGCTCCTACCCGTGAACTTGCCATACAAATTGGTGAAAGCTTTCAAACATACGCTAAATACCTTCCATTGAATATCCAAGTAATTTTTGGCGGCGTTTCCCAAAATCCTCAGACAGCCGAGCTGAAACGCGGAACGGATATCCTGGTCGCAACGCCAGGCAGACTATTGGACCTTATTAGACAAGGATTTATCAAACTGAATAAGGTTGATTTTTTCGTCTTGGACGAAGCCGATATGATGTTGGATATGGGAATGCTACGTGATGTACGCCATATTATCCGAGAATTGCCGAAGAAACGTCAGAGCATGTTCTTTTCAGCAACGATGCCGAATGAAATCGAAAAACTTGCAGGAACGATTTTATCAAACCCGGTAAAAGTAGTCGTCAATCCAGTTTCATCAACTGTTGAAGTTATCAATCAAAGCGTTTATCCAGTAGCTAAGACCGATAAAACTAACTTACTTATCTATCTTTTGAAGAATAAGGGGGTTGAGCGCTCTCTAGTCTTCTCCAGAACCAAGCATGGTGCCAATAAAATTGTCAAAAAACTTTTGCAAGCGGGTATCTCAGCTGAAGCGATTCACGGCAATAAGTCCCAGAATGCGCGTCAACGAGCTCTAGAAAACTTCAAAACTATGAAAATTAACGTTCTTGTTGCGACAGACATCGCAGCCCGTGGTATTGATGTGCCTGAGCTTTCGCAAGTCATCCTGTATGACTTGCCTGAAGTTCCAGAAACCTACATTCACCGTATCGGCCGCACAGGACGCGCAGGACTAGGTGGAAAAGCCATCTCTTTCTGTGATGAAACAGAATCAGACTTGTTACGTGACATTGAAAAACTTATTCAGAGAAAAGTTCCAGTCATAAAGGATCAACCTTATCTATTGAAAGAAGGCACTCAAGCACCTTCACAAAAGGCGAAAAAAGCCGTTCCCGCCCGCAACAATGGAACACAATCAAAAAATAAGCAAAGTCGTAGAGGCGGTCAAAAACCCGCACAAAGAACTCGTGTACAAGCGAAAAAACACGTAAAGTAACCGGTTGATAGAGCCACCTACTTTTATATCGGTAATGACTTAAGATAAGCAAATCATCCATTTACACTCAAAGAACAGAACTCAAAAAAGAGAGCAATTTATTATCAAAAATAAATTGCTCTCTTTTTATTTTCCAACTTACTAATAGTACTGTTGCTAATCTTGAAAGTTTCTTAAAAGAAGTTGAGATTGTCCGTCAAGATGGACAAGCTTTAGGCAATTAAGAATACAATTTTTTTTCGAGTAATAAAGAATGCTCAGTAAGAGCTATCAGTATATTTACTCCAATATAGAATAAATATATTCTTCCAGAACTTACTAAAAAATAAAATAAATCACAGAAAAAGTCAGCTTAGTATTTTCTCTAAGCTGACTTTTTTAGTTGCATTGCACATATAGCTCTAAATTCAAGGGTTCTTCCCTATTCACTGTCACAGAATTTTATTCATTTAAGACTCTGTACAATCTATCTATAATCTATCCATAACTAGTTAACCGCTCTATTGAAACAAACAAAAATTCCGATTCATCGAATTTAAAAAATCAAAAACTCTATCATATAGCTCAATACATAGGAAGATTAAAAATAGCAGCAATTTCTTCAGGAGCTTCTCCTACAGAGAACGAGTCAATCAACTCTCCTTGAGTATTCAACCGCATTTCTCCGTTGTAATTACACGTAATCATTGTCAGCAATGTTGTTTCTGTGTCACGAATGACATCTACACGTGTGGGTTCGATAATTTCATGGATTGCAAGTTCATAGACATAGATCATTTCTTTATCTGTCAAATAAGCCTTCATGCCTATTTTTGCTTGGTGAAGTGGAGCAAAAAGCAATGTCGGATCTTTCATGTTGTGACTAGCTAAAGAATAATTTCCTTTTCCCATTTCTTGGTCAGGTTTCATTGTTCCAGCACCTGAAATTAAATTTTCATTAGAAACGCCCTCAAGTATAGCTAAATGCATCCCTATTTCTGGTATAGCCAAGCTTCCTACCACAGGCAATGCATGTTGACTAAACTGAGATTTCAATACATCTTCTAAAGTCACTTCGGTAACGTTTGAAAAATCGTATGAGACTGAATCAGAAGCAGTAGTCTTGATATAAGTTTGATTCGTTAATTGATTGGAACGATGACGCACATACGCATGTTGAATGGGCTCGGCCATTAAAAACAACAATCCAAAAATAATCATGATGGAGCCAATAACTGTCCATAACTTTTGCGAACGCAAAAACTTCATTTCCTTGAGCTCCTTCATGCAAAAAGTATTTTGTGAATGAACAATTATCTATTTTTCTTATTTCAAAAACAGTATCCATTGATGGAAAATTATTCACCTTTAATTATAAGCAAGAAACAAGAAAGATGCAATAAAAACCGAACTGATTTGAAACGAAAACAGGAACCATTCGTATGTATCCGCTTCACTTATTAAAATTAGGTTAGAGTATTTGATGTAAGCCTTTACTTCGGTAAAAAAACAAGTACAATTTAAATGTGACACTATTTAAGGAAGGAGCAAAACTTTTGTTTGTTGTGTTGGTATAAATTAATGTAGACATAGGAGGAATTTAGTACATGAAAAATTGGCGTCAGTTTATACAATCATTGGTTGTTTTAGGTTATATTTCTACAACATTGGTAAGTCCAGTTG
Source organism: Carnobacterium sp. TMP28 (assembly GCF_047553015.1). Classification (GTDB taxonomy): domain Bacteria; phylum Bacillota; class Bacilli; order Lactobacillales; family Carnobacteriaceae; genus Carnobacterium_A. The sequence goes on from NZ_CP180212.1 coordinate 2,096,934, forward strand.
TTACTGTTCTGGCGGTAGGAGATAATGAGGTTGATCCTTCTCCGCAAGTCGAAAAATTAGATGCTACAATTGATAGTGAAAAAACAATCGATTCTGCTTTAACTCAAGATGAACCAGTAGTCACTGAGGAAGATAAGTCTGCTTCGGATACAGTAACAAGTGAAAAAGATGTGGAAATAAAACCAATAGAACCAACAGAGCCAACTGAAGTTTTGAAAGAGGATTCAGAAGAAATAAAAACTGAGCCAAAAATAGAGGAAGAAACAACTGAACCAAAAACAAATGAAGAAAAAGTAGAAGCGACAGCTCCAACAGCAAAGATGGCAATTGAGCCACTTGCTGCAGATAAAAATATAGCGCTACAAATTATGGGGATAAATGATTTCCACGGAGCATTGAATACAACGGGTACTTATTACTCTTCTGATGGTACTAGATTAAGAAACCTAGGAACCGCTCCATTATTAGCAACATACATGAATGAAGCGGAACAAGCTTTTACAACAGCAGCAACTAAAGATGGTCTAGAAGCGAATTCCATTCGTGTAGACTCTGGAGATCGTGTAGGTGCAAGTCCGGCTGTTTCTGGTCTGCTTCAAGACGAACCAACTATTCGTGCATACAAAGCAATGGGCTTTGACATCGGAACATTGGGCAACCATGAATTCGATGAAGGACTAGCTGAATACTATCGTATTACAAAAGGAATTGCTCCAGAACCTGGTAAATTTAAAGATTATGTTATGGATTATAGCAAAACTAACGATGGTGACAACATGGAGATTGTTATAGCAAACGTAGTAGATAAAGGGACCACGAATATTCCTTACGGTTGGGAAGCTTACACTGTGAAAGAAGTTAACGGTGTAAAGGTTGGCTTTATCGGTATTGTTACTACTGATATTCCAAATCTTGTGTTAAAACAACATTATGTAGGATACGATTTTTTAGATGAAGCTGAAACAATTGAAAAATATTCTAAAGAATTAAAAGCAAAAGGTGTTGAAGCAATTGTAGTTTTAGCACACGTTTCTGCATTAAGTACTTTTAACAAAGATAATCCAGAAGCTGGCAACGTCGGTGGCGATGTAGCAACTATCTTAGGAACATTAGATAAAAGCTACCCTGAACATAGTGTCGATGCCGTTTTTTCTGGACACAATCATCAAGCAGTCGATGGTGTATTTAATGGCACAAACTCTGATACTTTAGTTGTTCAAAGTTCTTCCAGCGGAAAAGGATTTGTAAACTTAATAGGAGAATTGAATCCAACTACAAAAGACTTTGCTGAAACACCATCTGCAGATGTCATTTTCGTAGAGCCAGGTAAAACTCCTGAACCTAACGTGGACAAACTTGTAAAAGACACAGAAAAAATTGTCGATGTCATCACCCAGGAAAAAATTGGGACGGCTTCAGGAGATATTTCAAGAGAAGTGAACGAATACAAGGAATCCGCACTTGGAAACTTTATTACTGATGGCCAATTAAAAGCTGCGAGAGATTGGGGATACAAAGCAGACTTCGCGATGACGAACAATGGAGGAATCCGAGATAACTTAAAAGTTAAAGAAGATGGAAAAACTATTTCATGGGGAGCAGCACAAGCTACTCAGCCATTCGGTAATCTACTTCAAATAGTTGAAATGAAAGGGTCAGATGTATTACAAGTATTAAATGAACAATACGACGGAGGTCAAAAATACTTCTTGCAACTTTCTGGTTTAACTTACAGGTTTACAGAAACTGCTGTAGAAGGTCAAGAGTATGGAGTATTAGATGTAACTTTACCTGACGGATCATCTTTAGATTTGGATAAAACCTATACCGTAGTTATTAATGACTTTATTTTGGGTGGTGGAGACGGTTTTGCAGGATTCACTAAAGCAACGAAATTAGGTGAAATTGATCCAGATACAGATATTTTTATTTCTTACATTAAAGATTTAGAATCTAAAGGTGTGATCATTGATACCAAAGTAGAGGGACGCAAACAATATATCAGTATTGAGTCCGTTATCAAAGACGCTACAACATTACCTGAATTAACTGAAAAAACAAAGGAACTAGTCGGTGTAACCGTTCCTAAAGCTACTGTTGAAATGGCATTAAGAAAAACAGTTATTTCTACTGTTGCAGATGATAAAGGAAACTTTACATTAGATTTATCTTCCTTAAATCTAAAAGTTGATGATGTTTGGAAACTTACAGTTATCAATCCTGATGGCTTTGCGATTGAATTAGATGTACCTGTAGTAGCAGCGAAAGAAACACCTGTCGATGGCGACAAAAAACCTGTCGATGGCGACAAAAAACCTGTCGATAGCGACAAAACACCTGTCGATAGCGACAAAACACCCGTCGATAGCGACAAAACACCCGTCGATAGCGACAAAACACCTGTCGATAGCGACAAAACACCTGTCGATGGCGACAAAAAACCTGTCAAAGGCGATAAGAATGATTCTTCAGTATCAAAAGAAGAACAAGGTAAATTACCTCAAACAGGCTCACAAAACTTGGGACTGTTTAGCTTAATTGGAATAGCTTTTGCTGGTTCAGGAGCTGTTATTCTTTTCAAACAAAAAAAGTTAGCGAATAAAAAGTAAAAACCTTTCGAACTAGTGTTGGCTTATGCTAACGCTAGTTTTTTTTACCCAGCATGAGGGAATAAAAAATAAAGTAGATAGCTCTTCTCTCTGTTGAAAAACGTATAACTATTCTTGAAAAAAAAGCCACCTCCAGCAATAGCTAACGTTGGCATTAAGTCTTTCCAAAAATACATACTCAATTTGCTTTATCTTCTATGCTTGATTTAATCATAAATCGTAAATTCCACTGAACTAATAGCTCCGTAATTTTTTTGAGAAATTGTATTATCTTTTAGCCTATCTATCTAGCTATATTTTTTTATTTCATTAAATTGCCACTCACGTTCAAGAGTAATAGCTCCAATATCGTTGGAGGTTATCAGTCCTACAGTCTTTATAGCGTAGTCAGAAGCAATCATTGCATGCTCTTTCATATGTCCACTCCCTACCGCCTGCCCCACTACTCTTAACGCTGTTTTTTGTATTTCAGAATCACATTCTCTAGCCAGTCTATGAATACTAAAACCTATCTGCCTCACATCATGCATTCTTGCTTTACCCTCTTGCCATAATTCATTTATTCTGAATCCTTCTACTAGTTCAACATATGATTCATAATTTATACCAACTGTTTCTAAAATATGTTTTGCTAATGATAAGGACCATTTTGCAACACTTACCTGATCCATCGTTTCATATAGATCATCTATTTGTTTTCTTAAAGGAGAATTATCGAGTATCTTTATTTTTACTTTTGTTGACATGAATAAGCCTCCCTTACCTCTTTATTCTATCAAATTAAATACATGGTCCTTTGAGAAATTTCTCTTGGAGTACGCTCTTGAGTTTAACGTTCCTAAGAAAACTCTATTAATGGAATTGAAACAATAAAATCTATTAGTAATACCCTTAGCCTAATTTTTTAGACTAAGGGAACTTAGCTACACCACTTTGATGAACCTACTTTCTTCATTCTATCATTTCATATTATTCCATTCACCAACGAATCCTTCGTAAGTCTAGTCCATTATCTTTATTTCAGCACAACTAACTCCTTTATTTAGTGATACAGACTAATTTTTTTCTAGTTAGCATCCATCATCAATATGCCTACACAAAGATTTTATCCAAGTTTATTTCTTTTGCTCATAGTAGATAGTTCTTGATATTACGATACTATTTTTCTTAGAAAACTCTGTATTAAAATACTCAAAATAAGCACCTGGAGTTATAATTCCTTGAATCTTGACGATATCTATTCCAGATTGTCCAACTATCTTATCAGCTAGAAGAACACAATTCGTATTTAATCCAAAATAAGTTTTAAAAGGCCCTTTTTTAAATTTATAAAAAGTACCTTCAATAGCATTGTAGAGGATACTTGCATAATCTTCGCTAGGTTTATCAGGTATTGAGCTCGTCTCTTTATCTAATTCACTTTGAGGTTTCCATCTATACAGGTTTTTATGAATATCCGCTATTTCACTCCTAACTCTATCTTTTTGCTCTTCATTTAATTTTAAACCAAACCCAAACAAGGTTTTCCCCATGTAGTGTTGAGAAAACGTTATATAGTCATCTTTATTTGGAGATTCTACAAATATACCATCAGAGATAAGTCCTTTTAATTTATAGGTTTTTTCGTCGTAACTTCCGTAAGTCATCAGTTTTCCATCAAAATAAATATCTACGTGGCCCAACATACCAAGGCCTTTTTCAGTTACATGAACAAGAACTTCTAAATCATATGGAGTCGGTTCTTTATAAGCAACTAAGTCTTCTGGTTTTAACTCTTTTGTTTCAAAGGCTTTATTGATCTTCATCAGCATTTTATGCGGAACTAAAGCCACCATAAATACAGGAAGGCTTATTTTAATGCGTCTTTTAAAGGAGTTGGTGGTCTCTTTAGGTAGACTATCTAATACCGAATCAATAATGAATGAAATCCCATAAAGAATAAAAAATAGCCCAATACTATTTGAAAGAGGCAACAGGGAAGCCAATGGATGAATAATGATCAGTATTCCTAGAATAAAAAGGACAATAGCTACAAATAAAACTAAAAATCTCCTAGCTACATCATTTTCCTTATACTGAAGATAAATCAAAAATCTAATTACTCCACTAACAAGTGCATATAGTCCAAATAAAATTGGCAGGATGCCTACAATAAGTTCTGGTTTAAAATATATCAGCCCAGCAAAAAGACTATTCATTAAAAATCCAATAACTTTAGCTATTGAGGTAAGTCTTTTTTTCTTAAGTGGCGTAAAACCAATGAGTTGAAAGAAAGCCGTAACCACGAATAGTAAAACTAAAAGAGTTAAAAGATTCTTCACCGCAAATAAAAGTATCCCTTTTTGAGTTAAAAATATTGTCCCTACTACCACATACAAAAACCCTGAAAAAACCATTGAATAGACATCAAGATTTTTTAACTTTAGTTCTTTTATTTTCATCTGTTTACCTCTTTCTATTTTTTAACGTTAGAAAAAAAGACTTAACTTAAATAAGAAGCGGTTAAACTAAAAAAAGCCATTTAAGTTAAATAGAATGGCTCTAGTTTATTTTTCTTAACTAATATTAAGCTTTTTTCACAAATTCCGTCTTTAATTGCATAGCACCGATGCCTTCGATTTTACAATCAATATCATGATCACCATCAACCAATCGGATAGTCTTTACTTTCGTTCCTTTTTTTACAACAAGGGAAGTTCCCTTTACTTTTAAATCTTTAATAACAATTACTGAATCTCCATCATTTAATGGATTGCCGTGTGCGTCTTTGAACTCTTTTTTGTCTGTTTCAATAATTGAATCTATTCCCCATTCATGACCACATTCTGGACAAACAAACAGGCTACCGTCTTCATAAGTATATTCTGAATGACATTTTGGGCAATTTGGTAAATTAGACATGTATGATTTCCTCCAATGACTAGTGTTACTTATATAATCGCATACCCTTACTGGATTGGCAATGTCTATTTTTTCACATATTAAATCTGCTTAAGTATATTCTTGTTTTTCCAATAAAAGTTAACTGTCTCTCAAGAATAAACCAAGCAGTTTATTTATTATGATTAGTCACTAGTACTGTAGAATCATCTGGCTTTGTACCTATTTTCTTCTATTTAATATCGTAATGTAAACTAACTTTAGTTTACTAGTCATTTTTACGTTACGTACTCAGTAGCTCCACAATAAATTCCACATAGCTATTTCTTATTTCTTATTTCTATTAACTTTACAATATCGCTCCATAAATCTTGAGTCTCTATTTGTTCTTCTTTAAATCCAGCTTTCACTATGTTTTCAAGTGTCTTTCTATTAATATTAGCTCCCCAAGTATGTAAGGGAATAAAATTTACCGCATCCATAACTTTACCAACCAGACGATGTTGGCTTCTCATATGCTCTAGCATCACTATTTTTCCGTTGGGTTTGCAGACTCTTCTTATTTCTTTGAGTCCTTCTACAGGATCCGGTACTGAACAAAATACACATGAAGTCACAACTGTATCAAATGTGTCATCGGCAAAGCTCATTTTTTGAGCATCCATTTCAATTAATGTGATTGCTTCTTTTCCTTTTGTCTTTTGAATGGCTTTTTTTAACATCTGTTCACTAAAATCTATCCCAATTATTTCTACGTTATCTGGATAAAAAAGCAAGTTTTTCCCAGTACCAACTCCGACTTCTAGAACTTTCTTCCCTTCAATGGCATCCATTAATTTCTCATTCCAGGCACTTTTTGTCATAGCTTCCATCGGTCCTTCTAAAACATCATATATTTTAGAAATGCGATTGTAACGATTTTTAATTTTTTTAGTTTCATTGCTCATTTAGATTTCCCCCTTTATCAACAGTATAGTATACATAAAACGAAGCACCAACTAGTTAAGGAATACTTTTCACTACCTCTTCTTTATCTCATTATACTTCTATTGCCTTCAATATGGACTGAAATTCTTCATGACTAATTTCACCACAAGCATAACGCAATTTTGCTGCTTCTTTAGCCGTAGTAACTGCAGAGGTCTCTTTAGTTTGTTCTGACTCTTGGTTTTTTTGCCTCTTAAAAAATACATAAATGACTAATACAATCAGTCCAACAAAAATCACTTGTTTGAGATTATTACCAAACAGTGTATTAAGCGAATGGAAGTCTTGTTGTAGCCCATTGTATCTACCTTGCGAAAAGTTCCCCATATGTCCTCCGTTCATCATCTTAATTTCTCCCTTCTCTCATCCTAAAGTGACTATTTCGAGATGAATCATCTGTTTCGTGCATTCCCTTGTAAAATTCTTTCCGTTCTGAATTTGTTAAGTTGGCGTGCATTTCATCCATCTGCGATTCCATCTGTTCAACAGTTGACTGGTTTTCTTTTCGAAAATTCTGCATCTCATCAAATGATATGCCTTCATTTTCCATAACGCTTTCCATCTGTTCTAAGTGATTTTTCCCCATCATAGTAGAGGCATTGGTACCTCTAATCTCTTGCTGTTGATTGATCGGTTTTTGATTCACTGTCTCCATCCCCGAATGAAAAGATAAGCCAACTCCACTTACAAGAGTCATAGTTGCAACTAATAGTCCATTAATTATAGTCATATTGATTCAATCTCCTTTTAATTGTTTTTTATACCATAGCCGTTAGTCTTCTAGTAGATTTTTCTTAATTTGTTCGAACTCTTCAAGAGATAGTTCGCCTTTTGCAAGTCTGACCTTCGCTATCTCTAATGGTTTTGAACGCTCAACTACTTGATTTTCGTTTATACCAACGGAATGCTTGCGGTTTATTCCTATATAAACTAAATATCCAATGAGTAAAAATGGTATAAGCATCATATCTCATTCACCTCCTAATTCATCTGTTCATTTTGATCTAATGTGCTGTCTGTTGTTATCCTTAATACTACATCTTACTCATGGAGATGGTATGGGCAAGTTATGGGGAATTTGTGTAGATAGCACCAACTTAAGGATTGTTTGTCGATTTCTATACTTTATCGTCTAGAATTTCTATTGCACTATCCCACTTTATTCATATTGATAGATTAAAAAGCAACCTACTCCCAACTAGGGACAGGTTGCTAACTTAATCTTTGTGAATACACTTATAAACGAGCTGCATTAAAATAAAAATCGTTTAGTCGCTTTATTTCTATTTTTTAGGAAAGTATAATGTTATTGTTGTCCCAACAGTTAATTGACTCCGGATTTTGATTTCTCCTCGATGGGCTTCTACAAATGCTTTTACAATAGATAAGCCTATCCCAACGCCACCTGTTTTTCTATCGCGTGATTTATCGCCTCTATAAAATCTTTGAAACAATAAAGGCAAGTCCTCTTCTTTTATTCCCACTCCTTCATCTTTTACGATAAATATAATTTGATTGTCTTTCTCTTCTACACGAATAAATACTTTGCTTCCTGGTGGTGTATATTGTAAAGCATTGTTCACAACATTTATTAAAATTTGGATAATTTTATCCTGGTCACCTAAGAACCATGGAAATTCTTTTTTACTTTGTATTTCTAGCACTACACCTTTTTCACTAAATAATGGATTGAATTGTTCTTCTATAAAAGACACTATCTTCCCTGTTTCCAATTTTGTTTTAGTTAATTTAATCTGAGGATTTTCGGCTGCAATTAATTTTTCTAGCTCATTTACTAATCTAACTAGACGCATCAGTTCTGCGTGAAATTGGTCTAATCTCATTTCATTAGGCTCCCATATTCCATCTTGAAAAGCCTCAATCTGACTCCTTAAAGTTGCAAGTGGCGTTCTAAGCTCATGTGCAAAATCAGCTGTAAACTGTTTTCTTAATTTCTCTTCTTTTACTAAAGAGTCTGCAAGCTGATTAAATGATTCACCTAATGGCTTCATCTCTCCTGTCAAATCATTAAGTGGAATTTGAGTCTTCCATTGATGATTGCGCAACTCAGCAACTCCTGTTACAAGTTTATTAACTCCTAACGTTAAGCGTTTTGAAAATAACAAACTAGCTATTATAGATAAAATAACCGTAAACAATACAGCAAGAATGATGTTTCGTTTAATTGATTTTAAAAAAGCAAATTCATCGCCATCTAATTGGCCTGAATAGTAGACGGTTAGATGTCCAATGACCTTATTTCCACTCTTTAGTGGATAAGACTCTGATTGATACTCGTTAGTATTTAATGAAGATTGATGGCCATTCATTCTACTCATCATTGATCCCATGGAGGTTGAATCAAGGACTAAGTCCCCGTTAGTAGTGTTCATTTTATAATACAAACTCTCTTTCATCGCTTGCTGATGCACCATATTTTTTACTTGTTCATTCGTTAACTGACCCGTATCATCGTATTGTTGGATGACTTCCTCTTTAATTGTTTCAATACTTTTCACTCTATTTATAGTAATATAATCCGTGAACTGATTTTCAACGCCAGAAAAAATAGTCATGCTCGCAATTAGAATACCACTTAAAGAGACCACCAAAAGATACAATAAAACCCTTAACCTAAGTGTCAGATTCATCTTTAATCCCTCCAAATTTGTATCCCATACCAAATACTGTAAGGATAAAAATAGGATGACGCGTATCGGTTTCTATTTTTTTACGTAAATTTTTTATATGCGTATCAATATTTCTTTCATACCCCTCAAAATAACTATCATTTTCCTGTAATTTTTCTAATAAATCTGCTCTGCTGTATACTTTTCCGGGATAACCAATTATCGCTGTTAAAAGTTTGTACTCATTTGGAGTCAAAGTGAGGATATCATTAGCTAGTTTCACTTCTTTTTTCACAAAATCAATGATTAATATACCCTTATTAAAACTTACCTTACTCTCATTTATAGTTTTTTGTGTTCTTCTTATCAGAGCTTTTACTCGCATGACGACCTCTCTTGGACTAAATGGTTTCGTCACATAGTCGTCTGCACCAATCACAAGTCCATTAATTAAGTCATCCTCTGCAGATTTAGCCGTTAGCATGACTATCGGTACCGTGCTGTCTTTTCTTACTAATCGACACACTTCTTCACCAGATATATCAGGCAACATTAAATCTAACACAATCAAATCAGGACTTTGGCCTTTTGCTTTTTTAAGCCCTTCAATTCCATTCGAAGCCACGAGAACTTTCCAGCCTTCTTTTATAAAATATGCTTCTAATACTTCACAAATTACTTTTTCGTCATCAATAATAAGAACTTTCATCAAAAACTCACCTCGTATAACGTATCTTATCATTTTATTCATCAAAAAGGGGAATCCCCATCATTTCTACACAACTATGCTAGACAATTATTGACAGTCCATTAAAGGATTTGGTACAAAATTTAATACAAAAAATAAGTGGCTTATCTCCAGTTCACCACCGGAAGTAAGCCACTCAATTTGTTATTTGTTCGTACGTTTAACCTTAGTTTTTTAAGAGACACTAGATTAGCAAACACAAACATCCATACTTTAATGAGTCGTTTCTTTTTCAATTCATTTCGTACTATTGTATTTCTTTCAGCTGTTTGAGAGTCTTTTTATTGGTATACTCTAATTTTATCAAACTTAAAAAATTTAGCGTAACTTATTTTGCATCTACTTCTTGTAATTCAAAATCAGCAGGAACCAAAACAGTGTCAATCACGTGTACAACGCCGTTTGTTGCTTCAATATCTGTTGTACTTATTGCTGATTCATTTACCATAGGATCTCCCATTAAATCAAATGTTACTTCTTCTCCATTAACTGTTTCTGCTTTCATTCCATCTGTTAAATCAGCAGCTAAAACTTTTCCAGAAACAACGTGGTACGTAAGAACTTTTGCTAAATCAGGTTGTGCAAGTAATTCTTCAGCCGTAATATCTAAATCACCTAACAATTTTTCAAATGCAGCGTTAGTCGGTGCAAATACTGTAAAAGGACCTTCACCTTGAAGAGTTTCTACAAGGTCGGCTTCTTGAAGAGCAGATACCAAAATACTGAAATCTGGATTTCCTTGTGCAACACCAACAATATCTTCTTTAACTTCGACGGATTCTTCTACAACTGAATCTTCACTCATTGAATTCTGATCCATGTTGTCATCTGTTCCACATGCTGCTAATAATCCAATCGCTGCAAATGAAATTAAGCCCAATCGAAACTTCTTCAATAATGCTTTATTCATAATAAATTCACCCTCTCTTATAGTATAAAAAGACCTCTCAAACAATAGAGAATAAGCTCGTTCCCTCTCTCTAAATTAACTCTAATTGAAAGGATAGTGTAAGTCAATTATTCAGTATCAAAAGAGACTGTTCGACTATTTATTGCTCTAAACTTAAGGGATTTTTAAGAAAAGCTCACTTTCAAAAGAATCATTATCCTCATTGGACCAATCTTTAAATACTTTTTTCCAGATCTTGTAATGACCATTTTAATCTAAAAAAATTGGTTTTGAAGTGACTAACCTAATAGAGTATCTCACTGTATCTTTTCATTAGTCTACTTTCACAATCGGGACCCATAATTCCATATCATAGTCAGGGCTGTACATGTCTCCTTCACTATATACATACTTCGAAATCAGGTGTCCCGGCGTGTTTGTATCCTTGTTCTAGAAAGAATACTTCTATGATATATTTCCAACCTTCTTGAATAGAATTAGGAATAGCTCCTTTTAGATTTACGATAGCATATTCTGCTTCAGGTACTTCTAAACTATCAAGACCTAACTCTTTAACTTTTCTTTGATCCTTTGCGTTATAACCTGCCATGTAATGAGTAGCTTTACTATTAGTCATTTCAAAACACACATCATAGCTTTGACCATTTCCTAACTCTTCTAATTCTTTAACTGAATTTTCTTGAAACAGTCTATCCCATATTTGTGAAAACTGATTAGCCTCAATGCCTTCAACCTTTATTCCTGCGACAGTAAATGCGTCTTTTTTTTCAATTTTAATGGTCATATTTTTTCCTCCTTGAATCGTTAGTGATAATTGAATGACAGAAAAAATAGTGAATATTGCGCCATTCCTAACTTCACTAGGTGTGAAGTGATGGTATTTTTTGAACGCTAATCCAAAAGCATCTGGAGAGTCATACCCATATTTAATAGCCAGTTCAATTATTTTCTCTCAACTCTATGCAGCTTTTGTCAGCCTTCTAAGCCTAATGTATTCACTTAGAGGGTAATTAGCCAAGATTGAAAAAATTCTGCTAAACATGGGATACGAATAACCTGATAAAGAGGCTATCTTCTTTTCATCTACTTTACCATCTAAGACACTTTCAATATAGGCAATCGTTTGATTAAATTCATGTATCATATTCGCTTTATTTCCCTTCTTGTTCCTATTCTATAACGAATAAGAACGGAATACCCAAGAATAGACGTACAAAAATTATCGTGTGTTTATTTGAAGTAGGTAAACAAAGTAAAAAAGGATCGATATAAAAACAACGTATCCTTTACTTTATTATTTTCTCCACTCTAAAGTAAATTAAAAAAGGTGATTTCTGTATTTTACAGAAATCACCTTTAACAGTACACTTTTCAGATTGCCCTATATTATATTTACCTTTACTTATTCGCTTTTTTGGACTTATTCAAAAGAACCTGAAACAACTTCCCCTTTAAACATAACAACTCTTTCTGGACAAACTCTTGCAATTAAATGCGCCGTGCTTTCAGCTTTTGTGAACAAAATATTAGCTGAATCGCCTACATTTGGCCACTGTCTATTCCCTTGTGCATCTAGAGCAGTTAAACCATTTGAAACGAGTCCATAAGCTTGACTTAATGAGATTTCATCAACCATTGAAAATACTTCTGCTGCACGGTTTGCAATTCGAATCATATCACCTGTTCCGAAAGGAGACCAGTGGTCATTGATATTATCATTGATAACATTAACTCTGACTCCGTGTTTTTGTAAGAAAGGAATCGGTGGAGCTGGAGCATCGATTGGTACGGTTGTATTAATAGCAATTTGATTTTCTGCTAATTCTTTTACGACACCTAACAATGAGTCTTCACCTACTGCACCCATCGAATAAGCATGGGTAATCGCTACTTTTCCTTGCATCTCGTATTTTTTTGTAAATGCAACAATTCGCTTAATTTCATAAATACCTAATTCACCTGGATCATGAAGATGAATATCTATTTCTTTATTATTCTCATTTGCAATTTTAAATGTTGTCTCCAATGATTGTTCAATATCATTGTCAATTGTCGCTGGATCTAATCCACCCATTGCATTAATAGCATCATCTTTTGCTGCTTTTGATAAAAGACCTTTCTCTTGGGTTTTAAGCGTTCCGTGCTGTGGAAAAGCTACCAACTCATAATCTAAACGATAGCTATTTTTCTCTAAAACTTCTCTAATTAGCTCTATATTTTTCATTTCGATAACAGGGTCTAAATTCACTTGTACGCGAAGAAAAGTAGCCCCACTTCCACAGATCAAATCGATTAACGCTTGGGCTTTCTTTGGAGCATCTTGTAGAAAATCAACTAGAAAACCTTCTTCTTCAATAATGCGTTCCTTTACGCCTGCTACTGGTACTACAGCTTTCCAACTACCACCATAGTGTCCTTTATCTAGATGAATATGGTTGTCTCTTAGAGAGGGCGAAGCTAAATAATTTTTCCCGTCAATAACACCTTCAATTCCCGCAGGAACTTCTTTTGCTATTTCTTGTATTGTACCATTTTCTATTTTTAAAGCCACTTGGTCTGTCGTTGTGACACTATCATTCGCTTCTTTTTCTAGATAACCTGTTTCTAAACGAATATTTTTAATCCAAACCATGTCCAACACTCTCCTTTTATAGTTGTTTTCTTATTTTCATCTTAGTTGATTAAAAGAAAAACTATTTTTCCGCCTTGATGAGCTGCATCTGCTATGCTTAATTTTCTTTATTCTTTTTCATTTTGTTCAATACACTATAAATAACAAAAGAAATAGTTAATCCAGAAAAGAATGCAAAATTATTTAAATTAACAAGTAATGGCATACTTTGTATGAATGCTCCAGACATCGTTAAAACAAAACTGAGAATTAAAATACCAAGTGCTAGCATGTTATATCCATTAGCATATTCGCCATTTTCACCAGGTTTTACATAAATATTTTCTAAGTTAATTTGTTTGTGTCTATTGAGATAAAAACTAGAAAGCATGATGCCTAGTATTGGTCCAAAAAGCGATCCAATAAAACTATAGAATAAATATAATGTGCTTGTATCAGCAACTAATTTCCAAGGGAAAATTAATGTCCCTAGAATAGCAGTGAAAATTCCACCTGTTTTTACAGTAAATACCTTAGGAAATAAAGCGGTCAATTGTAAGCCAGCTGGAAGTAAATTCGCAAATACTACAAAAGCTGTTGCACCAACGTTTAGTGCTAAAATCAATACAATAACAGCTAAATTACTATCCATTTTATCAATTGCGTAAGCGATATTAAAGATTGGCTCACCGAATGCAATTTCAGTTCCTGCAATTAAAGCGACTGTTGTAATAGCAAATAAGACGTAAGAAATAATCATTCCTAATGGTAGACCAATCATTGCGTCTTTTGGTCTCCTAGCACGTTGAGTAAAATCTCCGATGTTTACAATGGGTCCTGCCCAGTTGGAAACTAACGTACTAACAGCTGCTACAAAAACAATCGGACTTCCCATTGTTGTCGCTGGAGTGTAAGCCATTACTGGACCCCATCCTCCGGCCATACTAATTGCCCAAACTGCTGCACCAATAATGAAAACATAAACAACTGGTGAAGATAAACTACCAAATTTATCAAGTACTCCTCTTCCACCCATGAATAAAGCAACTGTCACAATCCATAACAGGATATAAGAAATCATTGTTGGTAAATCTAAACCAAAGAAATTAAAGTTCCCGCCTAAACTCAAGTAATCCGGATAAATTCTAGTAAAGATAATGTTTAAAGCTTCTGCTCCTACTACAGTAGTTGTTCCGAAAAATACTAATCCTGCTATTAAGCCTCGAGCTAGCGTTGGAATGAGTGCTCCTTTTACACCAAACGTATCTCTTAATAACATTGAAAAGGGAAGGCCATATTTTGAGGAAGCGTAACCATTTAGTGCGTATAAAATTGAAACGATTATTGCTGAAACCATAACTGCTGATAATACTTGAGGCACGTTTAAGCCTAATACAAAGAATCCAGCAACCGTCATATAACCCATGAGATTATGCACAGCACCCATCCAAAGAGTTACAAATTTCATTATTCCCCAATCTCGGTCAGCAGGTTTTACGGGTAGAACATCATCAGAATAGTCGTATTCTTTGTAATTTTCACTAATTTTAGCTTGATCCATTATTTTTCATCTCCTTTTTTTAAATACCAATCGTTTATCCTGTTAGTTTTTTCCAGTCTATTCTTGTACTCCTTTCTCAATTTTTTTTAGTATTATCACTAAATTTAAATAACATTTTCTATTTATATACAGTATAGGCCTTAACTATTTTTTAAACACTGGCTAACATATCCAAAAATACAGCGCTTACTTGTGTATTTTATACAATAACTATGGAAATATTATCACTCTCATAGAATACTAGTCCTATTTACTCATTAAAGAAAACTGGTACAATTTATATAAAAAAATCTCGAATTTTCTTTCCTTAAGATAATATGTAAACAAAAAAGCTCCAACACACTTTTTCAAAAGTGTGTTGGAGCTTATCTCTATTTTTTAGTATTTAAATCAATCTTAGTATCTTAAATGTGTGGCAACGATAAGATGTATAATCGATCCGCCTCAAGGCTTCCAGCCGTGCACTGGTATAGATTTTATTCTGAATCTTCTACAATTACAGGTGCGTCAGATTCAGTTACTGGCTGGCTAAGTGTCTCGTTCAAATTATTGATTTGACGACCAATGTTCTTTGTTCCAGCTATTGAATTGATTAATTCAATTAGGTCTAAACCCGTTGCGTCTTTAAGTGCTTCTTGTGTCGAAGCTAACACGTTTGTTGCTGTTTTAGTAATAGCTGAGGCACCATTTCCATCTCCACTATCGACAACGGTAATTTTATCAATATTGCCTAGTGGTTCTGCAGATGCTTTGATAATAGCTGGGTAAGCTTCAATTAGAAGAGTCGTGATAGCTGAACTTCCAATCCCCTCCATAGCTTTAGCCCATGCTGTTTTACTTTCAGCATTAGCTTGACCGATTAAACGAATACTTTCAGCTTCTGCTTGACCATTTAATTCAATTTCTTTGGCTCTAGCTTCAGATTCAGCAATGGATTTATTCTTACTAGCAATCGCGCTTTGTTCAACAGCGTAACGTTCAGCTTCCGCTTTCTTACGAACAGTTGCATCGTATTCGCGCTCTTTTTTCATCGTTTCTTTTTCTTGTAATTCAATTTGCTTTTCACGTTCTATAATTAAGGCATTACCTTCTTCAACCACAACGCGTTTTTTTAATTCAGCACGTCTCAAGTCATAGGCACTCTCGGCTTCGGCCTTAGCAATATTTTGTTCTCTCTCATACGTAGAAAGCAATAGACTTTTTTCTTTTTTAGCATTCGCTGTTTCTGTTTCACGTTGCAATTCAGCTTCTTGAGATTTTTGATCGGCTAAAGCACGTTGAATGCGTGTTTCTTTGTCTGCGTTTGCTGTTTTGATGTCAGCATCACGTTTAACTTCAGCAATACGACCTTGGCCCAATGCTTGTAGGTAACCATTTTTATCTGTTACTTCTTTTACGGTGAACGATACAATCACTAAGCCCATTTTAGCTAAATCACTTGCAGCTTCTTCTTGTACATTGCTGTTAAAGACATCTCTATTCTTATAGATATCTTCAACGGTCATCCGACCCAAAATAGAACGCAAGTGACCTTCTAATACTTCTTTGGCTTCGCCTTCTAATTGTTCCGTTGTTTTGCCTAAATATTGCTCTGCAGCTGTTGCAACATCTTCGGAAGTTGATCCGATTTTGATAATCACGGTTCCATCAACAGCGACCGGTACACCTTCTTTAGTATAAACTTCTGGTGTACGAACATCTAGTTTTGAAGATAGAAGGGATAACTTATTAACGGTTTGAATAATAGGCCAAACGAACGTTCCGCCTCCACTAACAATCTTCATTTTATTATTTGTCTCAGGATCGATAAAAACATTTTTATTTCCTAAAGCTGTACCAGAAATAATTAACGCTTCGGCTGGTGAAGCAGTACGGTAACGACTAACTAATAACACTAATAAAATAACGGCAATGGCGATAGCGCCAACTGTTCCAAATAAGGCTGAATCCATGTGTTTATTCCTACTTTCTTCTTACTCTATTTTTTAAAGCTTGTTTCTTTTTGTTTTCATTCCATGTTGGTGCTCGTTTGGCAATAGATTTGATACTATTGTCATAAGGTAAGACATATAGCACACGGTCTCTAACATCCATTATTAAGACATTTTCATTCATGGGAATAGCTGTTATACCGTCATCATTTTCATAAATTTTAGCCATTTTATTTACTCGTGTGAACCCCGTATAAACAACGACTTCACCTGTTTTATCAAGTGAAATGGGAATAGATATCTTTCCTTCTTTCCCCTCTAATTGATAAATAGAAGTAATGCTAGAATTTTCGGCACGTCCCTTAAATGGCAAGATAACAAGAATATTCATTAACATAATTGCAATCATAATAACAAAGAAAATTCCTACAAACAGTAAAGTAGATACTGCTTTACGTCCTGCTACTACTATTCCATATGTGATAAAAAACGCAATCATACCTGTAACAAAAAAGTCACTAATGTCATAAAAACCGATACTGATTATATCTTTCAACGGCAACGTTAAGATGGCTAAGACTATACACCCGGCAAAAGCATACTGTAAGTACAGTGGATTCTCTAATACAACAGTTAGCACTTCCTTTTCACCTCCCTCCGGTGAACTTATTTCTAATGAGTGGTTCCCATTATCTAAGCTCCATATATGATATTTTTTTGATTTACGAACGGTTTCATCTATGATAAAACAACTACATACTTCATTCCTATAATACACTTTGTAGGAGCTTCCTACAATACAGTTGGCATCTATTATCCCACTTTATTTTTCTATTTACTACGATAATTGATTTTTAATCTATTCACGACCTTCCTGAGTGATACGTAATCAAAAAGATAGAATCTCACTTTGAAGAAAGTAAGATTCTATCTTTTAAAATACATCTAAACTGACCTTATTAAATTGCATCAGCCTCTATAAAACAGAGACTATTTTTTGTTCTCTTCAACTATTTTTTTGCTTTCTTCAAATGCTTTGATGGTTAATTGTCGTCTTTGTTTGTGTGAGACAATCGGTTCAGGATAATCTTTGCCTATGATTACTCCAAATTCATTTTGTTCTTTTTCAGAAAGTTTTGAAGGGTCATGTATCTTTGAAGAAGTAATATTTTTCAGCTCTGGAACATAGTGTTTAATAAATTCACCATTTTTATCAAACTTCTCTGATTGAGTTGTCGGGTTAAATATTCTAAAATAAGGAACGCTATCTGTCCCCGTTGAAGCCGCCCATTGCCAACCGCCTATATTGCTAGCGGGATCGTAATCAACAAGCATTTCTTGAAAGTATTTTTCTCCCCATCTCCAATCAATGAGCAAGTCTTTCGTTAAAAAAGAAGCGGTTACCATACGCAACCGATTATGCATCCAACCGGTTTCTTTCAACTGTCGCATGGCAGCATCGACTAGCGGGAAACCGGTCATTCCTTCTTTCCAACTCTCGAAAAATAGCTCATTATTCTCCCACTCTACTTGTCGAAAAGAGGGATTAATTGACTGATTTTTTTGGTCAGGATGAGTCGTGTGTATCATATTATAAAAGTCTCTCCAAGCCAACTCTTTAATGAACGTTTCTTTGCCTAAAGAATCTGTTGCAAGGCTGACTTGATCATAAACCGTTCGAATCGATAGTTCACCGGCTCTCAAGTATTTAGATAACTGGCTTGTTGCATTTTTCAACGGATAATCTCTCGCTTCATTGTAGTCATCTAAATCTTGTTTAATAAATGTATCTAAGCGCTCATGTGCTGCTTGATTGCCTAACTGTAATTCTTTAACAGCAATCTGTTTACTGAGAAAATGATTAAACTGGTCTTCATCTTTTGAAAATAGTGGTTCTTTAATTAGCTTTGCTTCATCAAACACCACTTTAACTACTCCAGGTTTTTCTAGTTCAATCCATTTATTGTAATAAGGCGTAAATACCTTATAATACGTTCCAGAATTTGTCTTTATTTCCCTAGCTGCATGAATATGGTGATCATAATAACCATGAGCCTTGACTCCTAGTTCCTTGAAAATAGTACTTGCTAGCTTATCACGTTCAAGACCATAGCCCGTTTCATCTCTATTAATATAAATATCTGACCAATCTGGAATTTCTTTCTTTAATTTTAAAAAACATTCTTTTGTACCTCCATACAAAATATGCAATATACCTTTTTTTACTTTTATTTCATCACGTAAGACTTCTACACTTTTAAAAAAAGCAGCTTGATTTGATGAGTTTTCTCCTAAAAATTGCTTCGGATTGACATGAAACAACAGCATCAACGAGTCTGAATCTTGAAAAGCCTGTTTTAATGCTACATTATCTTCTAATCTTAAGTCTCTCCTAAACCACATAACAGATACCAATTTATCCCTCTTTTCTAATTTATTTTCTAAAGAATTATTTTTATCCTTTTTTGTAAACGATTATGACTAGTCTACAACAGTTACCAAGAATAGCTCAAGACAAAGGACTATTCTTTCAGCTAAAATGATGAAATTATTTAGCACATCATTTATCTTATACACTAATTTTAGAGAACTCGCCTAAAACCAGAAAATAAAGTCACCGCCTTCCTACAGGATCTAACGTACAACTCGTTAGACTGATAGTTCAGTCAGTGACTTTAAAAGTTAATAAAAGAGTGTTTATTTCACTAATTATTCGTTTGTCTTGAAGTAGCACACTTATCTATTGAATGAATATACCATTTACTGTATATCTGATACCTTAAGGATACCCTCTTCATTTTTCAATACCCAAGTAGTATATTTTCCATCGACTGGCTCATTGTCATTCGTATTTGTAGTAGAAACTAGTCCAAAGGCACCTTTTTGACTCCATGAAGTAGTAGAGTTTATTCTATATGTTGCTTCAACTAAATAACTATCACTATCTGTTTGCTCAATTTCTTGAATACTGAAGTCACAATTTGTGAGATCTACATCAAAACTTGTTTTCTTTTCAAAATCAGCATGAACTGCACTCATTTCACTAGCAATTTTCTCTTGCAAATCGGATGTTTTATCACCAGTAAGAAATTTCTCATCAATCCTCAACGGCATTGATTGCCCTATTTGATTTAGCTGTTCTAAAATCTGTTCTTTTCCAAATATATCACTAGAATTTATTTCTATTGTACTTTGATTATCTTCTTTACTTATCTTCGCTTTTTCATTTAAGGAACGGTTACTAAACTCTTTATTTACTTCAATTACTTGTTCGTCTGTTGAGAGTAATATTCTTGTTAGTTGAGCCTTACCATCCTCAATCGTTCCAATTTTATTACCATTCATCACTAAATCGCCACCTTCTATATTTGACACAACTTCAAAGTCAATTATTGGAAGGATAATATCAAGTGTCTGATAATTTTTATCATCTAAATGTACTGTATACTTACTAATATCTATCTCTTCAATAGGTAAGCTAAAATCTTGACCGTTTATAGATCCTTTAACTACTATTTTTGTTTTATCCGTTGCTTCAATAATTATTGGATCAACAAGCGCTTTTCCATCTTTCAATTCAGCTACTTTTTTATCATCGATAAAAATATCTCCTTCTGAGATATTTGCATTAATAGTTGCTGCAAATAATTCATATGAAGTCGTTAAAGTGTAATTTTCACCATCCATTATATTAATAATAAATGTATTTTTATACTTTTTACCATCGTACTCAAAAATAGACTCACCTTCGTATTTACCGGGTAAATACGTTCCCAAATGAATGATTTCATTGTTTTTACTTGTCTTACCGATATTTTTTCCGTCTAAATAAAATGATATATTTTTTTGATTTGTTTTTGCATCAATCGTACTCATCTTCATTTCAAAATCGTAATTTGGAGCAACAATAAATTTTGTCCCATTTACTATGAAATTTCCAAAAGCCCTATTTTTCTTTTTTGTATCTTTTTGTAATTTCTTTAATTGATTAGGCTTTTCTTTAAAATATTCAATAAACGGAATGATTTCTTCTTTAGTCAGCTTTTTGCCTTCTTTAGATACCGTATTTTGTGCTAAATAAGTCGCATCTCCTTCAGAAATCGCTTGATAGTAAGAAATTATTTGTTTTTCTAAACTGTTTTTGTTCATAACAACTTGTATCCCAATTGCTAACACAATCATTATTAGTAGAATACCTACGAAAAAAATTTTAAATTTTTTAAAAAATAATAGAAAAGAAGATTCTTTATTTTTTTTAATTTCTAACTTCGTAGTTAGAAAACTATTTTCACAAAATGGACAAACTGTTTCATTTTTTTCTACACTAGCGCCACAATTAGAACAATTTTTTTTCACTATAATCACTCACTTATTCTCTATTTTTTTCTAAATAGCTCGGTTCTTCCTCTTGTTTAAAAGAATAGTCGTTTAACATTCTTTCCATTCTTTTTTTTCCTAATGTCGTATTAACCGCTGCAATATTTTTCTTCTTTTCATCAGTAATAGTTATTTTATTGGTAAACAGCTTTATCACAATAATAGCTGTGATAGGCAATGAAAAGCCAGCTGTAAAAGCAATTAATGCTACGCCAAGAGTAAGACCTATAAATAATCGACTTAGAAACAAGTTAAATGCTGTTGGATCATCTTGATAGGTTGAAAAAACATCATTTAGTAACGGCTTCATTTCATCTTCTACATAAATTTTTTCCGCATTAGAATCTAATGAAGGCACCAATTGATCTCCTCTTGCTGCTAATAATGAACCAGTTGAATCAACGAGTGGGAGACCTGCTGCACAAAGTTTACTTCCTCTTTTAATTTCTTCAGCAAATCTAGGTACGTCTTCTTTGTTAACAGGGGTATCAGATGCTGAAAGTATTTTTTTCACATTATTCACTTCTTCATCGTTAGCAGGACTACCAACAGGAACTCCTTCATTGCCAATTAAGTTTCGATAAGCACTCAATAAGGCATCATTGTCAGGATTCTCTGATTCTAAATTAGCTAGTTGTTTTTGTAATGTCTTAAATTCTGGTTCACTAAAGGGACTTGTTTTTTCTTGATTCTTAGAGTTTGGATTGAGAAGTTCATTTAATTTATTACCTAATGGATTTTTTGGATTAGCTTCATAAACTTTATTTTGATTGTTTTTTAGATGAGATAGTGTTGGTTTTTCATTTCTATTTGAGTCATTTTTCTTTTCATTCTCTTTGCCAACGTTATTTTTTGAATCTAGTGGATTCAAATTTCTTTTGACAGCATTATTTTGATTTCCTACAATACTATTTTCTTGTCCTTCTAAAGGATAGTTACCTGTATCTGATACGCGATTAGAACCATTTTTTCCATTTTTCGGAGTTGATTCTTGGCCATCTACATGATTTAATCCGATAGTGTCTTTAGCAATAAATTGGCCTCCGTTTTCTCCTTGAGAACTAGGTTTGACCTCAACTGGAGGTTCGTTTATAGTGCTTGAGCCTTTTGAAGTTGGAACCCTATTTGCTCCTTGAGAACTAGGTTTGACCTCAACTGGAGGTTCATTTATAGTGCTTGAGCCTTTTGAAGTTGGAACCCTATTTACCCCTTGAGAGCCAGGTTCGACCTCAACTGAAGGTTCATTTATAGTACTTGAGCCTTTTGAAGTTGGAACCCTATTTGCCCCTTGAGAACTAGGTTTGACCTCAACTGAAGGTTCATTTGTAGTGCTTGAGCCTTTTGGAGTTGGACTCCCCTTTGCTCCTTGAGAGCTAGGTTCTACCTCAACTGGAGGTTCGTTTATAGTGCTTAATCCTTTTGGAGTTGGACTCCCCTTTGCTCCTTGAGAACTAGGTTTGACCTTAACTAAAGGTTCATTTATAGTGCTTGAGTCTTTGGGAGTTGGAACCCTATTTGCCCCTTGAGAACTACGTTTGACCTCAACTGGAGGTTCATTTATAGTACTTGAGCCTTTGGGAGTTGGACTCCCATTTGCCCCTTGAGAACTAGGTTTCACCTTAACTAAAGGTTCATTTATAGTGCTTGAGCCTTTGGGAGTTGGACTCCCATTTGCCCCTTGAGAACTAGGTTTGACCTTAACTGAAGGTTCATTTATAGTACTTGAGCCTTTTGAAGTTGGAACCCTATTTGCCCCTTGAGAACTAGGTTTGACCTCAACTGGAGGTTCATTAGGAATACTTGAACCTTTAACAGTTGAAGTTCCATCCCCTCTTTGATAGTTGGATTCACCCCCACCTGAGTAACCTGTCGACGGAGCAGGCTCCATAACAGATTGATCGTTTGTCAATGCTACCATAAACAATGCAGCTAAAGCTCCTAGCCCTATAACTTGAATGAGCATTGGATTTGAGATACACGCTGCTTGTAGGAGATTTTTTACTCCAATTCTTGAAATAATAGTCCACAGATACTTTCCACCAAGTTTTACTAGTACACGGATTACATCAATACCATATTGTTCAAACATTTCGCTGAGGGACTCACCATTTTCGATACTATGAATGAATCTGACTAGTGATTTAATTGTTTCATCAGATAAATTTAAATTTGCTTCTTTTGAAACTAATTTTATGACACCTTCTAATACGCTATCAGGAACTTTTTTTAGTACTTCTAATAGAATCCCTTGATGGTTTAATAAAATTGGGTTTATTTCTTTTTCAAATGCTGGATACACTTTTTCCATCATTATTTTTTTTACTTCTTCTAACATAATACTCCTAGAGGAATCTTTTTCACTCGAATCCTCTGAGACATCACTTGGATCTAATGCGTCTATTTCCTTATGAGGATTTAGACGCTCTTTATTTTGTTCGCCATCATTTAAAGGCCCGTATTCACCGATTGAATCTTTAGTGTTTCCAATAGTTACAGTAATAGTCATAGCAATAGCTATACTTAATTCAATTTTACTTTGATCTATATTTTCAGTTGAAATGTATTGCAATAGCCTAACTAATTCTTCACTCTGTTCTTTAAAAATTAGTAAAAAGTCTACTACTGTTTCAAAATAATTTATTAAAATTTCTCCTTGGGGATTTGCCTCTTTAGTATAAGGAAGAAAATATAGATTTGTTTGAAATAAATCTCCTATTTTATTTTGATAGATTTCCGTTTTATCACTTAATCTCTCTACTGATATTTTAGTTTGCTCAATAACTTCATTTATTTCATCAAATTGATAGTGAATACTTTTTCCACTTGTCTCTTGAGGAAGTTGAACCAAACCTTTAAACTCTGCAAACAATCTTTGTTCTATATTTTTATCCTGAATCAATCGTTCTATTGACGGTTCCCCTATTTTAAGTTGTCTGCTGAAATGTTCTAATTGTTCAAATCCGTACCATTCACCATAAAATTCAGCTAGTTTATTGGATACATTTTGGAAATAGCTATCTAACATAATCACTTTAAAATCAGTTAATGCTTGATAGCCCGCTTCTTGTGTTTTATCGTCAAAATAAATAATGTATTGATTCATTATTTGACTGATATCTTCTAAATAATCTTTATTCAGCTGATAAGCTGCTGTAAGGTGTTCTTCACGCAAACTATATTTCACATTCTTCTCCTATTCTCCTAACAATGTGTCGAAATCTAAAGACATAATCTCTAATTTATCTAAATTCGTATTAAATTTTTTAAATGATTTTTGTTGTGATAAATGTGAAATAATTAAATCCACCATAATGTTCTCATCATTGCGTTTAGTATGATTGCCTTTAAATTTATCATAAACAGTACTGGTAGCATGTGACAAGAAAATATAATGACAATATTTTTTCATAAACTCTCTTGTTCGAGCATCGTCTAGATTCCCAGAGAAAAAAATGAAGAGCGTATTTACTGAAGAAGCAGAAGAAAACGCTACTTTTTCTAACTGTCTAAAAATAAAATCCAAGTTTTCTAACCCAATTATCCAGTATATTCTCCATGGAAATAATTGCTCTATTGTTTTTTCTCCTTTCTTAAATTGACTAAATATCTTTAAATGAGATAGTTTTAATAATGACGGATCGACCTCTTCAAGTGACACTATAGCTTTTTCAGGTAAGCTTTTTAAGACTTTTTCTAAAAGCGACAATTCTTCTGTTGTCTTTAAAAATTGAGATTCTTTTATATCCTTTATGAGCATTTCAAAATAGCCTTTAACATCACTCGTATTTTGTAAGGCATTTTTATAAACTAATCGTCTTTCATAGTCACTTAATTGCTTAATAATTTCTTGATCGGTACTAAAAACCCCTCTTAACTGGTCCTTATTTGGATTCGTTTCTTGTACTTGTTCAAATCGATTTTTGAATGGATATTGTTCGTAAATTCCACTCTCTCGATTAATAACAACGTGCTGATACGTATTTTTTGCGTAATAAAAATTTATAAATAAAAGATTCAATAGATAGGCATTTTCTCTTAATCTAGGGCTATAACATGCAATATGATTGTTTTTAGTTTTTTCTAAAAATATTGACTCATAATCAATGTTTTTAGAATTATAAACAACTGCTGGACCCAAAATAAGGCTTTCTAAATATTGTTCAGATGACAGTAAAATTTGGCTAATTTGATTTGAAACATGTTTATTATTCTTTAAGTCAATCAACTTTTCTATATCATCGCTTGTCGTTTCTTCATAATACTTATGATTTTTTTTAAAATCAAAACTATCTCCAAAAGACTTTAACTCATTTAATAACTGTTCAAAAGCAGTAAAACCACTTTCATTTTCTAATGAGGTATCAATATACGGAATCTGAAATTTAATATTATCGTCACTATCTCCAGATTGTGTATTAGCTAGAGCATGGTACTTTTCTAGCTTTTCACCAGCTTTATTCCCAAGGATATCCACAGAAACTTCTTTTGTACAAGGCAAAATAATTCTAGCCTTAAAATTCATTTTTACATTTGATGGTAAGGTGTTAGACATTTCTTGTGAAGCGAACAGTAAGTGAATACCAGTCGCTCGCCCTTTTTTAGTAATAGCTGTAAGATATTTATTGATATTGCTTCCTTCTTTTGTGGATGCATCTAAATACATCTGTTGAAATTCATCAACGATTAATACAATTCGTGGCAAAACAACTTTATATTTCCTTCTAAAATCTTTAATGTGTTTTTGATTTAATTTAGCAAATAATGTTTCTCTAGCATTCATTACATCATAAATATACTTAATGATTGAAACCGCATAGCTAACTTCTTCCGTTGCTCCAACAGCATTAATTCCTGGCGTTTGTACTGTAGATAAGTAACGAGAAAATTCTACTTTCTTAAAATCCATTAGATACAATTCAAGTTCCCAAGCAGGATATTCAAATAATAAATTCATAATCATTGTATTTAAAAGAACAGATTTACCACTCCCTGTTACTCCAGCTACTAATCCATGGACCGCTTGATCATCTAAGCGAATAGATTTAAGATCTATCATTTTATTAGCATAAAATCCAGGTCTCAAATTCACACCATCAATCGTACTATTATTCCATATTTCATTAGTGAAACTACTATCTTTTCCTTCTATAGCTCGGACTTTACAGTTATCTTCTTTAAGAATATTTTCCAAAAAAATTTCTCTTTCTGAAAATGATTGTTCTCCCAAAAGTTGTCTTATAAACGTCAGTGGTTCTGGACATATTCTAATATCTTCATTGAAATTAATTAGTTGAAACTGATCATCTTGTCTCTCTTCATCACTATTTTCTTTTATTCTTATTTTATAAAGCCTTTGGAATTTTTTGTAGCTTTCTTCTTGTCTTGATTCTTTAGAATCATATTCGCCACTATAAATAGATTGATTCATAAAAAAACTCCTTCATTCCTAATTTTTGAGTCCTTACTTAACTATACATTTATGTACTATACTACTAGTAACACATAACTCATTAGACCAATTATATTTATAAAAAACTATCTAACAAGAATACTTGTTAGATAGTTCTTATTTATAAATCATTGCCATCAAATAGCGTGTTCATCTGTTCTAGTATTTCTTCTGAAATTTCTCTCGTTTGTTGAGAAACAGTTATTTTACTTTCTTCGATTTGCCCTTCCATTCTACTTCTTTCTAACTCTCCAGCCTCTAACGTTTTTTCAGCAAGAATAGCTACCGACTTACCAAAATCCTTTAGTAATTCAGAATATACTTTATTAGCTGGAACAATAACATGACTTATACCGGTATAAAATTGGTTTTCACTAAGGATATCCTCAAGTTTCCCTTCAAATGCAGTCAAATCATCTGATACTTGTTCAGCCTTTTCAGTGATTGAACTAGCCAACAGACTAATTCTTTCGGTATTAATTTCTGAGATTTTATTTCCACTATCAATATTTGTAGGAAAATGTATTTCTTTAAAGGCTTCAACTAATAGTTGTTGCTGTTGTCTAGCCTCTTCTACTGTTTCTTCTCCAGCTTTTATACTTTCAGCTAAATAAACAAAGCTAGTGTCTCCTTCTTGCCATTCATCAAGCCAAGTACTAATTTTACTTTTAAAACTTCCATTGAAGCTATCAGCGAAAGATTCCGTTAACTTAAAAACTTGTTCATAATAATCTGTAGAAAAATAATCATTTACTTGATCCATAATTTCAAACCCTGATAAGCTTATCCGTCCAGTAAAATCAGCCACCAAGCTCTTAACGTCTTCAAAAGTCCTTGCGCTTAGTCTCATTGCCATTATTGTTGCTCCTTTTCTTTTTTAATAAATTTGATTAAATGATTATTTTTATCCGATGTGTCCAGACTAACATCAAGTACTCGATTGTCTTCAAAAGCATCATCAAAACTCGTTGCCCAATCTTTATCTTTTTTTAACTCTATAAATTCTTGTTGTTCAATAAAATAAATAGGTATAACTCCTAAGCCTTTTGAACGATATTCCAACATAGTCGCCAATGCTTTATAAGCAAATGTTCGATCCAAGTCTATTATTGGAAAGTTGTAGCGAATCAGTTTAAAATCATCCTCCATACCCAATTTTTTAAATTCATTGAGTAACTGTCTATTTGTTGTTTCAATATCAGATTTCACAAGTTTATCACGTTTTTTATCTAAATCTTCAAAATATTCTTTAATTGAATAATCTCCATATTTCACTAAATTAACGTAGCTCTTATTTTCTTTAGCTTTTTTAATACTTTGTGACTCATTTAAAATATTTACTCCCATTCCATATTCATCGACAAAATAACAACAAAATAAATTTTTGCTATTCGTTTGCGTAAGAGAGCGTAATAAATTTGTTATAATATGAGAAAAAAGTTGCTTTTTATCTTTTCTATTTGGCGTAGAATAGACTAAAAATAAAGCAGAATAACGATGATTGACTATTATCCATTCTTGAATATCATCTTCAGATTTCTTTTTCACAATATCTAGTATAAAACTATCTGTCATTTCTATTTCTGTTAATTCTGGACTGTTTTTCTTTAATTTTTCTGTTAAGTCATCTATATTTTGAATAATTTGTCTTTTTTCTTCTTTTATTTTTTGTAAATTCTCTTTGTTCATTTTTATTTCTTTAGAAGAATCAATTGATAGCGCTTCTTTTTCTGCTTCTCGTTCATTTATTTCTTGTTCTTGTTCTAACTCTAATTCTCTTTTTTTATTATCATAATACTCATTTAACCTATCTATAGAATTTAATTCAACTGTCGATTGAATTAAATGAAACTCTCCACGTAATCCTAAATCCTTATCTTTTCCCAAACAATCTAAATCAGCTGCCACTATTCTAAGTGCATCATGAATATGTTTTTTACCAGTAAGCATACTTTTTTCAAAATTTGCTAATTGATTTTTATAGTTTTCTCCATCTAAAAAGCTTCTTATAGACGTTTGTACGATAGAATCTTTTGCTAATTCAGGACAGTTAGCATACAACTTATCTAGCTGCTCGGATTGAATTAAAAAATGAGGTAATTCAATCGTCTTCTCCTGTGACATCTTATAAACTAAAGAATCATCGTAACTTGCAAAAAGATAGTATAAAACAGCATTCGTTTCTAGCAATTGCTTATCTATGTGACTCTTAAATGGCTTTTTAATCGTTATATTTAATAGTTTACTACCTAAAAAAATAACTATAGAAACGATTAATAAAATAAATGGCCCATAACCTATAATGTTAAGAACAATTGTTAAAAAGTTAGAAATACCTGAGAAAAAAGAAAAACGTCCTAACGTATTGTCAGCTAAAGCACCAATCGATACTTTAAACAACCATCGAATGATTAAAAAAATAAATGCGATAATTGCATAAGTAGGTAATTCTGTTAAAAATCCCTGTGTATCTAATCCTCTACGATTAGGATTTCTAAAAAAAGCAAGCCAATCTTTTTTCTCTTCGATTGTTTCGTACTTAACCTTTTCTTTATTGAATCTTTTATCTATTTCATCAAAACTCATCGCTAAGAACTGTTTTTTAGCTTCTATAAAGCTAAATCTATTTTTATATTTGGAAATGTTCTCTACTATTTCATCCTCAGTAACTGGTAATTTAGTTAAATAAGAGTCTTTAATCATTGTTCTTGTTACTTGATCTGGTACGTTTATGTAAATATAATCTATCCATTTCGTTTCATTTTTTTCTATTTCTTGAAGTTGTTTATGTAATTTTTTATTTTGTTCTTGCTTCAAATAAATTAACGTACCAATTTGTTGCGTTACATCATCAATAGCAGCTGATTGAAATCGCTGACTGTCTATTTCTTTTTCTTGTACTAATTCTTTAAGTTTTTGTTTATACTCTTTCTTGAGTATTGAAATCGTCTTGTTAACCTTGTGAATTTCCTCTTTATGCTTTTCTTTTAAGCTATCTTTTTCAGATAATAATTTTTTTTCAGACTCTTTTTTTTCTTGGAATTTTTCACGAAATTCTTGATATTCTTTTATAAAAACCACTAAATTCACCTAACATTTCATTAATATTTATGATTAATCTTTCTATCTAGCGATCTAATCTAGTTACTTTTAAAAATTTATTATACGACAGTAATTATAACATACGTTTTAGCCGTTTTGTTAAATAGTAAACGTTTATTCTCTTTTAATCTCCTAGTAGTTTGTAAGACCGTTGGATAATCCTCCGAATTTAATATTTATTCGTGTAAATAGAAAATAATTTTTTCTAAAAAAAAACGAAAGTTAGGCTTGGATGCTAACTTTCAGAGAAACGAAGGATTAAATTTGAACGAGACAGTTTTTTTATCTTTAACTTTCCAAACTAAATTTTAAAATTCTTTCAGCTAATTTCGAAGAATCTTTTCCAATAAACTTATTTTCTAGTACTTGATTGATTCTTTCATAATCTACTGTAGGATGAATTTCCTTTACTAATTCTAATGTTTTTTTAGCACCCTGATCCATTGAATGAGCTCCTGAAATCAATAAGATATCGTCTTTAGCTAACTGATTCACACCAAATTGCAAAGCTTCTTCGAGCTCTTCAAAAAAAGTAACTTCAATTTCATTTTGTTTCATTACCTTCAGAAAAACAGCTAGTTCTTCTGTTGTCACTTCGTCTTTTTTATCTACATGTGATGATGCTGTCGTCAAAATGATTTTAGAGACAGCTATTTTATAAAACCATTTTGCTAACGTCTCCGCAATTTCTAGACTATGTTCAGGACCGTTATTTCCTCTGATAGCATGTACAAGATGCAACTCATGATAGTCTAAACGACTGATTGTTTCCATGCATGAATCGATGTTGTTTTGATTCAGCAATAAGTCGTCTATCACCTTGAACTCTTTGTCATAAAGTATCTGGAAGCGTCTTTCCACCCCTCTAAACTGTTTAATTCCTCGTTGAACATCTGCTAGTGGTATATCATTGACCAATCCTACAACAAGCCCTGTAAGCGCATTATAGATAGAATGATAACCTGGGACCGATACCTCCAAATCAAAACTCTTAGTAGTGATTATTTTTCCACTTAGAGTGTGAAATGGTTTTTGAATCGTCACCGTAAATAAGGGAATACCCCCTAAAAACGTTATATTCGAAACCACCATCGTACCAGATTTATTCTCAATTCCAAAAGTGATGACTTGTGCTTTTGTTTGTTTTTCTAAAGGGATTAATAGGGGTTCATCAACGTTTAAAATAGCTGTACTCGTTTCAGGTGCGTTTCTTATCAATGAAGCTTTAGCGTCAAAATAGGTATCAAATGATTTATGCAATTTAATGTGCTCTGGACTAATGTTCATAAAGGCTACGACGTCGAAGTCTGTATAATGAACTCGTTTAAGTTCTAATGCTGAGGAAGACACTTCCATCGAAACATGTGTGATTGCACGATCTCTCATCTTCGCAAAATGTTGTTGTAAATGATAAGACTCTGGTGTCGTCAATTGACTCATTTCGATATCTTTATCCATTTTAACAAGAATCGTTCCTATTAAACCGGATTTTAATTGGTAAGCCTTAAAAATTTCTTCTACAATACCTATAATTGTCGTTTTTCCATTAGTAGCCGTTACTCCGAACAGACTCATTGATCTAGACGGATTGCCAAAAAAATTGCTTGATAAAACAGCCAAAGCTTCGCGGCTATCTGAAACTTTAAGCTGAAGAATAGCTATATCTTCAATGAATTGTTCGACGATTATGACTGTTGCCCCTTGACTCACAGCATGTTTAGCATAGTTGTGCCCATCTGTTTCATACCCTTTAATGCAGACAAATAAGGTATCTGTCTCTACTTCTTTTGAATGATAAGCAATTTTTTTAATCTCAATTTTATTTAGTTCTGATATACGTCCATTGTGGCTACTAGAATCGATTTCTATCGACTTCAATAGGTCCGTTAAATTCATACTAATCAATACCCCTCCAGTGGATTGTGCAAATTACGTTACACCAACTTTTTTAGATAAGATGGTATACATCTATCCGTGTTCTTTAGCTTACTATTTTTTCTTTAATCTGTCATGTCATGTTACTTATTTATCAAAACAAATTTCTATTTATTCATTCAAGAATTTTATTTAACCCTATCGTTTTGCACTACTAGCTTTTAATTGGTATAGTTTTAGTTAGTAGCGGAGTTGATTAGGAAAGGGCTGAGGAAATGAAAGCATTGGTTCATGAACAGAAATCGGGAATAGATGGGTTACAAATTAAGGACGTACACTCTCTAAAAATGAAAGAAGAATTAGAAAATAGGATTGCATTCTCTGAAAAGCATCTCATTAAGCCTCTAATTGATACCATTTACCCTTTTGAAGATTACAAAAAAGCTTTTGAACGTTTAACAGAAGCTAAGCAAACAGGAAAAATCGTTTTAAAAATAGCTGACTAATCTAGTCTTACCGATAAATATGGGCCAAATAAGAGTTAGCTTATCATTTTAATGCTAACGACTTAGTAAATCCAGATGAGTGTTTCTTCTCTTTTGACTTTATTACTCGTCGTTCGTTTAAATAAAATACATTTTTAATTATGAATAAGGTATACTTTTTTTATCAGTCTATTATAAGTTAAAAGGAGAATAGGTATGTATTTAATTTCTGGAACGTTAGTTATTATCGCTTCGTTTTTTATTTTCATTAGCAATTACGTATTGAATCAGTTGTCTTACACTCAATTGAATGCTTTTATTGCGTTAGTTGGTTTTATCTCTTTATTTATGGGTGCTATCTTTTATTATGTCCATTACGCTGAAAGCAAAAAAAAATAATTTAAGCGATAAACGGATTCTTTTAATAGTAAATCTCTATTACTCAAACTAATCGTTAAGAGGTGGAAAAATGACTACTCTAATTTTAATACAGCATTGTCAATCCGAGCACCATATAAACGATATGTCTGGAGGATGGACAGATACACCTTTGACTGATTTAGGGAAAAAGCAAGCTGAAATGATTGGAAAAAGATTGGAAAAACAATCCTTCATTAATGACTCTATCCTCTTTACTTCTGATTTATTGAGAGCTTCTCAAACAGCTAAAATGATTGGAGAACACTTAAATTTACACGCTATCTCCAATAGTGGATTACGTGAAATAAATACAGGTATAGCAGCAGATAAAACTAAAAAATGGTCTAACGAAAATAGAAACCCTAAAATTGGAAACCAGTTCGATTTAGATTATCGGGAATTTCAAGGTGGGGAAACTTGGAGAGAATTTTATAAGCGAGTCTGTCAGTGTATGGATTCTCTCTCTAAAGAAAACCCAAAAAAACAGCTTATTATTGTGACTCATGGCGGAACTTTAGGCTATATACTGGCTTGGTGGTTAAAGTTCAAACCAGAAATGATTGTATCTGCTTATTTTTCCTCATCAGTAGGTGGTATTTCCACCTTGAGTCAAAACGATTTTGGTCAACATGTTATCAATACATTTAACGATACTTCACATTTTAATCTATAAATTAAATTAGATCTAGTTGATTTTTCTATTGCTCATAATTATTAGATTACCAACTTTTTTCTTATCTACTGTACAGAAAAAACTGACAGTAGGTTGTAAGAAAAAGAAGAAATACTAGAAAATCATGACTAAAAAGGTAGGTTAAGTATGAAAAATTATAGAAACGTTTTAGGGTACTCTTTGATCTTAATCGCTATTGGAGTATTGCTCATTTTACCAGATATTATCTATCCTAAAATTTATGACGATGGAATAGATACTACTAACTATTTAATAAAAGTAGGATTAAATGCTACCAGATATATTCTTATTGCTATTTTTTCTTTTATTTTAGGAATAAAAACTCTATTTAAAGAGTAGATAAAAATATCCATTGATTATCAATAGACTAAACCAGTTGAACTACCCAATCTTCTCTACTTAAAAGATTGGATTTA
Source organism: Carnobacterium sp. TMP28 (assembly GCF_047553015.1). Taxonomy (GTDB): domain Bacteria; phylum Bacillota; class Bacilli; order Lactobacillales; family Carnobacteriaceae; genus Carnobacterium_A. The sequence continues at coordinate 2,130,619 of NZ_CP180212.1, forward strand.
TTTGACTTTTTATCTCATAGTTCAAACGTACACGAACTACCTACTTTTATAGTACTTTTTTACTACCAATCTATCTCTTTATTATCCGCTTTTTTAGTAAGTTTTTTTACATCATAGTCTATTCCTGTTTCTAAAGAATGCCAAAGTGAATCAGATTTCTTTTCTAATCTTTCCGTTATCCCATTGTATTTGAACGTTACTTTATCTTCTTTATCTTCATAGTCTTCCAAGTCATACATTGCGTCAGACTCATTTTCCCCTAGTACTGATGCTAATACTCTTTCTTCAAAAGGTTTAATGACATAGAAGTAAATTTCTTCTTTGTCACCTGTTCCGCCTTCAATATAATTTAACGCATAAAAATAATCCTCCTCTTTTTCTACAGCAGTTTGGCTACAAGCTACGAGTAAAAAAGCAGCTAAAATGAAAGTTCCTATCACAAAAGTCTTTTTAAATTTAACCATTTCAATCTCCCTCATTTCTTATTCTTTAATTGATAGAGCTAATGGTATTGAATATCTCACTATATATTTTTTTAATCTCTTTTTCGGTTATCTTTTCATTGTCCTCTTTTTCTTTTATAAATCGCCATTGCTGGCCTAACTGATTATCTGGATTATATAAATAGCCAGCAGCATAGCTTTTAGGCGAAACATCCGCTACTTTACTATAGCTAGCATCCTCAAAAGTGAAGGGTATAGCAGCTTTTGTTGTTCCTATAAAGAAAATCGGGATTCTCAATTGCTTATAGACCTCAACAAATTTTTCAGCATCAGCTTCTGTTAACTTTTCCGGCATGATAAAAATAGCATCGTGTTGGGAATGAACAGTCATACGATCTTTTTCTAACTCCTCAAAAGTCATATCAGCAAAAAAAATCGTTTCTGCTACTTTTGGAGCGTCTCCAATAACCCCTATTTTTAAATCTCTTCCTGTATAAAGCTCGTGACTGATTGTAGAACATCCCGTACTGAATAAACTTATCATTAAAAATAGATACAAAAATTCTTTTTTTACCATCATTCATCTCTCCTAAAAAAATAGACTATATTTCTAATATAAACCTTTAATAGAGTTATCTTACCAAAAATAGGAAGCGTTATCAATGCAGCTGATAACGTAGATTAACTCATTAAGTTATTACAAAAATAGAGCAGTAGTGCATAGGGACGAAAGCTAAACATACCATAAAAAATAGGGCGTATCCTTGCTTATTTTAGCTGGTAACGTTACCACTGATAATTATTCATTATTCCCTATAGTTTAATTGAATTTTTAGTATACTGTAAGTAGAACGTAGTTAGCTCATTGTTCTATCATTGACTAGGAGGTTTTTAAAAATGGTCTATCCCACTGCTAAACAAAAAATAAAAAAAGTTAGTTTACTCATTTTTTTCTTATATAGTCTCGCTATTTTTTTCAGTTCAGGTGGAGAATCAAGCTTGTTTTCTATTTTTTTTCTGTCTCTCTATGCCGGATTAGTTGTGTCTTTAATCGCATATTTTTTGTTGAGTCTAATTGTCTACATTGCTGTTTTTGTTAACAGTTGGTTCACTCATGAAGAAAAGAAATAGTAGCTCGTTATTAATCTAGACTCTTTTATTAAATACTTTAGCTGATTTGGAATATAGCCTATTTAAGTGGAGGCATCAGGTAGTACTAGACAACTCATACCAGAGTTATTAAGATAAAATTGCTACTATTTTTGAGAACAGATGAGGAGGATAATAATGAAAAAATGGATTAAAAGAATGCTTCTATTTTTGTTACTTGCTTTTGTATTCATCAGTATTTTGCCTTATTTCTTTACGGTTAAAACAGTTGATTCAACAAATGAGAAGCCGTTTATCGAAAGCCGTTTCCAAACGATAGGTACTACCGGTATTCATTATCGTTCTTATTTACCGTTGATAGATAAAGCAAAAGGGAAAATAATCATGGTTCATGGTCTTGGAGGTTCCACTTTCTCATGGCGAAACAACGTTCAGCAGTTACAAGATGCCGGTTACCTCGTAGTAACAGTAGATCTACCGGGTTTTGGATACAGTGACAAAAGACCAGGTATCGATCATAGCCAAGAAGCAAGAAGCGAACTTTTATGGAGTTTATTAGACACGATTGATTTATCTTTGGCAGCAGATACTAGAAAATTGGATTGGACACTTGTAGGACATTCCATGGGTGGTGGAACGGTTTCAGCTATGGCGATGAATCGATCAGAAGATACAGAAAAGCTCGTTTTAGTTTCAGGAGCCTTGTTTGATAATAACCCATCAACCGTTCCAAATTTAATCTACTATGCTCCAATTGAAAGAGCCATAGACGTTGTCTATAGTCATGTTATCCTGACAAATAAAAGAATAAACTCTTTTCTTTCTTCAGCTTATGGCAGAAACCCTTCTAAAAAAGAAATTGACGGTTACCTCAATGGGTTAAAATTAAGCGAATCGCCTAGTTTTATTCCAGATTTTCTTAAAACAACAAAAAGCAAGCCTCTTGAAAAACTCCAAAAGAATAAAGTTCCTATTCTCTTTCTTACCGGAGAAAACGATACGTGGGTTCCCCAAGAGCAATATAAAAAGCTTAAAGAACGAATTCCAAGAACGAAAGTAAACGTTATCAAAGGTGCAGCTCATTGTTCAATGGAAACACACCCTAAAGAATTTAATAGCCTATTGTTAGATTTTATTGAAGAAAAAGACTAGTCAGCAAAAAAATAATAGCATACAATAAGAAATTCAAAAAATGGATAGGTTACTTTCTGTTCATTTTTTGAATTAGATTGAGTTATATTATTTGAGATAGGTTATAATATAACTGTAGGCTTTTGACCTATTCTACTCTTCTCTCATCTTTTCTTTAATTGCAACGAAAAAACAGATAAACGCTATCAGTAGAGTAGATTAAAACTACACTTTTTAAAAGCTGTTTCTATTAAATAGGAGGATTTTTATGGCCACATTTTTCCCTACACTTAACGAAATTACTCAATTAAAAGTAAAACCAACAGAAGGAGAGCTTCACTTACTTCATACTTTGAAAAACGAATTCGTTGAAGATGACTCCATCGAAATTTATTTTCAACCCTTATTGAATAGTGATCGACCCGATCTATTTATTATGAAAAAAAATGCTGGCATCCTTATCATTGAAGTGAAAGATTATAATCCACAGCACTATTGTATAAACGAAAAAAAACAGTGGTGTTTGAAAAAAAGTAAAAGCGTTATCTTATCGCCAATCGAGCAAGTAAACAGATACAAAAAAAATACAATAAGATTCCATGCACCTGAGCTTTATCGTAGAGAATTGATCGAGCATCAAAATAATTTTGGTGTTATACAGTGCTTGGTTTACTTCCATCACTACACTGAAAAAGACTTAGAAAAGGTCAAAGAGAATCTGGGTATTCGCGATACGAATCACCTAACCTTATTTTCAAAAGATAACCTTAAAATTAAGTTACATAATTTATTAAAAAGATCTTATTTTTATACAGGTTATACTTCTAGTTATTTCACACCAGAAATATACGAACCCTTAAAAGATATGCTTCGTCCTTCTTATCACGAACTAAGAATTGGCAAACAGCTAAATTATTCTAAAAAACAACTTCAATTATCAAAAAGTAGTCCTTCTAAAAATCTAAACATTCACGGCTTTGCAGGTACTGGTAAGACAGCTGTCCTTGCTAAGCGAGCTGTGAATGGACTAAAGAGAACAGGCGGCCCTATCTTAATCTTAACCTTCAACATTACTTTAAGACAGTACATTAAAGATCAAATTAGTAATGTTCGAGAAAATTTTAATTGGGAATATTTTGAGTTTAATCATTACCACCAATTCATCACCACCAACGCTTTAAATTATGAAGTTGATTTTGATTATGACTTTGAGAATGAACATCTGTTTGAAGATGTAAAAAATAAAATAATAAAGTATCCTGTTATCTTATTAGATGAAGTACAAGATTATGATGACTCCTGGTTAAAAATAATTAAAAAATATTTTTTAGCAGAAAATGGTGAATTCGTCTGTTTTAAAGACGGAAATCAAACTATTTATAGAGACAGTCATAATCATGAAACGAAGGACTTAACTAAATGGGTTTCACTAAATGAAGAATACCGTTCTCCTAATGCATTAGGACATTTATTGATTGATTTTCAAGCTCAGTATCTTAAAAAATATACAGAACTTAATCCCATTCAATTGTCTTTGAATTTAAAAGAAGCTTCTTTTAGCTATTATTATCTCGAGTCTACTAAAGAGTTATTAACCAAACAATTAACGGATACGATTTTTCAATCCTTTCGCTCAAAAGGTTTTCCTAATCAAAATGATGTTGCTTTTCTAGGTACAAATAAACAAGTTCTTAGAGAGTTACAAGAACACTTAATTTCTCAAGGGAAATTAGAAGAACAGTTTATTACAACTTTTGCCAGTATAAAAGAAGTAGCCGCAATCGAAGCTAAAGTGTCTCAATACGATACTGTACCCGTTGAGGATTTAATTAAATCATTTGAAAGAAGTAAAAAATTTGCTTTTCATATGAATAGCGGAAAAATTAAAATGTCTACTATCCATTCATACAAAGGCTGGGAAATTAAAAATTTAGTTTTAATTATAAATAAACCTCAAAAAAATCAAAGCGAAACGTTTAATAATTTGGTTTACACCGGTCTCTCTCGTTGCGTAACCAATTTAATTGTCCTAAACATCGGAAACTCTGACTACCATTCTTTCTTTGAGGATCAAAATACTGCCTTTTCACAGGCTATTGATTATCGATCATTAGATACATTAGAAAGAAGAACCCTCTTTTACAGAGAACATGATTTATCTGCTCCAGAAGAAGCACAAGACTATAACATGACCCTCAAAGAATTTCATGCTATGAAAGAAATGCAACACACCTATACACAAGAACGGAATCAATTGAATGACTTGTCTTCAGAATCCGAAAATGGTTCTTCTCCCTCAAGTTTAGCTTCAGATCTTGGTATGACTAATAAAGAGTACGAGGAAGAATTAAGACTGCAACACGAAGAATCTGACCGAGAATATAGTCAGGTAAATGCAGCGTACAGAAATTATTTAAAAAATTTATAGGAATTACTACTAATCAGGTATTACGAAAGGAATCTACTAAAATGGAACGAAAAGAAAATAACGTCATACAAAGTGCCTTTAAAAATAAAGCTTATTTGGAGAATAGTGACTATTGCGGTTGTTACCATTGTACAAAGATATTTACTCCAGAACTCATAACAGACTACGTTGATCATGGTCAAACAGCGCTATGCCCATTTTGTCAAATAGATTCAGTTATCAGTTCTAGTATGGGTTACACTATTACTACCGATTTTTTAGAAGCAGAAAGAATAAAAAGTTTTTGAAGTAAATCTGAAAAAATTTCCTTTTTTCTACTCTGAATGAATTTAAAAGCAGGGTATTCAATTGTTAAGGTACCCCCTGCTTTTTTATTCTTACTAGTATAAAATAGCGTGCATTTAATTGGAAAATCCATTTAACATCTTATATTATTCAATCAAAAAGTAAAATAAGAAGAATCTATTTGTTAACAAATAAGTTAAATTAAGTCTTATTGGAGGTAAATATAGATGACAAAAGACGAATTAACTAGTTTTCAATTTAGACGAATCAAAAAGATGCAAACAATAGTAAGCGAACTAGAAAAAGGGATGAATGAATTTGAAATACAGCTAGATGACTTCGAAGCAAAGCAGAAATCTTTACAACAATTAAGTAAGTACTATGGCTCTGAAACATGGTTTGAAGATATAAAATCTTATGATGAGGGGAATTTACCAAAGGGACACAATTATTCTGTTTTAGGTGAAGATCCAGTGTTTGACGTGATAGGCGATAATTACAGGATGGCTATTAGATTATTAGAAGTAGCCACAGAAATCATTAAAAATCACTAATGCATTTTTTTAGTCGTATCATTATCAAGAACAAGAGCTGGTATTAGTGGTAATTCAACGTGTATTCACATGAATAGTGACTTTCATTCTAATCCATTATTCCACAACAATTAAGGAACCTACCTCTAAGACGATTCAATAGACAGTATTCACTAAGTTCTTACGAAAGAGAGAGTTATAAATGAAAAAAAACAAAACAGTCATTTTTACAAAAATTCTGTTCAGCCTATTCACTTTAGCAACTATCCTTTCGCTTTTTATTGTTTATACAGATAGCGATCATCGTTTTTCTTTTTATTTTCTGACAGGATATCTATGTCTCACATTCTTTCTCCTGCTATACGTTCCATTCATAACTATTATGAATGCGAGAAAGCATAGTTGGAGTGAACTAAGAAAAAGATTCGTTAAGTTTTTAGCCCTATTGCTCTTATTTATTGCTTTAACTTCTCTCTTTGATCTTGTGATTAAATCTTCAAAAGTTGATTTATTAAAAAGTTTTTCTAGCAGTATAGGTCTTGCCTTTAGTCTGACTTTTTTAGATGTGCTCTTTTCAAAAGAAAAATCTAAAAGGAATAAGTACCAGTAATTTTATAGCTGTTACCTTTCGTCTGCCTTATCATTTTGTCTATCTTGAGTTGGCCTTATCTAAGACTTTTTGTGCATTTAAATCGAGCATTTTTTATACTTTCTACTATTCACCTAAACACAATTATCGTTTTTATTCATCTCCGTTTCGCTTGTTTTCTTAAAAAAGTTTACTCTGAAAAAACAACTTAGAAAAATAGAATAGTAACCAAATTGGTCTATATTATTTTTTGGAAAATAAACTCCCGTACGTTATTAACTTGTCTAAAGTTGAGACGATACTCGACTAGTCGTACTTTTAACAAAAAAATTTAAAAGGCTACCCAATCCAATGAACGATTAGGTAGTCTTGTTTTTATTTTGATTAATGGCTTTTATTTCTATCTACAAAATAGTCTCAAAAGAATGAAAATGCTACGATTTATTTTCACATAATTAAAGCAAGGGCAAGAGTCATGAATAGCAATGAAAGAATAATACTAGCGGAAGATAAAAAACCAGAAAGAGATTCTTTATTGCCGTAAACGACCATATTAATTGTAGAAACTGTTGCTATAGGAGCAAGTGCTAAAAGAACTAAAGATAAACGAACAATTTCTGGTAAAGGCAATAAAAAGTAAGAAACTAGTGCAAATAAAATTCCGATAGTATAACGTGTGAAAAGAAGCTGTGCTACTTTTTTAAAATCGCTTCGAGAAATAGTAAGTTCTAAATATAGACCAATCATAAACATAGATAAGAAGGCATTGCCACTAGCGAATAATTTAACTATTGAAAGAATAGTGTCTGGAATAGTGATGTTGACTAAGGCTAATAAAATCATAACACTATATGTTGTGAACGTCGGAGAACGAAAAAGTCGAAAAACAACTTCTCCAATCCCTCTTGCGCCACGATTTTGGCCAGTAAGTTTATCTGCTAGAATAGGAGTCCCTCCAAAAAGCATTAACGCATTTCCCGTATCAAAACTTCCAATAAATGGAATAGCTTGTGGGAAGAAACCTTGTACAAACGGAATGGTAAAATTCCCAATATTGTATCCACCTTGACTGAAGATCATCAACGCTTGGTCAGATGTTTTTCTTTTACGCCAAATCAGTCCTCCAAACGTTATAAAAATAATATTCGCTACTAATCCTAATCCAATCATAATGAATACTATCTTATTCAATTCTACTGAGTTAAATCCAATAATAATTGTTGCAGGTAAAGTTAAGTTTAATATAATTTTTGAAATAATACGTCCATCTTTTCCTTCCAATATGTTCGCAACTTTAAAAAGATAGGCTGCTAGAATAACTAATAAAAAACTAATCGCTTGTATAAGTACAGCTCCCATAAACGATTTCCCCCCTTTATTTCAATTTAATTTTATCTGTTTGTTCGTTATCTTTTAAGTCTATTTACAAAAAACACTAGTTTATTTAAACTTGTTCCCTTTATCTATTATGACAAATTTAAAAAGATAAATCAAAAAAGCTATCACGTTAGATAGTTTTGCAATCTATTCAGAATTTTTTTATTATCGAATAAATAAAATGGGCTATTCGAGTAGGACAAGATTTACTTACTGAATCTGTCGAGATTTCTACTATAGTCAATCATTTGTTTATTGAGATATCTTTTTAGATAAGTCATAATGGTTTTGAAGACGTATTTGGCTATACCTTTAATCACTCATCTAAAGATAGAAAGCAGGTTTAAAAATGGAAGAATATGAAGCTTTACAAGCAAAACTAAGAGCTCTTTCAAAAAAAGAGATATCTGCAAAGATAAGATACCAGAAAAATAGTGAACGCTTTACGCTCGCAGAGACGAACTTAAAAAAAGAAAGTCGAGATGTCGAGAAATTACAATCAGAATCTTTAGCTACCTTTATAAAACAAATGATGGGTCATTATGACAAAAAACTTGATAAAGAACTACAAGAAAAACTTGCTGCAAAAGTTGAATTAGATCTATCCTCAACTTTATTAGTAGAAGCTCAAAAAGATTTAGCTGCTATTCAATTAGCTAGTGAAGAAACCAGTAGCCAAATCAGCCAGTTAAAAGATAGTCTCTACAGTAAGGATCCACATTTCAGAGATAAAATTGCTGATGAAGAAATAAACCGTGCTCAATTAAAGCAAGAATTGATAGAGCTGGACGAAGCTTCTGCTGCTGGAGATAAAGTTTTAGCAGGAATTAGCGAGGCACTAGACGACTTAGAGTCTGCGGATTCTTATTCCACTTGGGATATGTTTACAAATAGTAGCTTTCTACTAGATATGTTAAAATATGATAAAATTAATACGGCTGAAGCTAAAATGAACCAAATGGAAAAGCTACTAGAAAATTATGATAAAGAATTGAAAGATCTCTCTTTAGATACTTCTCTCAACTATGAAACGTTTGGTGGGATGAGTAAAACCTTTGATATTTTCTTTGATAATTTCTTTTCAGATTGGGATACGAAGGAAAAAATTAAACGAAATAGCCGTATGCTTAAAACCCTTGGTAGCTCTGTTCTGGATTTACAAGATAAACTTGAAGCGAATAAACAAGAACTACACCAACAAATAGAAGATTCAGAGCTCTTTTTTTAAGATGAAATAAGCCTCTTTTTCGACTAATGGATACGTAAAAATAAAATCTAAAAAAGCTCTGTACAAAAGGCGATGGTCTACCTTCTGCACGGAGCTTTTTGAACTTTATTTAGTCTAATCCTTATAATGGATTGCTTTTATTTTTTAGCCCAAGGGAAAAGCATTGGAACTTTTTTTGTGTATTCTTCCCATGAATCGTATTTCTCCATATTTTTCTCTAACAATGGAGTGGATACTTTTATTAATACTGTACTCATTAAAATAGGTGAGATGATTAGAGCAATATAATACCATGGATTTACAGAACCAGTAAAGAACAATGTAATCCCACTTGCATACAATCCAACCCATATTAATATTTCCCCAAAATAGTTTGGGTGACGTGTGACGGACCATAGCCCTGTTTGTAAAAGTTTGCCTGAACCTTTACTAATGTGTTGTCTTAACTGTTCGTCACCGACTACTTCAAAGAATAATCCTATTAATGCAATAAGTAATGCCGCATAAACAAAATACTGATGACCTGAGTTAAAACTAAATTCATTGTACTTGATTACAGAATAACTCGCAGACCCAACAACAAAGTTGATAATACCTTGGACCATAAAGACTCTAAAGAAAGCAATAATAACAACTTTATCGCCCCACTCTTTACGCCATTGTGCGTATCTGAAATCTTCGGGTTTTCCATAATTTCTTTTTAGTAAACGTAAGGATAATCTCAAACCCCATACAGTAATAAGTCCAACAATAGCATAAGATAATATTGTAGGGTCTTCTGTTACAAGTAATGTAAGCCAACTTCCTACAACAAAGCCCATACCCCATCCGATATCGACAATCGAATTATTTTTAATAATCGTTGCTATAATAAAGATTGTTGTAAAATAAACAAAGGTAAAAATTAACGGAACTAATAAACCATCTAAGCCGATATTAGTAAACCCTTGTGTTGCAATTGCTAATGTCGCAAAAAATAAAATAGTATAAATAACAATTCTTCTTTTATCCATGATGCACCTCTTTCCATTTTCATAAAGTATACCATACCCTTAAGTAAAGTAAATTTATGTGCTTACTACTCTACAGCACCGTTTACTAAATGAATTTTTAGCTGCTATTCTTAAAAAACCAATTAGTCTTCTACTACTATTTTTCGTAAATCTCAAAATAATAATCCGTTGATCCATCATCACTAGTATTTTTCCCACTTAAGTCACCATACGATGCTGCAGAAGCTAAGCTAGCTTCATTATCTAAGTTAACGTTTGCATCCGATAGTAGATTTAAGGATAGTAAATAATAATAATCTCCATGATTAACTGAAATAACGGTATCTATTTTATCTCCATTTGGAGTACGTTCAATAATATCGTATGTTGGATGACCTTTATACGATTTTTTTTGTCTATAGTCGCGAACTTGAAGTAATTCATTTACGACATTTTTATCTTTTTCTCCCATTTCAACTATGGAACTAGCGGTAAAATAGCTATCACTAACTACTACCAGTTTAGAAGGTCTGTTCATTTTACTATTTTCTTCTAATTTTTCTTTTGTCAATCCAGTATAAAATTCATTTCCTTTTACAAAAATAGTTTCATCAGTGATGCTGTCACAGCCTACTAATACGAAAAACAACAGAGTATACGCTACTAAATAAAGTTTTTTCATAAAAATCTCCTTTTATAAATGAGTATATGACTTTAAGTTGCTTTTGTATAGACTTTAAATAACAACTAGAATAATAGACCATGATGGAAAATATAAATGCCTACAGTGAGACTAAGTCGTTTATTTTGCGATCACTCTTTGTTATTGTTTTGACAATTGACTGTTTAAATAGTATTCTATATAGAATTAAGTTGAGAATGGAGGAGTTAGTATAGATAAACAAAAGAAAGTTAAAATTGGACTTGTACCAAAACTGTTAATTGCCATTGGTTTGGGAGTGTTAGTGGGACAATTAACCTTTGTACCAGAATTCTTACTTCAAATCCCTGTTACTTTGTCTGCTTTATTTAGCCAATTGTTGGCCTTTATTATTCCTTTAATGATTGTTGGTTATGTTATCAAAGGTATCTCTGATTTAACAGATGGGGCTGGAAAGTTACTTGGCCTTAATGTTTTGATGGCCTATTCTAATACTCTGATTGGCGGATTTATTGCTTATTTCTTAGCTTCAAGTCTTTTCCCTTTATTTATTGACGCTTCTATAAGAGAAACCGTTCAAACTGAAGGAACTGAACTAACTCCACTCTTTACTCTACCACTGGAGCCTTTATTTGGAGTCACATCAGCAATTGTCTTTGCTTTCTTGTTTGGAGTCTTTATTTCTTGGTTGCGTAAAGAGAAAAAGGGCGAAGTCATGTATCATTTCTTCACTGAATTTGGTGAAATTATTACTCAAATTTTAAAAACACTTATTATTCCAGGTCTACCGATTTATATTTTTGGGAATTTTTTAAATTTAAGTTACAGTGGTGCAGTATTTTCTCTTCTATCTGTTTTTTGGAGAGTATTCATCGTCGTGATTGGTTTGCAATTATTGCTTCTTATTCTATTATTTGTACTAGCTGGACTTTACACTGGAAAAAATCCGCTTACTTTATTAAAAAATCAATTACCTGGCTATTTCACAGCTCTAGGTACGCAATCTTCTGCCGCTACTATTCCTGTTAATATGGAATGTGCTCGCAAAAATGGGGTCTCAAAAGAAATCAGAGAATTTGTTATCCCGCTAAGTGCAACTATTCATCTTATGGGAAGTGTCGTTACTATTACTTCATGTGTGACAGCTGTACTCTTGATGTTTGATATGCCTCATAGTTTTGGAATGATGGCTGGCTTTATTGCTACTTTAGGTGTCGCGCTTGTTGCTGCTCCCGGTGCTCCTGGAGGGGCAATTATGAGTGCAATTCCATTTGTTTATATGGTCGGTATTGATCCAACTGGTTCATTGGGCAATCTGCTTATCTCTCTTTATATTACTCAAGATAGTTTCGGGACAGCAGCGAACGTTTCTGGCGATAACGCTATTGCACTCGTAATCGATAAAGTCTATAGTAAATATATTGTGAATAAAGAAGAACTTATTGAAGACACCACGTTTAGTCGAGTTAATCATTAACTTATTTTTAATAAAAAGGAGACTAGGAATTTTTCTAGCCTCCTTTTTAGTCTCCTTTTAACTCGCTTGTTCTTATTATTCCTTTTCCAAACAGTTTCATTAACTCAATTAATGCTACTTTATCTTCTTCCGTAAATTCTTTCAGCAATTCGTCCAAGTACTCCATATGCTTTGAATGAACGGCTTCAAATCTTTTTTTCCCCTCTTTTGTAATCTGAATCCAAAAAATGCGTTTGTCTTGTTCATCTTGTATTTTTTCTACATCATGTGATTTAAGCAATTTATTGACTGTATGAGTGATTGTTCCACTACTAATAACAGCTACTTCGCCAAGTTTTTGAGTTTTAGCCCTCTCAACTTCATTTAAATAGGCCAAAATAGGATACAAGCTGAATGGCATACCTAACTCTTCAAGATTTTTACTTAAATTTTCTTGAAGTGCATGAGCCATTTTTCCAAATACAACCATTAATTTAATATTTGTTGTCATTATTTTCCCTCCACTAGATAATTAAATGCTTATTTTCTATCTTTTTTAATATCTTTATGTTAAGATAAATATACCATATAAATATCTTAATATAAAGATATTTATATGTTTCATTAATAAGCACGATCATCTGAGGAGGAATACAGTATATGGACAATCAATACGTTGATTTATTAAAAGAACGTCGCTCTATTTATACACTAGGTAAACATGTTTCTTTATCTAACGAAAAAATCATGGAATTAGTAAAAAAAGCTATCAAAGAAAGCCCTTCTTCATTCAATTCACAAACTTCACGTGCAGTTGTCTTATTTGGAGACTCTCATGAAACCTTATGGGATTTAACAGAAGCTGCTTTGAAAGAAGTTATTCCTAAAGGACAAGATTTTGCTCCAACAGTAGGAAAATTAAATTCTTTTCGTGCTGGATATGGAACGATTTTATTCTTTGAAGAAATGAGTACGGTTAGAAAACTACAGGAACAATTTGCATTATATGCAGATAACTTCCCAATCTGGTCAGAACAAGCTTCTGGAATAGCACAGCACTCTGTCTGGACTACATTAGCAACCGTAAATATCGGAGCTAGCTTGCAACACTACAATCCATTGATTGATGATGCTGTTCGTTCGCAATGGAATTTATCTGCTGACTGGAAGTTGCGTGCCCAAATGCCATTTGGTTCTATTGAAGCACCTGCTCAAGATAAAGAGTACATGGATGATGACGAACGTGTTCTTTCTTTCAACTAATAAGTAGTTAAAGAGTCAAACAGTAGCGATTAAAGCTACCGTTTGACTCTTTATTTTGTCTAAGCTATAAATAAAACCGATCTCTCCAAACATTTTTTACAGTTTGATCTAGTGCATTACATTTATGTGAATGACTTGTCTACTAATGTATAGCCAATACCAGTACATTTTAAAATACTGGTAGAAAATAATGCTACATATTTCAGATTTTTTATAAAAGTAGAGGAGTCTGATAAAAAATCTATCTACTAGACATACTAGTACAAAGAAAAATTCAAGAATAAATGACTGAAAAAACGGCTGTTAGACACAGCGAAAATCTTTAACAATATAAACCGATAATAGTCCTGCATTGGAATCTTGTAAATTCAAGGTTCTTTTACTATTTTGGTATATAGTGTGATTAATATGTATGTTTTTATACAACCTATTCTAAAGGTCATCGTTTTAAAAGTATCCTAGTTCATTTATTTATTCTGTTTGAGTCATCTCATTGGCTACTTATTGACTGGATATTCTTCTTTTTAAGAGTTCTATTTCTTTTTTCAGATTATTATTTTCTTCTTTTAATTTCACTATACATAAGCTATTATAAATTACACTTGCTATTATAAGAAATACTATCAATACAGTGATAGGCATCTTTGTCGCCTCCTCTTAAATGAATAGTTAACCAATCATTTTATCTATTTACCTTAGAGAATGAGTTTATTTCCATTAATCTTTTTACTAATTTCATTATCTCTTAAAGAACATAAGAAAACAAGTTATTGTAAGTATCCATCACAAAATAGCTGCTCCTCTATTCTACTAAAAAACTAAAAAGCAGCAACTAAATGAGCAGAGTAACGTTTACTCCTGCGTAATTTTAGTTGCTACTTTTTATTCTATAATGTCGAATGGTTGTTTTTACTATGCCATCTTTTATGATAATAATAAACAGTCAAAAGTACAATAAATTCTGATGCTGGAACGGCAAGCCATAAACCTGTCAAACCAAATAATTCAGGCAGAATCATGAGCATTATCAGTAACACAATTATGCCACGTGCTGCAGTAATCCATGTTGCCATTCGAATTTGTCCAATAGATTGATAATAAGTCATCATGACAAAGTTGGTTCCCATAAAGAGATAGGCAATGAAAAATAATTTAATCCCTGATACTGCTAATACTACGACTTCTTCAGGGAAGTCGCCGAACAGTCTGACGATTTGTGTGGCAGCAAACTGCCCAATAAGCATAAATAAGATACCCGCTATCAGAGCTGTTCCAATTGCGAGTTGAATTGTTTTTTGTATCTTCTTTTCATCCTTAGCGCCTTTGTAATAGCTAATTAACGGTTGAATTGCTGATCCCATTCCTAGAAACAATAACAACATGACACTATGAACGTAATTTAATACCGCAAAAGCAGAGACACCAACTGTTCCTGCAAGATTTTCGGATACGATATTGTGTGAAACTGTAAAAAATGAAATACCTACTTCTGCTAGAAAACTTGGAAAACCGATAACTAAAATGAGACCGATCAACTTTTTATCAATGGTAAAACGTACAAAACGCAAATTATTATTTTTCTTAAAAAAATGCGTACTAAGGATAATAAGACCCACTAATGCACCAATAAGTGTTGCAGTGGCCGTACCTTTTACTCCAAAGTCAAAAATAAATAAAAATACATAATTTAGAATGATATTAACAACTGATGTAACAATAAGTGCAGTCATTGCTGTATTCGGACCACCATCATTACGAACTAAAATACTAAAAGCATTCTCCGCTGTAAAGATAAATCCAAAAAGCAATAAAATATTTAGATAATCTGATGTATACCCAATTGTATCTGCATTCGCGCCCAACAAATAAGCAAGTTCTGTTCTAAAAACAAAAGCAGAAAACCCAATCATTATCGTTAAAACTAGTATCAAACTAATCGCTTGTGAAAAAATAATCCTTGCTTGATCTGGCCGTTTGGAACCCATCATGACAGAATAACGAGTTGCCGCACCTACACCTATCCATAGCGACATCGCTACGAATATACTATAAACAGGTGCAGCAATACCTACACCTGCTAGAGCAACTGATCCGAGTTTGTTGCCGACCATAATTCCATCAATAATAATATTAACAGCCATTAATAACATCCCAACAACAGAAGGAACTAGATACCTTATGAATGATTTCCCTACTGACTCCGTATCTAAACTAGTTACTGCTTCTTTTCTCCCCATTGTTACTTCAAATCCTTTTCTACTTATTTTATTAAAGATATCGGACTATTTTTTAGATTGAAGTAAACGACTCAATTATCTTTTAGTTCTTATTGAAAATAGTGTTGAATAACTATTTTGTTTCATTTGTATCATCTTAGGCCTCACTAACTTCGCTGAATAAAAACGAGCAACACGTCTATTCGATACAATTTCATTTTAACGTATGCCTACTTATTAAAGCCATTTCAATAAAATTGTGTCTACTTTTTTTAGTCTTAGTAGTGTGATAGTAATACAGCTCTAGTATTAAGTCAACTTGAATGCTTAACTGTCATTCAAATTATAAACGCACTTTCTTTATTCAGTAAAAAAAACTACTGAAATAAATCAGTAGTTTTTTACTCTTATTTTTAAAAGCGCCTTATCTTTTCCGACAGTCTTATTCAACTAGGCTATTAAGAGATTGCTTTAAGGATAGCATATTTTTGTTTCATAAATTCACTATCCTCCTCAATACGATACTCTTTATCATTCAAAACTTTTTCAGAATAAGGAACAGAAAAGACACTTTGAATCGTACCAGGATTTTTAGACATTACGGCTACTTTTGTCCCTAATAACAATGCTTCTTCAATATCATGTGTGATTAATAAAATAGTCTGATTGTTTTTTTTCCACAATACTCTTAAGAAATCTTGCATTTTTAATCGAGTGATTGCATCCAATGCGCTAAAAGGTTCATCCATTAAAACAAGTTTAGGCTTATTTGCAAGAACTCTGGCTAAAGAAACACGTTGTTTCATTCCACCAGAAAGCTCGAAAGGATAATGATTAGCAAAATCACTTAACTCAATTTGCTCTAAATAATAATCGCTACTCTCTTTTATCTCTTCTTTGCTTTGTTTTCGCATCCGTGGTCCATACTCAATATTTTTACGAACGGTTAACCATGGATATAAGGTTGCTGATTGGAATACCACCCCTCTTTTCCAATGTGGTCCTTTGATTATCTCGTTCTCCATGCGGCTTTCCCCACTAGTTGGTTCAATATAGCCCGCTATCGTTTTCAGCAACGTACTCTTTCCACATCCTGAAGGACCAACTAGACAAAAGAAATCACCTTGATTAATCGTTAAGTCGATATCTTTTATCGCTTGAACGACTGAATTTTTCGTCGTATATTCATAATTGACGTGGTCTAGCTCAACCACTGGCGCGTTGTCAGCTGTTTGTGTCATTTCCCACATCTCTCCGTTCTATTTTTCTTCCTTTAAAGTATCTTCGATATAACTGGTTTTAATAAACTCATCTATGTCTTTTTTATCTGGAATTGCCTTAATTGACTTTTGTTCTTTCAGAAACTTTGCTGTGTCTAAAAATACTTGTGAAAATTCTCCTTGTTGATCATCTGTTCCCAGATAAGGTGCAGAAACTTGTTCATCACTCGTTAACCACGTGGTCGCTTCCATTTGTTTTATAGCTTCTTCTGGTGTAATATCTAGCTGTTTCGCAGCTGCTTTAGCTGCCTCTTCAGGAGATTCACGATAGAAACGAACAGCTTCATCAAGTGCACGGATATAATCAGATACTAATTCAGGATATTTTTCAGAGAAATCTTTGTGCACAACATCAATATTTGCCGTCATATAGCCTTTATCAGCCAATACTTTGCTATCGATGATAACATCTCCTGATTTTTTTAATTCAGATAACGATGGCTCCCACGTATAGGCCGCATCAATATCGCCTCTTTCCCAAGCAGCGAAAATACTACTTGTTTCCATGTCAAGAAGTTGAATGTCTGATTCAACACCTGCATCTTGCACGGCTTTCAATAAGCTATAATGAGACGTTGAGCTAAAAGGAGTAGCTACTTTCTTACCGGCTAAATCCTTTACTTCTTTGATACCAGATCCTTTTCTCGCAACAAGAGCTTCATTTGACCCTAAAACTTCATGAATCCAAATCAATTCAACCGGAATACCTGTTGCTAATGCAACAACCGAGTTGGTATAACCCATTTCAGCAAAGTCAATACTACCTGATGATAAAGCTTGATTTGCAGCTACTCCTGAATCAAAAAATAAGAACTTGGTTTCAATACCTTTATCTTCAAAGTACTGTTTGAAAAATCCTTTTGAAATAGCAACCTCTTTATCATTTGGAACACGGATAATTCCAATGGTGACTTCTTCAGGTAATGCATCACTAGCTTCTTCTTTTGAAGAGCTACAACCTGTTAAAAAAACGATAACAACTGCTGTTAGAACAAGTGAGAATAATTTATAGTGTTTTCTTAATTGTTTCATATTATTGTTTTCCTTTCCAAAAGACAAGTTTAGTTTCTAGTTTTCTTAGGCCCCAATCTAGTAGCACACCCGTAATTCCCATGATAATAATTCCAATGAACATAATATCACTCTTCAAATATCGGGAAGCATCAATAACCATCCAACCAACACCAGATGTAGCTGCAACCATCTCTGCAGAAACAAGAGTCGTATAAGCAATACCGATTGCTGTTCTTAAACCTGTAAATACTTCAGGCATACTTGCTGGTAAAACTACTGTGAAAAAGATATCTTTTTTAGATGCACCTAGGGACTCTGCGCTCAATAAATAATTTTCATCAATAGTCGACACTGCAGAAACACAAGCAAGGTAAATAGGCGCAAAAGCAGCTAAGTAGAGCAGCGTTATTTTAGAAGACTCATCAATTCCGAGCCATAAGATTAAAAATGTATAGTAAGCTAAAGGAGGCAGTGGACGATAAAATTGAACAACGGAATCTATAACTGCACGAAATCGTTTAAAGTAACCACTCATTAAACCTAACGGAACAGCCGTAATAAACGCTAAAGAAGATGCAATAAATAACCGGTATAAACTAATACCTACATGCGACCATAAAGGAATTCCATTGTACCCATTTTGCATGATCTCTATAAAAGAATAAATCACTTGCTCAGGAGAAGGAATCAATCGTGAAGAAACCAATCCAAATTCGGTGACTAAAAACCAAACAAGAAAGATTGTTCCCCAAGTAGCATACGTATAGACACGAAAATGCTCTTTTCTTTTCATTTTTTTCATTATTCACCAACTTTTATGATTTAGTTATTCTTTTTTTAAAAATTAATAAAAAACAGAATAAGGCTGGGACATAATGTCCTAGCCTTTTCTTGCCTGTTCAAACTTTCATTTCAGTCTATGCTGTACGTTTGGATCAAACCCACGCATAGTCTGTCATAATTGGTTTACGATTTAGACGTTGGTCATTGAAATATTCATACATACTGATACCCAGGAATGAACCCATTACGTTATAAATATTTTCATATCCCATCAGATTCAGCGCTTTAACCATATTGTAGCTACGTTGACTTGATAAGCAGTGAATATAAACCGGTTGATCTTTTGGTATTTCATCTAAACGGTCACGGAATTGGCTTAGTGGAATATTTATAGCGTTGTTTAAATGGCTTTTTGCATATTCGCCTTCTTCACGTGCATCAATAATAAACGCATCATTTTCAACTAATGATCTCACCTGTGTAACAGGAACTTGGTTAAAATCGCCATTCAAGACATTTAATCCGACTAAAGCAGCCATATTAACAACATCTTTTGCTGTACCAAACATTGGTGAGTAACACAATTCTAATTCTTTTAAGTTTTCTAAGTCACCATGCATCGTAATCATAGTTGCAATAACGTCGATTCGTTTATCAACGTTTCCTTGACCAATTGCTTGTGCACCTAAAATACGACCTGAAGGATTAGCAAAAATTAATTTGAAGAATAACGGTTTAGCATCTGGCATCAATCCAACCATGTCTTTAGGAATCACATATGATGTTAAGTAATCAATGCCTTCTGCTAGACATTGTTTTTCAGTTAGTCCGGTTGCAGCTGCATTCATATTGAAACACTGAACAACTGAAGAACCGATAACACCCGTGTTGCGATGTGCTTTGCCATACATATTATCCGCTGCTGCACGTGCTTGACGTTGAGCAGGACCAGCTAATGTTAAACGGGTTGGTTTCATTGTAATTAAGTTTGTAACTTCAATTGCATCTCCTACTGCATAGATATGTTGATCTGAAGTCTGGTAATGTTGATTAACTTTGATTCCGCCTGTTGTTCCGATTTCAAGTTCAGCTTGTCTAGCTAGGCTTGTTTCAGCTAAAACGCCAATGGCCATAATAACGATTTCAGCTTTGATTTCTGTACCAGATTGTAAAATAATTTTATCGTCTTTTACTTCAGCTATTCCATCTTCTACAAATAAATCTACTCCATGGTCCATAACTTCTTTGTGTAAAATTTGAACCATATCATAGTCAAATGGAGCCATAATTTGATTCGCTGCTTCGACTAATGCAACATTCTTATTATCCAGTTTCAAGTTTTCTGCCACTTCAAGACCAATGAATCCTCCACCGATAACAACAGTGTCTTTAACATCATTTTCTATTATATATTTTTTAATTCTGTCAATATCTGGAACGTTACGAACAGTGAAAACATGTTTTTTATCGATACCTTTAATGCTTCTTGGTAAAATAGGATTTGCACCCGGTGATAAGACTAACTCATCGTATGGCTCTATTTTTTCTTCACCAGTTAATACATTTTTAACAACGATTGTTTTTTCAGCTTTATTAATAGACAGTACTTCATGATTTACACGTGCGTCAATATTGTATTGACTAGCAAAGCCTTCTGGTTTCATTAAAACTAAATCTTCTGCTTTTTCTACGATACCACTTAAGTGAAAAGGTAAAGCACAGTTAGAAAAAGAAACGTAAGGACCTTTTTCAAACATAATAATTTCTGCTGTTTCATCATTTCTGCGAGCTCTTGCCGCTACTGATGCTCCACCAGCAACGCCACCAATAATTAATAGTCTTTTACTCATAACTAAATTCCTCCTACAGTATCCATTTTTTGTTTAACTGTTGATTTTCTTTCCAAGAATATTTCCTGACCAGCCACCGATAACCATAACGATTAGGAATATCCATCCCGATAGAGAGAAGTTTGCGATTGGCGTATATAATGCTCCGACGTTACAGCCATTAGCTAGTCGAGTACCAAATCCCATAGCAAATCCACCCATAGCGAAAAGGAATACATCTTTAAAACTAATTTTTAATTCTGATACAAATGTTTGAATAAATTTACCCGCAGTTAAAAGATAAATGATCGTACCTAGAACAATACCTAAGTTCTGTACAGAAACCCCATTCTCAAAGAATGGTTGGATAAATCCGTCTGGTTTCATTTGAGCAAAAGAAGCTAAAGAATCAGCTGAAACACCAAAAATCATTAAGAATTTACCAAACCATAAACCATAAGGCGTTGATGCTCCCCATCCAGAGTGAGTCACTCCCATTAATAAGGCAAATAGTAAGGTAATCCCTACAGCTCCTTGTACAAGTGACCACGGTTTTATGAACAGTCTACTATAAGTTGCTTCACTTACTAACGCATAATCTTTAGAATCAAAAGGTACTTCTTCTTCTTGCATTTTTTCTACTGAAACTCCCGTAAATGTATTCTCTCTCTTTCTTTTTTGTTCGTATTTATAAGAAAGAGCAACAACGATAAGAGCAAAAAGACCCGTTAGAATAACCGCACCTAGATAACCGCCCATTCCATCCCATAAAAATAAATCTGGAAGATAGACGCCTTTACTGAACAGTTCACCTGTTTCAGTAGTAAACCAAGACTCCGTAACAATGCTCGCTGTATTTTGCGTTGGGAATCCTAAAAATACTCCCATTGCAAAGAAAATCAGACTAATAAGAGCTCTTGGAAGCGCAGTAACAAGGTCAGTAAGAACACCTGATGCGCAACAAGATGCAAAACTCATACCAAATCCGAAAAGGAGGCCACCTAATAGTAGGCCTAAGTTAATTGGATTGATCCAAAGACCAAAAGTAGTGACATCTCCTTTGAAAAGTAATGCTGCTGTAACAATAGACGAAATAAAAAACATAAACATAAGAGTTCTCATTAATTTAGTAGAACCTGTTTTAAAAGCCCGGTTCACACTTCCTGCAAAACCTGTATACGATCTTGATAAAACATATCCTAAACCCATTCCAACAACTAATCTAAAAAATAATATATCTGATACTAGTTGACTCTTTCCTATAACAAAAATGAATATAATGGCAATAAATCCTAAAATTCTTTCTACTTTTTTCATTGGTTCCTCCAGTTAAGATAGATTATTTATGATATCAAACAAATAAAAAAGGACGGCTTATTAAAATTTTTAACCGTATTGTCTTGGGTCCATACAATCATTGATTCCTTCTTATCAAATGATTCGATTCATTTCTTATTTCATTAACAGACAGCCACACTCCTTGTGCAAAAATTCACTTAATCGATTAAATTTATTATATCCTTTATGACATTGTTTTGGAAATAACAAAGTGCTATACTTGCATAACTAAAAGGAATAGCTTGTTCATTTTTTTTCATACTTTAATCGTACAACAACTTTTCTTAAAGAAGGATGATTCGATATGATTGATTACAGATATAAAACTTTTTCTGTTTTAGCTGATATCTTAAACTATACAAAAACAGCTGAATTTTTAAACTTATCTCAACCTGCCGTGACAAAACACATTCAGTACTTAGAACATTATTTAGAAACGCAACTTTTTTACTATGAACACCGCAGATTAACATTGACTGAAAAAGGACGCTATTTGAAAAAAGAACTCGATATCATTGAACAAGAAACTAGCCAGATAAAGGCTGAATTGACAAGAGATAGTACTCAAAAATCTCTCTCTGTTGGCGCAAGTTATACAATTGGTGAGTATTTTATTTTAGATAAATTGCAGCAATTTTCTCTAACTGAAAAGAATACTAAAGTTGATTTAACTGTTAACAATACTAAAAATTTATTAGACTTGCTCGACCAAAGGAAAATAGATGTTGCTTTGATTTCGGGTCCTCTTGATGTTGATCACTATGATAGTAAAGTTTTCTTTAAAGATTCTATTGTCGCTATTTGCTCACCCGAACATCCTTTAGCTGGCTCAAAAAGTAGTCTGTTTTCAGATTTAAAAAACGAAAAAATACTCCTTCGTGAAAAAGGTTCCGGTATTTTCGGCGCTTTAGTGCAATCTCTTTCCAGAAATCATTTATCATTAGGCCAATTTTCTAGATGTGCGAGCATTGGCAATATTCACCTAATTAAAGAATTAGTCAAAAAAAATGAAGGCATTAGTTTTCTTTATGCTATTTCTATTGCTGACGATCTTGCAAAAAAGTCGCTCAGTACTATTTCATTAACGGATTTTTCAGAAACTCAATCCTTTTTTCTAGTCTCTAATAAAACAGAACACCCTAATAAACTACAAAAGAAATTCGAACAGCTTTTTTTAGAGAAAAAAGCTCATTAATTTCATTTCAGACCTATTTCCTTCTAATAAAATGATTAGAGGGAGATAGGTCTATTTAGCGGGCTAATTTTATGGTACTATCTGGCTAAGGTCTATTTTTTTAAAAAAGAGGAGGGCTTTTTTGTTAGATAAAACCATTCCGTACGCAGAAATTTGGATGACTCGGTTGTTAGAACTACCCGTTACTAAACACCACTTGCCTCAAGGTTTTGACTTTATATTTTATCAAGAAGGGGATGAAGTTGAATGGGCAGCTATTGAAACGGCTGTTTCTGAATTTGAGGATACAGTCCAAGCATTAACCTATTTTGAAGAAAAGTTTGCCCCTCACCTAAAAGAATTAAAAAAACGAATGCTGTTTGTTGTAAATTCCTCGGGAGAAAAAATAGGAACCTGCTCGGCTTGGTGGAAAGAAACACCTAATAAAGACCGTTATCCACTGGTTCATTGGGTTGCTGTAAAACCTGGCTATCAAGGAAAAGGGATTGCAAAAGCTATGCTGACCCATACTCTCACGCTATTACAAGATCTTGAACATACTTCTCCTATTTATCTCCATACACAAACGTGGAGTCTTGTTGCTATTCAACTCTATCAACATTTTGGATTTGACATTTCAAGTAAAGACTTAGATGGAAACCTTTATCCCGATTACGAAAAAACGTTAGCCATTTTAGCTGAGTTGAAAAAGACAACGTAACAGCTAGAGTCGTTTAAATAGTACCGCAAAAAAAGGAGGGAAATTTTTATAGAAAAATCAGTTAAGTTGAACAAGCTACCTTTTACCGGTAGCACGCTAAAATGGATTGCCATCGTCACTATGTTCATCGATCACATTGGCGCTTTTTTAATTGAACCCTACTTAATGAGTCAGGGAGTAACTAGTGTTTCACTATTTTTAGCAAACGAGTTGCCTCAAGGTAGCGCTTATTCCTTACTTTATCAACTATATGTAATTTTTAGATTGATTGGAAGAGTATCTTTTCCTATTTTTGCCTTTCTTCTTGTAGAAGGATTCCTTCATACCCATCACTTAAAAAAATACATTAGTCAATTAGGACTATTCGCTCTGTTATCAGAAATTCCATTCGATCTGGCAAGTAAAGGTGTTTTACTCGAATTTTCTCATCAAAATATTTTCTTTACACTATTTATTGGTCTTTTATGTATCGCTAGTTTTGATTCGTTCGATAAAAAACAAGATAGCAAGTGGATCATACTTCTTTTAGCACTCCTGGTTAGTGAACTTTTAAAAGTAGATTACTCTATAATCGGTGTATTAAGTATCTTTATCTTTTATTATTTTCATGACCGTGTTTTATTGAGAACACTTTTGAATGGACCGTTATTTTTAATGAATCTTACAGCTATTTTTTCTTTTATCCCTATCCAACTTTATAATGGAAAAAGAGGCAAACAAAATAAAGCTTTCTTTTACCTTTTCTATCCTGGTCACCTTTTTTTATTGTATCTTATTCGGATAATTTTTATTGCCTAGTTTTAAGTAACGACAAAAGACTCTTTTAAGGAGGATCATTTATGGATAAAAAAATGTTTTATATTCTCATGCCTATCTATCTCATTCCATTACTGTTCATTTCTTTTTTTGTGCCAAACTATTTTTCTGAAACGTTTTTTTTATTGGGCTGGTTACTATTAACGTCTATAATCAGTCTATTAATAAAAGGTGCTTTTGTTTATCGAAAAAAGAAGAAACAAAGATAAAGAGTCAGGGATGGTAACATACTATCTTAAACTCAATAACGTTATTCTTAAACATTCTGTTGATTGATGGATTGAAATTCTTATGGAGTCTAAATCTATCAATCTCCTTTTGATTATCCTAGATAGTCAACAGTCGTCGTTCCCCAACCAAAAACATCTCCTAAAAAGCCATAAACAATAAATAAATTGAAGGCTAGACAACAAACACATGCTAAGTAGATTAGCTTATATGTCGTGTTTGTTTTTTTATTTCTATTTATCAAAATAGGAGAAATAACTAAGCCAAGAGGAGCTGTCAAGAAACTTAGAAAAGTTAAAACCAATAAAATCAATCCTTCATCTTTGATAGTTGCATCTGATTGACTGTTATTTTCTATCTCACTTTCTTTTATGTTGGTTTTATTTTTTAGATTTTGATTTCCTTTTAGTAATTCGTCAATTGAAACGTCATAGTATTCACTCAATTTCACTAAATTATCCAAATCAGGGTAACTATTTCCATTTTCCCATTTTGAAATGGATTGTCTTGAAATAGCTAAATGATCTGCTACATTTCCTTGCGAGAACCCCATATTCATTCTACTTTTTTTTAATCTCTTTCCAAGCTCCATAGTTTCCACCTTATCTTTTGCTTTTTTTCTATCATACCTAAATAAGAGGCTCTTTGCCATTAATTATTAGTTTATATTTAACTAAATCTCTTTTTCGTCATCTGTGCAACTACTGGTTGCTAACATGTAAACGAATGCGTTCTAGTATTTATTATAATAATGGTTATACTTAAATCATCATAATAAGGAGGAAAGTAAAAAGAGGAAAAACGTTAAACCACTCTATTAATGATCGAGCTACATAACTAAGAAAGGATGAGTGATGTGAAAAAAACGTCTATGTATTCATTAATTCTATTAAATACCCTAGCTATTTTCACTTTATTGGGTTGTGGAAATGGTTCTAGCGAAACGCTAACTAATGAGAACGATAAAAATAAAGAAGGTATAGAGGTCGTTTTAGAGAAAACGTTTCATGCACCTGATAAGGTCCTCTTATCCAAACTTTACGATTCTGATAATGCCACGATTATTAACCAGGATGAACAATCAAGCACTTCTTCTATTCAAGAAAAAGAAAATGATTTTGATCAGTATATAAAAGAAAACTACGGCGAATATTTTACTGATTACGGATTTGAAAAATTTTTTATAACTAGTGGAGAAGGATATCGGTACTCTGATGAGGCAGATAAGGCCAACTATACTCTAGTGCCCGAAAGCATTCGTATTGTTCAAGATGAAAAAAACGAGCAACGTTATGAATTTGATGTAACTGTAAAATACACTGATGAAAAAAATGAAGAAGGAACTCGTGTCTTAAATGGCAGAGTTGAAATGGATGAAGGAAAAATTGATTCACTCAATATAAATGATGATGAAGGATTATTAAAAGAAATGATGTCAAATCCGTAATTGCTTTATTTATTCTTCTTACTAAAATGAATGGTTTAAATAAAAAAATGCTATGAAACAATTTTTCTTTGTTTTGTAGTTTTTTTATTTTCTAACGGTTAAAGAATCATGTACTATTGATTCTACATTTTTATATAAAAAATCTTATACCTACTTATTTGAACCGTTTGGCTATTTCCACTTATTTTTCTTAGTGTTCTCTTAGTTTATTATTTCCATATTCTCATAATTATGATAAGCTATTTTGACTCACTAGTATTTAGTGAGCCAAAATGAATGAAGGAGAGGTATCCATATCCTATTAACCGTTCCTCTACCTTGTCAGGAGATTTTTTTATGCTATCCTCTTTTTCAAAAAATATTCAATCTACCTTACTTGCTTCTTTTTTTAGTAGCTTAGTCTACGCTTGTACCATTCCTTACCTTATTATTTACTTAGCCAGTTTGTTCAGTAAAGAAACACTGGGAATTTTAGTTATGATAAGTGTTATTCTATCCTTTATTGCTGGAATTGTTGGTGGTTACCTAGCAGACAATTTTCAACGTAAAAAAGTTTTGCTTGTTTTCCAAAACGTATTTGGTATTTCCTTATTTATTATTGCTTTAAACTTCATAGGTATCCTACCACAATCTTTTTGGTTAATTGGTGGTTACCTAATCTGCGGCATAGCTTATAATTTATATCGTTCTGCATCTGATGCGGTCTTACTTGATTCAACAGTCCTACATGAGCGAAAAAAAGTCTATCAACTACACTATTGGACCTTTAACTTATCGATGGCTTTAGGAGCTTCTATTGGTGGTTTTCTCTTTAAACACTACTTGATTTATCTGTTTTTAGGGGCTGCTTTTTTGCAATTTATCATTTCAGCTTTTTTCCAAAAAAATCTCACCTATACAAATACTATTTCACATAGTGAAGGAAAAACAATTTTTCACGCTCTCTTTACTAATTACTCTATTGCGGCTAAAGATAAGCGCTGGGTAACATTAGTTCTAGGTTTTGCTCTTTATAATGCTGCTGAAATGTCTTTACAAAATTATACCGGCGTCCGATTATCAAAAGAGTTTGACTCACTGACTCTTTTTTCAATCCCCATTGATGGAGTCAGAATGTTGAGTCTCTTACAAGTAGTGAATACTATCATGGTCGTTTGTTTTACTTTTATTGTTTCAAAAATAATCGAGAAAAAAACAGAACGAACGGTTGTCATTGTCGGATTAGTTATCTACATTAGCGGATATGGTTTAATGGCTTCAGCAAATAGTATTTACTTTTTGATTCCCTTAATGATTCTAGCTACACTAGGAGAGTTAGCCTCAGCGCCTATCTTAAGCGCTCGAAAAGTTGATTTAATTCCAGAAGATAAACAAGCTTCTTACTTAAGTTTTGGTGCTCTATCTTTTCAAGGCTCTCAACTTTTAGCCGCTGTTGGCCTAACCTTAGGCGGCTATCTTACAGCGGGTTTAATTAGTGGCTATATTATCATTTTAGGACTAGCTGGTATTTATTTTGTCGTTTCTAGCTTGTATCATTTTGAAAAATCATCCAAGAGTTAACTTATTGCCTACCTTATTTCGTGAGGTAGGTTTTTTCATTTCTTACAAGCATAGATTCATACTTTTCAGGAGTTAAAAAATAAAAAAAGAACCCTTTTTTATTAGTTAAAAGAGTTCTCTATAAAAATTCAATCGTTTGCTTACCTAAAATGGGATTCGTGTACGTGCGACAATCAACTTCATACAGTTCAGAAATAACAGCTTCCGTTATAACTTCTTCTGGTGTTCCATGTTTGATTATCTGCCCATCTTTCATAGCATACAAGTAATCTGTAAAACGTGCAGCTAGATTCAAATCATGTAACGCTGCTAAAATACCAATGGGCAAGGCACTAACTGTTTTTAATAGACTCAATTGGTGTTTAATATCCAAATGGTTCGTCGGTTCATCTAAAACTAAAAACTTAGGTTGTTGCACCAACGTTCTACCTAAAATCACTCGTTGTTTTTCTCCACCTGAAAGGGATAAAAAACTTCTATCAGCGAGTTTTTTTAAATCCATTTGTTGAAGTACGTTCTCAACTATCTCGTAATCCAGTGCATTGTCTCTTTCCATCAAACCTTTATGTGGCGATCGTCCAAGCAAGAGCATCTGGCGAACAGAAAAATCAAAATTGACTTGATGAAATTGTCCTACTACACCTAATTTTTTTGCTAGCTGTTTGTTTGACAGTTCTTGGATATTTTCATGGTCCAAAGCAATGATTCCAGCATCAGGTTCGAGTATTTTTGAAATGCTTTTTAATAGAGTTGATTTCCCACAGCCATTCGGTCCAATCAACCCAACAAATTGATTGTCACTAACTTGTAAAGAAACCTCTTCTATAATTTTTTTAGTAGCAACCGATACCGATACCTTATCAACCGTTAATTTCATTTTTTACCCTCCAAACTCATAGCCTTTTTTGACAAAAATATAAATAAATAATGGTGCGCCAATTAATGAGGTTAAAATACCAATAGGCAATTCAATCGTTGGCAAGATAATACGCGATAAGATATCTGACCAAACCATAAATAAAGACCCTGAAAAAACCGATAATGGTAAAAAATAACGATGATTCGAGCCTACGATTCCGCGGACAATGTGTGGAATAATCAATCCAACAAAACCGATCATTCCACTATTTGCAACAATGATTCCTGTTAGAATTGCCGCAATAACTAGATAGAGTTTACGGTAAAAATTTAAATTAACGCCTAGCGTAATCGCTGCTTCATCACCTAGTAGCATACTATTTAGCACTCGTTCTTGAGTCAAGAAAAACAGAAAACAAATCAGAACGACTGCCGCAATTAAAGGCAACTTAGACCAACTCGCTCCTGCCAAACTTCCCATCATCCAAAAGGTTATCGAACGAATTCCTTCTGCATCATTCGCTAGATAGATAATGAAATTAGAACATGCGGTAAATAGAGCATTTAATACCATACCAGATAAAATTAGCTTAATAGAATTAACTTGTCCACCTACATTAGATAACAGCAAGACTAAAAATGCCGCTGTCACCGCTCCTAAAAACGCCCAAAAAGATAAACTAAATTGAGCTAATATACTTGTTCCACCAAAACCAATCATTATCGCAAACGTTGCTCCTAGAGAAGCGCCTGATGAAATCCCTAAAATATAAGGATCAGCAAGCGGGTTCTGGACCGTTGTTTGCATCACTGCCCCAGCCAATGACAATCCCATACCTGTAAGTATCGCTAAGAGTACTCTTGGGAAACGGATTTGCCAGATAATATTCTCATAAGCATTAGAAGATACATTAGATAAATCACCAATTAATCCTCCTGAAAGACGATTCATTAAGATTTGAAAAGATTCAGTCAGAGGTACCGCAACTTGTCCGACCGTAACACCAATTCCTATCGAAAGAATGATCAATACCGTAAATAAGAGTAAACTTACATAAACTAATTGACGTTGCTTATCGATACGGCTCATCGCTTTCTCCCTCTCTGACTAGGCATTAGTTTGTTGTGTACACTTGTGTACTAAGTTCTTCCATCCCACTCAAAATTTGATACCCATAGCTCCAGAATTGATTGTAATCAATCGTATAAATACGGTCTTCTTTAATAGCGGTTAGACTTGAAAGGGCCTCATTTGCTTTTAAATCAGCTAGACTCTCTTTAGGATCGCGCCCACCAGTATAATTGACTAACAACAAAACGTCTGGATTAGCTTCTAGCAAAGCTTCCACACTAATTTCACCTGTTGCACTTGCAAAGGCATTGTTTAGCTTCATATAACTCAGTGAATCGTTTAAGTACGTATCCGTTGAGCCACTATAAATGTTCACGTTTGTACCTTCTGCATCAAAGATGTACGCGTAGTTGATTGTTTCTTGATTAGCAGGAACAGTTTCAATTAGCTTATCCATCCGTTTTTGTATATCATCCGAAAATTTTTGAGCTTTCTCTTGAACCGTGAATAAATTTCCCAGATTTTCAATATCTGCATATAAATCATCAAAAGTTGCCTCACTTGTTGATGTTGCTTGGATATATGTTTGAATATCTAGTTCATTTAATTCTTCAACCGTGCCCGTTCCCCACTCAGCACTTGCAAAAAGTTGCCCTCGACCGATAACAATATCTGGGTTAGCTCCCACGACTAATTCTTTCCCTACATATTCTTTAGATAGAACTGGAATGTTAGAGAACTCTTCAGCCACTGTTTTGTCGCCTTCACCATATAGTGCTGCTACACCTACCATGTCCTCTCCTAGTCCAAGTTGGAGAAGCAACTCTGCTGTTCCTTGGTTGTTAGCAACGATGGACGTTGGTCGAGATTTATAGGTTATGTCTTTTGCACTAAACTCGGCTCCCTCTGAGGAAACGGTATAATTATCTAACGTTAAAGGAAATTCTGAAGCATTCTCATTCGTACTGTCTTGGTTGTTCGTAGAATCACTCTGTCCGCATGCGCCTAGCAATACCGTTGCTGCTATCATTAGTCCTATGTACTTCATCTTCTTTAATCCATTCATTTTTATTCCTCCATTAATCTGTTTTTATTCTGTTGCATATTGTTTCCAAACAGTCGCTACTTTTGGTTTTAACTTATCCGCATAAGTTGAGACAGTTCCTATCGCATCAGCCTTTGGATCAATATATAATTTGGCAGCATTGACAGCATTAATCGCGTCATGAAAAGCACCCGCTATCAAATGGACTTTCTCCGTATAACTTGCGGCATCTCCTAAAGCAAAAACACCATGTATTGCCGTTTTAGTTTGCGGTGTCGTTTCAATATAATACTCATTGAAAACTTCTAAGCCAACATCATTTTGCTCAAACAAGTCATTTTTTTGATTGAAGCCATGACAGACAATCACTTCATCAACTAAAATCGTCTCTTCTTTATCTATTTCTTTATGAAAAATGGTTATCGCCTCAATTTTTGAGCCATCTGGAGTAATCTTCTTATCCATCAAATCTGCTTTTACTATACATCTCACTGGACCATTCATTGCCCTCTTGATTTCTGATTCATGCCCTTTGAACGCTTCTTTCCGATAAACTAGGATAACCTCTTTTGCAATTGGTGCCAAGATATTTGCCCAATCAAGCGCCGACTGCCCTCCACCAGAAATAAAAACTTTTTTTCTTTCATTGCTTCAAAATCAGTAACAGCTATCTGGACATTTTTTAATTGTCCCCCCTCATTAGTAAAAAAAGGTGTTGGACTAGGATCTAAAACGCCATTACCTATCGCTAATAAAAGCGTTTTCGTTAAATACGTCTTACCTTTTGTCGTTTGTAGTTGAACGTTTCCATCGACTGTTTTTTTAATTCCATTAACTTTTTCGCCTGTCCGTATGGTTGGTTGAAAAGTTTTCGCTTGATTAATCAGGTGTTGAATAAATTGACCTGCAGGCATCGGTGGAATCCCGCCTGCATCCCAGATTATCTTTTCAGAATACAGATTTAATTTGCCCCCTAAATAAGGTTGAGCCTCAATTATCTGGACCTTCATCTCGCGTAGCCCCGAATAAAAAGAACTATATAGTCCAGCTGGCCCTCCACCAATTATTGTCACATCATATACTTCCATACTCTCTTCCTCTCCAAAGAATCGTTTTATTTATCCATCAATTTTTTTATTAAACAAGAAATTTTGCTTTACCATTCGGGTACTCATTTTAATTGAGAATGATTTTCATTATCAATTATATGATTGTTCTGAGTCAAAGTAAACACTAATGAGAAAATATTCACAAATAGAGCAGACAACCTTAAAAGGGTCGTCTGCTAAACTAACTATAAAGATACTTAAATACAATTTATCAAGACCGTTCAATAAAAATTTCAGTCATATTTTTTCGCCATCTCAGTCTCATAAAAATAGCTCGAACAATTTCATCTAAGCCTAAAGCTAACCAGATTCCTACTAAACCCATTTGCAAGGGGAAAGAGAATAGATATGCAAGAAAGACTCCGACACTCCACATTGATAAGACACCTACGTAAAAAGGGAACTGTACGTCTGAAGAGGCTCTTAGTGCACTTACATAAATCAAATTCTGACTTCTTCCTGCTTCTAAAATAAAATTAAAAACTAAAACCTGACTAGCTAAAGCAATAATTTCTACGTTGTCAGTGAGTAAGCCTAGTAAGGGAACTCTAAACAAAACAAGTACCAAACAAGCTAACATACTAATTAAAAAAGAAGCTTTAGAAGCAAAGGAGGCCAGATCTTTGGTCTTCAAATAATTTTTCGCACCAACATGCCAACCAATCATAATAGAAGTGCCTTGCCCTAAGGAAACAGCAAATATATAAACAAAACTAACTAAGGTATTGCTATAGGAATAGGCAGTGATAGCCACTTCTCCGAGTCTTGTAATCATGAGCATCATGACAAAGCGGGCTAGATTATAAGAAATTTGTTCTCCAGCTGCAGGAAGACCAAATTTTAAAATAGCTGGAATAGTCTCTTTAAAATCATTCAGTGTAAAAGAAAGCATTTTAGGTTTGAAAATCAAATCATAGACTAAGTAGCCTAAAATAATCATCCCCAAAGCTCGACTTATCATCGTAGCGATAGCAGCCCCTCTTACTCCCATAGCTGGGAAACCCAGATGACCATAAATCAAAAGATAATTTAAAAATACATTAGTTACATTGGTAATGATAGAAATCTTTAACGTCGCTTTCGTTTTTCCAAAGGAACGAAGAAACATAGAAAATGTCATAGCGAGAAGCTGCATAAAAATAAAACCACCCACAATAACTAAGTATTGCTCTGCAAAAATTAACATCTCTCCTTGCAAGTTCATAATACTTAAAACGCTTCCAGAAAAAGCTACAAAAGCTAAACTAAAAAGCAGACCCATGAATAGATTAATCACTATTGCTGTCAGAGTTAATTTTTGAAGATAATCTTTTGCCTTTTTTGCCCCGATAGCTTGTGCAAGTAAAATACCTGTACCTGAAAGAATAATATTCCCTGCAATAAGAATCAGAAATATCATTTGGTTAACTACACCAACAGCTCCTACAGCAGAATCATTGTAGCGAGAGAGCATAATAGTATCAACACTTCCGATAATGGAAAACAATAAACTCTCTAAAAAAATTGGAAAGGTTAAGGAAAACAATTTTTTCTTTTCAGTCATAAATTTTTTATCCTCTCTTTTACAAATAAAATTTTATTAGTTTCGGAAGAAACTATTTTTGATAAATAGACCCATTCTTTATAACACTTATTTTAACTAGCTATTTGTTATTTTCTCTTCCAATCGTTACATTTTATTTCCCATCTGTAAACAGGCAAGTTAGAAGCGTTGGCTACTTCATCCTATTTTTTTAATATAACTACAATCAAAAAAGAGAATTGCTATTGAACAATTCTCTTTAGCGCACATAAGCAATGCTATCATTTTTTACTACTTTATTTAAATTTAACTACTTTTATCGATTATATCTCTTCATATAATCTATCAATCTCATCAATTTCCTTTTTTAATCTATCAGATATCTCAGTTTCAATAAATTCTTGTTTTATTTTTTCAATAAATCTAATATCCATAAACAAATGTGCGACTGTATTAAGTAACATACCAATATCAAGATTTTTAGGATTTGATGTGATTTTTGCGTTTATTATTGTACTAGTAGATGCAATTGAGTTTGAAATTAATAAAATTTTCCTTGTTCTAACTTCATATAGATCTTTTAGTTCGTCTTCTTTACGGAAAAAACCATGGACCAAGGAAATTATTGTATCAAAAATTCTCGATACCATCAATGAAGATCCTACAACCTTCAAATCTCTGGCTAAACATATTGCATCGTAATTTTTCTTATAAAGTTTACTAGCGAGTATCTCGTTAACACTTGATAGTATAGGAATTGGGAGGCCAATTTTTGTATACTCATCAGATTTTAGATGTTGTGCTTGAGCAAAGATTGCTGCTGGTAAATTTAAGGGGTCATCTTTTATCCATTCATAACTTTCTTCAAATAGTAATCCTATAGGAACAACTTCATTTGTAATTTTCATAGGATTTCTCATTATCCTATACGATTTAAAGGTATTAAGAGTAATAACATCCGTTAAAATATTCATTGTACCAAAGACCCATCCTAAAACAGGATCATGCCCGAGAGTATACATTCTATGGTATGCACCTCCCATATTAATAGTCAAATCTTTTGATCCTTTTGTTATATCGTATGCAGGGGTTTGATATAAAATATTAATCCAATGACCTGCTTCATGTTTTTTTAATTTCTTGTCACGAAAATCAGAATTAGATTTCCGATGTGCTTGCTCAATAGATTTGTCATTATGGTTTAATCTCTCAGATTTATCAAAACTTTCTCCATAATGAAATTTCTCTGCGACATGAGGAAAAATTAAACTTTTTGAGACTTGTATTGCTACAGCAATAGCAAGAAAAGATAAATCGGTCTTATTAGTAATCGTTGTCTTTCTAGAAAACAGTCGGTTAATCTCATCTAATTCTTGGAATGCTTCTTTAATTTCACTTTCGGATACGATATCTTCTATAACTACTGCCGTTGAGATGGACTCATTTGCCTGATTTACGATCTTATCCCATTCCTCCAGAATAGGTCGATTTTTTAGTTTTTTATCTTTTTTTGTAATTTCTAAAGATAACTCTTCAATAGAGGCAGCCTTTCCAAGCGAATATAACAACTCCATAGAAGCAGATATATTCATATCTGCTTTCTTTTTAGTCAAAGATAGATCTGAATCCTCAAGAAATGATTTAGATATGTCTTGATTCATTTTCAAAACTTTATTTAAATCCATTTCTTCACCAGAATATTTGAACCTACTCACTTCAACTCTCTCCCATCCTATTAAGCGCCCAAGTCTTGTTTCAAATCTTTGATAGCAGATTGTAATAGAATATTTAATCCAGTTAAATAATCAATTCTGTCTTTATCCGCATTTTTTTCTGTATCTAATGCTTTAAGAATAGCACTTTGCTTAGCGATAGCATTTTTATAGATCAATTCTTTTGCTTCACGTAATTTTTTATTCTTAAAATGTGATGCCATCCCCATACTAGCACCACCTAATATAACAGCAGGAGCAGCTAATACAGCAATTCCAGCAACCATTCCACCACCAATTAATGAACCTGCTGCTGCTAAACCACTCGTAATTCCAGCTGCACTAAGGCCGACAACTGAACCGCCTAAATAAAGACTTGCAAATCCAACACCTGCTCCGGTACTAACTCCAATCGCCCCTGCCAATGCTTCTCCTATTGGTGAGTCTTTTATCTTTCTAGTTTTTTCTTTAAGTGCCTCATCAGCATCAATAATAACATTTTCTACTGTTTTTAATGAATCTTGGCTTTGAAAATTCATGTTTTTCTTAGACTTAACATATTCTCCCATTCATAATTCCTCCTTTATTGTATTTAATATCTATCACTAAAAACATTTAGTTTTACATCTTATTTTGACTACTATCTTTAAGGGTTACCTACTTTATTTGAGTACGATTAAGTTATCTGTTATGTATTGTTTAGCTCAATACTATCTTTATACAAGACATATTACAATCGTTTTTCATATTTATATGCTTTTTCCAATAACTACTCGATATGTACTGTATTTCTACTTTATATTTAATTTTGTCACATCTTTTATTGTAACAAAAGAATAGACATTTGCTGAAGTTAGAATGGCTACAACGAATCATAAAAGAGATTCTTCCAATAGTTGTATTAGACTACTATCATTTGCTTTACAATTCTAAACTATGCCTTTCAACAAATGATGAAAATTTTCCAAATGATTCTAAATTAATATTGACCAAAGAGTTTATACACACAACTAATTTCATAAAAGTACTGAAAAAAACTAATTGTTAAAGATAATTACTTATATTATGAGCATAATACTTATTTATCAAAATTAATTGTAGAGTATAAGGCGGATTATTTTGCTGGTATCTTATTAAAAAAGCTAATTTTCTAAAGTGTTTTAGACGAATAGATTTTCTAAAAATATGAATCACTCAAGTACTTAGATAGATAAAATAATTTTAATCAGTTTTACAAAAAAGTATGACCTCAATAATATATTCTAATAAATAAAAAAACATCTTCCAAATAAATGGAAGATGTTTTGAAACGTTGATATAATAACGAATTAACGTTTTGAGAATTGTGAAGCTTTACGAGCTTTTTTCAAACCTGGTTTCTTACTCAAGTAGTTCCTAGTGATTTCTAGCAACTAACTAACCCTTGTTAATGAGGTTAAAACCACTTCTTTAACTACCACAAATACCCGTTGCTTAATTTAGAACGTAGTCAAAAATATTCCACGCTAAGGATAAAGAAGAAACAATTTCATCATATTCATTTCTAATATATCAACTACTATTTTTTTACTAGAGATGTTAACAGAACGCTAGTACTTAAATCCAATTTAATGCTTCCTTATTCGATAGAATCATATCATTTTCTACATCAAAAAGATCTCTCCAAAATTGGGGAGGTCTTTCGTTAGCTTATTAGATACTCTGAAATCTGAGCTTATCGTATCATATCAAATCTATATAATCCTAAATTAATAATCATCCAAGTGGATTTTCCCTTCGGCTGAACTAGGCGGGAAATTCCGCTCATTATAAGTTTTTAGGTCATTGTACTACATGAGTGTATTAAGTCTCTCCAATTTTGGGCACCCCGTCATTTGGGGTCTCCTCAAAATTGAGGTAAAGCCATTAAACATCTCGGAAAAACTTCCGACATCTATTATTATTTAAACATCTAGGAAAAATTCCCCACATCTTTTATCATTTTGAAATAGGCTAAAAATCCCGCTTGTTACAAGATGTAAGCTAACCGAACAAATCGTTATCATCTAGTGATGCTTATTTTTAATTATCGGTAACTTACATACAGATCAAATGAATCTCGTTCCATTTGGCCACTCTCAATATCACCTTGATATTCCTTAATTTTATTTAGGATTCTTTCTTCGGATGATTCATCCAAGACTAGAACTTGTAGTGCTGAATTGTCTATTAAAAAGTATCCATCGTTCGTTTCTGATAATACTTTTAATAAAACATGTATCTTTTCTTCAAAAACATCTGAATTTAAAATATTCCCAGGGGTTTCTTCATAAATAACGTTCAATAAAGCTTCCAACGTCGTCTTCATTCTTCAATCACTCCTAATATTCCTTTATTGAGAATAACACTTACACTATTTTATTCGGTTCTATAATACTCTGCTATTATAGCAAACGAACCAATATGTTAAATCTCTGTAAATATAAAAAATTGAAAAGATAGTTACACTAATTTTTAGTCTTCAAGATCGTCTTCACCTACAAATACTACTTGTTGGGTTACGTACACTTCTTTCTTATCCATCCACATGGCGTAACGTTTCCCGAGGAGCTCAAGAGCTTTATTTCTATCACTATTCTTTGCAGGCAATGAGATTATTTCTGAATACTCATTGTATACAAGTTATTTTTTCTCTGTATTAGGATTTTTTATAAACTCGCTAACTTTAATCACTACATCTTTGTATCCTTCAGCTTGTCCACTCTCTATTTCTGATAGCATTACAAGTATTTGTTTTTGAGTAAGTATCTTTTCATCTTGCAACTCTTCCATTCTAGCCTCTATGTACTCTGAGACCTTAACATTCTTTAACAATCTACTCTCTGTCGACTCCGCTATTCTCTTACTATAACCACCTTTAACTGCTGATTCAGTAGCATTTAAACAGATGATGTGCTCATTTTTGTCTCTCATTCATACTCCCCATAAGCACCACTCCTCTCATGCTGATTTTGCGAAAAAAATTAATGCAACAGTACCTGCAGTTAGTAATTAGGAAAATGGTAGAAATTTGTCCAATAGTGAACGATTAAAAGAAATTGCTGATCTAGATAATTTGACTGACAACGAGCTGCTGTACGGCTCATCACGATCTCACTTAGTTTCAATAATAAAAGAAATTATCAAAACTAAATACAGCCTTGTTGTTAATGATGAAATTGCTGATTACTTCTTTAATTCATTCCCTATAGAAATTACCGATAATCCTTATTAGTACAACCCAGAGTCTTTATTTAGAGAACAAAAATATTTATTTGACAACTTTTTGTTAAATGAACCTATATATAACAAATGAGCGCTAGTTGAATATTCCATAATTTCATTAATGAAATTTTTGATTATATTATAAAAGAAATAGATCAGTCTATCCAGAGTATATCTAATAAATATGAGTCATGGGAAGATGATTAAAACTTACAATCTGAAAAAAATAACTGTTCATGGTTTCAGACACACACACTGCAGCTTACTATTTGAAGCTGGTGCATCAATAAAGGAAGTTCAAGATAGACTTGGCCATACTGATATACAAACTACCATGAACATTTATACGCATGTTACTGAAAAAGCTAAGGAAGAAACAGCTCAAAAATTTGCTTCATATGTCAATTTTTAAAAGAAACGTAGTCAAAAGTGTATTCAACGTAACAAAAAAAGCACCTCTCGAGTAACCGAGAAGTGCTTGAAACGTTGATATAATAACGAATTAACGTTTTGAGAATTGTGAAGCTTTACGAGCTTTTTTCAAACCTGGTTTCTTACGTTCAACCATACGTGGGTCACGTGTTAACAGGCCTGCAGCTTTTAAAGGAGCACGGAAATCTGGATCTACTTGTAGTAACGCGCGAGCGATACCGTGACGTGTAGCGCCAGCTTGTCCAGTGTATCCACCGCCATTTACGTTAACGTGAATGTCATAGTTTTCCATTGTTTCTGTAACTGCTAAAGGTTGTTTAACGATTACATAAAGATATGGGAAAGGCATGTATTCAGTAATGTCTTTTTTGTTCATGATGATTTTACCAGTTCCGGGTACTAAACGTACGCGAGCTGTTGAGTTTTTACGACGGCCTGTGCCGGTATATTGTACTTGTGCCAAAGAATTTCCCTCCTTAAATTAGGTTAGTAATGTCTAATACTTCTGGTTGTTGTGCTTGATGAGTATGTTCTGTACCAGCGTAAACATGTAATTTCATGCCTTGTGCACGGCCTAAAGTGTTTTTAGGTAACATGCCTTTAACTGACATTTCAATCAATTTACGTGGGTTATTAGAGCGTAATTCTCCAGCTGAGACTTGCTTTATGCCACCAATGAAGCCAGTGTGGTGATAGTAAATTTTGTCCGTTGCTTTTTTACCAGTTAATTTGATTTTTTCTGCATTAATAACAATCACAAAGTCACCAGTGTCAATGTGGGGTGTGAAAGTTGGTTTATTTTTACCGCGTAGAATAGATGCTACTACAGTAGACAAACGTCCCATTGGGATATCAGTTGCGTCTACCACATACCATTTACGTTCTACTTCGCTAGGTTTAGCCATATAAGTTGTACGCACGTTTTATTCCTCCATATTCTTATCTGTTTGTTTGAAGCACAATATAAGTTTCCGGGGCTCATTATGTGGTGGCAAACAATACCATCTAACATTTTATCGTTTTAAAAGATAAATGTCAATGTTTTCAGACGATTTTTTTATTTTTATTTTCAGCTTACTTTATTTTTTCATTTAATACTAATTTATCTGCTTTTAGATCGATTACTTTTAACCAGCTATTATTTTTTACAAAAATAGTTTTATAGACTTGTTCGTTATCTTTTGAAAATAACATCACGCGTGTTCCTTGATTATCTGTTAACAGTCGGCTTTCATAAACAGATAAATCAAGAGTGTTTTTAGCGTATTCTAGTTCTTCGTATTGGCTAATGTCTGTTACTAGTTCAGCGCTAGCTGCTTCTTCTTCACTGACAGGCGCCGTGTCTTTATCCTCTTCGCTAGATGATTCCATTCCTGCTGAACTTTCAACAGCCATGCTTTCTGATGAAGCACTTTCTGTCATAACTTCCTCACTCGATTGAGCAGCGGAATCTGAAGATTCTACCACTGGTTCGTCGGCTGTTTGCGTACTGCAACCTCCTAAAATAAATGCTGTTGCAAAAAATACGATTACTTTGTTATTCATTTTTTTCTCCTTTGAAATTATATTTTGTCTATTTTCTTAAGTACTAACTGTGATATAGATACAATTATCCTAGTAGTGTAACAAAAATAACTTTATTCACAAAATAAAAGCCATCAAAATAACATCAACGTATCGATTATTCAACCAAAATTCTTGTTTTAGTATCCCTTCAACAACAAACCCGTTCTTTTGATAAAATCGGATAGCTCGTTGGTTGGTTCCCATCACACGAAGGCTTAACTTATGGATCCCTTGTTCTTTTGCTTCTTTTTTTAAACCCTCTACTAATTTTTTTCCTACACCGTTGCTTTGCATTGATGGGTCTACACCTATATCAATCAACCAAGTCCGTTTATGGGCCTCTAGGTGCGTGGATGGATGAAAGCCGATAAATCCAACTGCTTTACCTTTTAACTCATCAAAGGCCACTAAATGGGTTCCAACAGGGAAACGTTTCTTATACTCTTCAGGTGAAGAGTATGTGGTTACTTGTGGTGTATTTCTTTCATTCCATAATTGGTTTTCGATTGCAATTAAATCGGGATAATCAGACCATTGACTGTGTCGTATCTGAATTGTCATTTACTCTCTCCGTTCTATCAACTAGTAGCGTTTCAAAAGTTGTCCCTTTTGTCGCTTTTTCATCGTCATAAAAAACTTCAACTAAATACAATCCCTGTGGTGAAGCCGTTGGGCCAGCTTGACGA
This sequence comes from Carnobacterium sp. TMP28, assembly GCF_047553015.1. Taxonomy (GTDB): domain Bacteria; phylum Bacillota; class Bacilli; order Lactobacillales; family Carnobacteriaceae; genus Carnobacterium_A. Next base: position 2,171,766 of record NZ_CP180212.1, read on the forward strand.
CGATCTTTAACATCTAATAAGCGCTTCATATCATCAGCAGGCCTTCTGCCATTTGCTATTTGGAGTAGTGTACCAATAAAAATACGAACCATGTTGTATAAGAAGCCATTTCCTCTAAATGTAAAAACCAATTCCCCGTTTTCTTTATCCTCTATCACACTTGCCTCATACACGGTTCTGATTTTATTTTCACGGCCGCTATTCGTTGCACAAAAACTAGAAAAGTCATGGGTCCCTTCGATATCTTTTAAGGCTCGTTCTAAAACGGGTAAATTAATTGGGTATTCATGGTGTTTTGCATATAATCGTTTAAATGGATTCGTATTTTCACTTGTGTCCACTCGGTAGATGTATTTTTTACCCTTTGCGAGATACCTTGCATGAAAATCCGAGTCGACCATTTCAACGTGATACACTTTAATTTCATCAGTTGTTAGACTATTCATCGCTCGTTGCATATTTTCAACTGGCATAGGAAAGGGATAGTCAAAATGAATCACTTGTCCCAATGCATGCACACCTGAATCGGTTCTACCTGAGCCATGTATTTTAACCTCTATTCCTTTAGTCATGATTTTTAAAACTCTTTGGATCTCACCTTGAACCGTTCGGCCCTTATCTTGAATTTGGAAACCATTAAAATTCGTTCCATCGTACTGAATCATAATTTTATACCGCTTTTTTTCCATTATATCAGACTCCTAGAGATTTAATTTTCATTATAAAACAGAAAAAGACTGTTCGATTGATTATTGAACAAGTCTTTCTCCTTCCTTTATTTTCTTAAAAATAGTAAACCAATCGTTAAAAGAGCATAGGCAATGATAACAACTGTATCGCGCGTTTCCCATTTCAACAACCGGTATTTGCTTCGGCCTTCGCCACCTTGATACCCACGAGCTTCCATGGCTGTTGCAAGCTCTTCAGCTCGGTTAAACGAACTCACAAATAAAGGGATGAGTAACGGTACAATTGCCTTCATTTGCTGAAATATGTTGCCTTCCCCAAAATCTACTCCTCGTGCACGTTGCGCGTTCATTATTTTTTCTGTCTCGTCCATTAACGTAGGAACAAAACGTAAAGCAATAGATAACATTAATGCAATCTCATAAACAGGTACCTTCACCGCTAATAAAGGACGCAATAAGAACTCAATAGCGTCTGTAAGCGAAAGAGGCATCGTTGTTAACGTTAGCAACGTCGACATGAAGATGATTAGCACAAAGCGACAAAAGATGTAGACGCCGTTTAAAATGCCCTCTTGAGATACCGTGATTGGGCCCCATGAAAAGTAAATCGTTCCTCCACCTGTAAATAATACTTGTAAAATAACCGTGAATAAAATTAACCAAATAAGTGGTTTAACCCCGTTAATAAAAAAGCTCAATTTTATTTTAGAGAGAAAAATTACAGCTAGTGTAAAAAGAAATAATAGCGCATATGATTGCCAATTATTCGCTAAAAAGATAATGCCGATAAAAAACATACTACCCATTAACTTGGCTCTTGGGTCTAATTTATGAATAAGAGAGTCTCCAGGAATGTAACGACCAAAAATTAGTTTCTCCATCATTGAACTTCACCTACTTTTAAAGCTTTTACGCGCTCAGCAATTAAATCAGCCAGTTCTGTAGCTGTCAGCGCAGACTGAGTGTTCAAGACGCCTAATTTGGTATCTAATCGGTTACTAAAAGATACCGCAGCTGGTACGCCTAATTGTTTTGACTTCAGCCATGCTTCTTCTTGAAAAATTTCGCGCGGCGTGCCTTCTTTAATAACCGTACCTTTTTCTAGAATGATCATATGATCTGCATAATCTGCAACGTCATCCATTAAGTGTGTCACTAAAACAATCGTTAAACCTTTATCTTTGTGCAAACGATAAAACATATCCATCATTTCTCTGCGTCCTTGTGGATCTAGACCAGCAGTTGGTTCATCTAAAACAAGTATAGCCGGCTCCATTGCTAAAACACCTGCAATTGCAACTCGACGCATCTGTCCACCAGATAAATCAAACGGTGAACGCTCCATAAAGCTTTCGTCCAAACCGACTAAAGGAAGCATCTTTCTAGCTAATTTCGTTGCTTCTTCATCAGAAGCACCGAAGTTTTTTGGACCAAAAGCAATATCTTTTGCAACCGTTTCTTCAAAGAGCTGTGCTTCTGGGAATTGAAAAACAATACCCACTTGTTTACGAATAGATTTAAGATTTTTATTACTTGTTTCTGTCGTAATCACTCTTTCTCCTATTGTTACCGTGCCCTCTGAAGGTTTCATTAGAGCATTTAAGTGTTGTAAAACAGTGGATTTCCCACTACCTGTATGGCCTACTAGAGCGGTAAAACTGCCTTCTTTGATAATCATATCAATATCGTATAGAGCCCGATTTTCAAAAGGTGTACCTTTTTGATAAGTATAGCCTACTTTGTCGAAAATAATGTCCATAGCCAGTCCACCATCCCTTCTTCAGTCAGATAATTTGCCGGTACGTCAATTCCGCGTTCTTTTAAAGACAGTTTTAACTTTTCTGGAAAAGGTAAGTCTAATCCCATCTCGATTAACTTTTCACCAGACATAAAAATTTCCTCTGGTGTACCTTCTTGAATCAATTCTCCGTCTTTAATAACCATAATTCGATTAGCATTAGCAGCTTCGTCAATATCATGAGTAATCGAAATAACCGTTAAATTAGCTTTTTCTTTAATCGCTTTGACTGTGGATAAAACTTCTTGACGTCCTTGTGGATCTAGCATACTTGTAGCTTCATCTAAAATAATAATGGCTGGGCGTAAAGCAACTACGCCAGCAATAGCTGCACGTTGTTTTTGTCCTCCAGATAGCCTTGCTGGTTCTTTTTCTATAAATTCAGTCATTTTTACGCGTTCAATTGCATCGATGACACGTTCAATCATCTCTTCTCTTGGAATGCCTTGATTTTCTAATCCAAATGCGATATCATCTTGCACAGTAGAGCCAACAAATTGATTATCAGGATTTTGAAAAACCATTCCAACTAATTTTCTAATCTCCCAAATATTTTGTTCACTCAAAATTAATCCACCAACCGTTACTTCACCTTGATTAGGTGCAATTAGCCCATTAATTGTTTTAGCTAAAGTGGATTTTCCAGAACCGTTATGGCCAATAATAGCTACCCATTCTCCCGCCTCAATAGAAAGTGAAATATTATTTAAAGCAGGCTTATCATCCGTTGTATGGTACTGATACGAAATATTTTTTAACGTTATAATTTTATCCATTGAACATTCCTCACGTTCTTATTAATTTGGGGTCTCTATAAGACTATCAAAAAAGTAACTTTCACGCAATAAATCATATTGCCCCATTTTATCTTCATAAGTATAGTATACTCTTTTATTTTTATATACTAAAACAGGCAACAAATAAATGGACAACCCCATTTATTTGTTGCCTGTTTTAAGACAAAAAAAATCACTTTCATCGATGAATTTACCTCTCTTAGATGAAACCCATTTTCATCTAAGAGAAGTTTCGAGCTAGACTTGGAGAAACCTAAATGGCTTTCCATCATCGTAACACTCTTTACATACATCAAAAAAGTAAACTTGTTTGAATGTTGTATAATTAAGAATCACTGTTTATACTGACTTAAGTCAAAAAACGATGTCTGAAATTAAACTAATTCAATAATAACCATTGGTGCAGCATCGCCGCGACGTGGTTCTGTTTTCATAATACGTGTATATCCGCCTTGACGCTCAGCGTAACGAGGTGCGATATCACTAAATAATTTTTGTAATACAGATTGGACAACAACAGTATCGTCTTCTTCTTTAATAGCTGCTACTTCATTACGAACGAAGGCTGCTGCTTGACGGCGTGCATGTAAGTCGCCTTTTTTGCCTAAAGTAATCATTTTTTCAGTTGTTTTGCGAACTTCTTTAGCGCGAGCTTCAGTTGTTACAATACGTTCGTTAATGATTAAATCAGATGTTAAATCACGTAACATTGCTTTACGTTGTGAGCTTGTACGGCCTAATTTACGGTAACCCATTTTGATTTTCCTCCCTTGTTACAGTACTAATCGTCTTGGCGTAAATTTAAATTGAGTTCAGCTAATTTGTACTTAACTTCTTCAAGTGATTTACGTCCTAGATTGCGTACTTTAATCATTTCAGCTTCAGACTTGTCAGTCAATTCTTGAACAGAATTAATACCAGCACGTTTCAAACAGTTGTATGAACGTACAGATAGATCTAGTTCTTCGATTGTCATTTCAAGCATTTTTTCTTTATGCGTCTCTTCTTTTTCTACCATAATTTCAGCCTTACGAGCTTCATCTGTTAGATTTACAAAGATATTTAAGTGTTCTGTCATAATTTTAGCTGCAAGACTAACAGCTTCTTCAGGACTAATGGAACCATCTGCCCAAACATCAAGTGTTAATTTGTCAAAAATATCTTTCTGACCCACTCGTGCGTTTTCTACTTGGTAGTTTACACGACTAACTGGGGTGTAAATCGAATCGACAGGTAATACACCAATAGGCATATCATCTTGTTTATTGTGTTCAGCTCTTGCGTAACCTCTACCTGTTTTAGCTGTCATGCGTACGTGGAAGCGTGCGCCTTCTGCTACTGTACAAATGTACAAATCGGGATTTAGTATTTCAACATCGCTATCATAAATGATATCGGCTGCTGTTACAACTGCTGGACCTTTTACATCGATTTCAATCGTTTTATCTTCACCAGAATATAACTTGAGTGCAAGTTTTTTTACGTTCAAAATAATTGACGTTACATCTTCAAGAACACCATCAATAGCTGAAAATTCATGTAAAATACCATCGATTTGAATAGTGGTTACTGCTGCTCCCGGTAGTGAAGACAACAAGATACGACGTAGAGAATTCCCTAACGTAGTTCCATAACCGCGTTCAAGTGGCTCTACAACGAATTTGCCAAATTTAGCATCATCGCTGATCTCAATCGTTTCGATTCTTGGCTTTTCAATTTCGATCATTCTATCTATACCCCTTTCAAAACGTGAAGTTCATGTTACCGAGTGCAAAACTAAAAAATGAAGTAGCTCTCAATTATACACGACGGCGTTTAGGAGGGCGGCATCCATTATGAGGAATAGGTGTTACGTCACGAATAGCAGTAACTTCTAAACCAGTTGCTTGTAGAGAACGGATAGCTGCTTCACGACCTGAACCAGGACCTTTAACGGCTACTTCTACAGTTTTCATACCATTTTCCATACAAACTTTTGCTGCAGTTTCTGCTGCCATTTGTGCTGCAAATGGTGTTGATTTTTTTGATCCACGGAAACCTAGAGCTCCAGCAGATGACCATGCAACAGCGTTACCATGAACATCAGTGATCATTACAATTGTGTTATTAAAAGTAGAACGAATGTGAGCAACCCCACTTTCGATATTCTTTTTCACACGGCGTTTACGTACAACTTTTTTTACCATGAAGGTTGACCTCCTTACTTAATTATTATTTTTTCTTACCTGCGATTGATTTAGATGGGCCTTTACGAGTACGTGCGTTGTTCTTCGTGTTTTGTCCGCGAACGGGTAAACCACGACGGTGACGCATACCTCTGTATGAACCAATTTCAAGCAAACGTTTAATATTTTGGCTTACTTCACGACGAAGGTCACCCTCAATTTTCAACTTATCAATTTCTGCACGAATAGCATCTAATTGATCATTTGTTAAATTGATTACACGAATTTCTTCAGAAACGTCAGCAGCTTTTAAAACTTTTTGAGCTGTTGTTTTACCGATTCCGAATATATATGTTAAAGAAATTACTACACGTTTGTCACGTGGAATATCTACACCAGCAATACGAGCCATTTAATTACACCTCCTGTTAATTTAACTGATTAACCTTGACGTTGTTTGTGTTTAGGATTCTCACAAATCACCATAACACGACCATTACGTCGGATAACTTTACATTTATCACAAATTTTCTTAACTGATGGTCTTACTTTCATGAATTATACCTCCTATTTTAATTGACGGAGTACAATTATTTAAAGCGATAAGTAATGCGACCACGGGTTAGATCATATGGGGACAATTCAACTGTTACTTTGTCTCCAGGCAGAATTCTAATGTAGTGCATCCGAATTTTCCCTGAAACATGTGCCAATACAATATGGCCATTTTCAAGTTCAACTTTAAACATTGCATTCGGCAAAGTTTCAACGACTGTTCCTTCTATTTCAATGACATCGTCTTTCGCCACGCCTCGTACCTCCTTAAAAGTGTTTCGCATTTTAAACGCGATAAACAGTGAGCGCATTAGCCCTCACTTTTCTGTTTCATCTTAACCTATTAATTATATCACAACATAACAGCATTGAGAAATCAACATCTGGCACATTATACCATAAAATTAATACAGTAACAAGTTTGCTGCAGACTATCGCTATGCTTATTTCTGCTAACCACTCTAATGCGAGATATTGTTCAAAACGTCTCAAAACTAGTCTCAATCAAGTAAGTGTTGATTTTATTCAACAGTAGAAATGATTGTTTGAATATCTTTGAACACATCTTGGAAATCATCTTCACCATTAACGGTATGCAAGACATTGCGTTTTGAATAAAAGTCTACAAGAGTAGTTGTAGATTCAAGATTAACATTTATTCGGTTTTCAACGGTTTCAGGCTTATCGTCTTCTCTTTGATAGAATTCATGTTTACCACAACGATCACACGTACCTTCAACCTTTGGAGGGTTGTAGACTTTATGATAAGTTGCACCACATGAACGACAGATAATTCTTCCAGTTAAACGTTCCATTAAAATGTTTTTATTTACATTAATGTAAATAACAGCATCTAACTTCTTGTTTAAATCCTTTAAAATACCTTCTAAAACATTCGCTTGGTTAAGCGTTCTTGGATAACCATCTAATAAAAAGCCGTCTTTTGTATCTGATTCAGCTAAACGTTCTTTTACAATCCCGTTTGTCACTTCATCAGGAACTAATTCGCCTTTGTCCATAAATGTTTTTGCTTCTATTCCTAAGGCAGTTTCATTTTTGATAGCAGCACGAAACATATCACCGGTTGAAATATGTGGCACATGATATGTGTCAACAATTTTCTCAGCTTGTGTTCCTTTTCCTGCACCCGGAAGACCTACTAAAATGAGATTCATCATTTTCCCTCCTACTAATGTAAGAATTGGTGCTGAGGATAATCCCCAACACGTTCTTCTTATTGTATAAAGCCTTGGTAACTTCTTTTGATCATTTGACCTTCTAATTGTCTAACTGAATCTAATGCAACACCGACTACGATTAATAGACTGGTTCCACCTAGCGCTAGAGAAGAAGGTAAATCCCATAAATTGGAAGCGATAATCGGAAGCAATGCAATTACTCCTAAGTAAATAGCACCTACTGTACTCAAGTTCGTTAACGTTCTTGAGATAAAGTTTTGTGTTGGTTTACCAGGACGCACGCTTGGAATATAACCACCTTGTTTTTGTAAATTTTCAGCTACTTTTTCTGGATTCACTTGAATGAATGCATAGAAGTAAGTGAATAGCACAATCAACAATGTATACAAAGCTGCACCAATTGGTTCTTTCAAGTCAAAAATCGTGTTTAAAACGTTAAACCACGAAGCATCAATATTGCTCTGTCTAAGAAACCCTAATAATGTTTGTGGTGTTGTAATAAACGAACTTGCAAAGATAACCGGAATAACTCCAGCCGAGTTTACTTTTAAAGGCAAAAACGAACTTTGGTTGCTACCAGTTGCTCGTTTTGAGTACTGTACAGGAATTTTACGTTTAGCATTTTCGATATAAATAACTACAATCACTACTGCAGCAATGGCAATCAATAAAGCTACTGTAAACAAAATGGCTACTGTAAGTTCATCTCCTGCATTGCGGATTTGAGTGTTGTAATAGGTTACAACGTCTGATGGTATCTTTGCAATGATACCTGAAAAGATAATCATTGATGTTCCGTTACCAAAACCCTTAACCGTAATTTGTTCACCCATCCACATAACCAACATTGTTCCAGCAGTAAGGATAAGTGCAATAGAAAGATAAGTAGACATACTAGGATCTTTGATTAACCCAGTACCTGTAAGAGCATTAAATCCAAAAGAAATTCCTATCGCTTGAACAAAAGCTAAAACGATTGTGACATATCTTGTTACTTGGTTTAATTTCCGACGTCCTACTTCACCTTGTTTTGCCCATTCCACAAACTTAGGAATAATGTCCATTTGTAGCAGTTGAATAACGATTGAGGCCGTGATATATGGAGAAACACCTAGTGCAAAAATAGAATAGCTGCTTAGCGCTCCACCACCAAAGGTATTTAATAAGCTGAAAAGGCCATTTGACGAATCAGCAAGACCTTTTAAAGCTGACGCATCTACGCCAGGAACCGTTAAATGAGTTCCTATGCGAAAGATAACTAAAATACCAAGAGTAAATAGAATTTTTTTCCTGATGTCCTTTGCTTGAAAAGCATCCTTCAACAGTGTGAACATTAAATCACCTCGATTGAACCACCAGCAGCTTCAATAGCTTCTTTAGCTGCTTGAGAGAATTTGCTTGCCTTAACAGTTAGTTTACGTTCAACTTGGCCGTTACCCAAAACTTTAATCCCAGATTTTTCAGCTTTAATGATACCAGATTCGACCAACAATGCTGGTGTTACTTCTGTACCATCTTCAAAACGGTTTAATGTTTCAAGATTGACAATTGCATATTCTTTGCGGTTGATGTTCGTAAATCCACGTTTTGGTAAACGACGGAACAATGGTGTTTGTCCACCTTCGAACCCTAGACGTACGCCACCACCTGAACGTGAGTTTTGTCCTTTTTGACCACGACCTGAAGTTTTACCATTGCCTGATGAAGATCCACGACCAACGCGATTGCGTTCTTTACGAGAACCTTCGGCAGATTTTAATTCATGAAGTTTCATATAGATTGGGCACCTCCTTCAATAAAAGATTTCGTTCTTTTTTTAGACTTCTTTAACGTCAACTAAATGTGAAATTGTTTTTACCATACCTAGAATAGCTTCATTGGCAGGCTTTACTACAGAACTATTAGTTTTTCTCAAACCTAAAGCTTTTACTGTATCACGTTGGTTTTGAGGACGTCCGATAACGCTACGTTTTAAAGTGATTTCTAAATTAGCCATTTCTTATTGTCCTCCTTTTATCCTAGAATTTCTTCTACAGATTTATTGCGAAGTCTTGCAACTTCTTCAACGCGTTTTAATTGCATTAAACCGTCAACTGTTGCACGAACCATATTAATTGGTGTGCTTGAGCCTAAAGATTTACTTGTAATGTCTGATACTCCAGCAAGTTCTAAGATTGCACGGACAGGTCCGCCAGCAGATACTCCAGAACCTTCTTTAGCAGGTTTCATTAAAATGTTACCGCCACTGTAGCGTCCGATAACTTGATGAGGAATCGTAGTGTCTACCATAGGCACTTGAATAAGATTCTTTTTAGCGTCTTCAATTGCTTTACGGATAGCTTCTGGAACTTCTTGAGCTTTACCAGTACCGAAACCTACGTGTCCGTTTTTATCTCCTACAACAACTAATGCAGCAAAGCGTAGACGACGTCCACCTTTTACAACTTTAGTTACGCGGTTGATAGAAACAACGCGATCTTCTAAGTCCAATTGTGTTGGATCGATGTAAACCATGTGTGGTATTCCTCCTTTTTTTAAAATTCTAGTCCATTTTCGCGAGCAGCTTCAGCTAAAGCTTGCACACGGCCATGGTAAAGGTATCCACCACGGTCAAAGACTACTTTTTTAATTCCTTTTTCAACGGCTGATTTAGCTATTGTTTCCCCAACAACTGTTGCTTGGTTCACTTTAGTTTCGCCTGAAATATCTTTGTTGTCGAATGAAGATGCACTTGCTAGCGTTACACCCGCTACGTCATCAATTAATTGAGCGTAGATATTTTTATTAGAACGAAAAACGTTTAAACGTGGGCACTCTGCAGTACCAGAAATTTTTGAACGTACACGTGAATGTCTCTTCAAACGTACTTTGTTTTTGTCTGGTTTATTAATCACAATTGTCACCTCTTTTTCTTTTTTGTTAGTTTTAAGCAGCTAAGTAATGAAAATTACTTACCTGTTTTACCTTCTTTACGACGTACGACTTCGCCAACATAACGAATTCCTTTGCCTTTATAAGGTTCTGGTGGACGGATAGCACGAATATTCGCAGCTAATTCGCCAACGCGTTCTTTATTTGATCCTTTAATGATAACTTTAGTATTCGCAGGGACTTCAACTGTCAGTCCTTCTTCAATATCGAATTCTACAGGATGAGAGTAACCAACGTTCATTACAAGTTTATTGCCTTGTAATTGTGCACGGTACCCTACACCAATTAATTCTAAAGCTTTTTCAAAACCTACAGTTACTCCAACAATCATGTTGTTTAGGTTAGCACGCATTGTTCCGTGCATTGCACGATTTTCTTTCAAGTCGTTTGGACGTGAAAAAGAAATATCGTTACCATCTACAGTCATTGTAATAACAGGGCTGAAAGAGCGTGTCAACTCACCTTTTGGTCCTTTAACAGTAACTTCATTCTCATTACGAGTAACAGTTACGTTTTCAGGGACAGTGATTACTTTATTACCGATACGGCTCACAGCTGTGCACCTCCTTGTTTATTTATCTATATTACCAAATGTAAGCTAAGATTTCTCCGCCGACATTTTTAGATCTAGCTTCTTTATCTGTGAATACACCTTCAGAAGTTGATACGATTGCAATACCTAGTCCATTAAGAACTTTAGGCACTTCACCAGATTTAGCGTAAACACGCAAACCAGGTTTTGAAATACGTTTCAATCCAGTGATAACACGTTCGTTGTTTTTTCCGTATTTTAAGAAAACGCGGATAACACCTTGTTTGTCATCTTCCATGTACTCAACATTTTTGATAAAACCTTCACGTTTTAAAATTTCAGCAATATCTTTTTTAATTTTTGAAGCAGGCAATTCTAATGATTCGTGACGTGCCATATTGGCATTACGAATGCGAGTTAGAAAATCTGCGATTGGATCTGTCATGACCATTTGTTTTTAGCCTCCTTTATGCAAGTATCGTCTTACCAGCTTGCTTTCTTCACGCCGGGAATTTGTCCTTTATAGGCAAGTTCGCGGAAGCAAATACGGCAAAGTCTAAATTTACGATAAACTGAGTGTGGACGTCCACAACGTTCGCAACGAGTGTACTCTTGAGTTGAGTGTTTTGCAGGACGTTTGTTCTTAGCAATCATTGATTTTTTAGCCACGTAGTTCGCCTCCTTTTTTTATTTTTGGAATGGCATTCCAAGTTGTGTTAAAAGTTCGCGTGATTCTTCATCTGTTTTAGCAGTTGTTACAATAACAATATCCATTCCGCGGACTTTGTCTACTTTGTCGTAGTCAACTTCTAAGAAGATTAATTGTTCTTTAACTCCTAAAGTGTAGTTCCCACGTCCGTCGAAAGCTTTTTTGCTTACGCCATGGAAGTCACGTACACGAGGAAGAGAAACAGTAACTAATTTGTCTAAGAAATCATACATTCTTTCTCCACGTAAAGTAACTTTAGTACCGATCGGCATACCTTCACGTAAACGGAAAGCAGCGATTGATTTTTTAGCTTTAGTAATCATTGGTTTTTGTCCAGAAATAGCAGTTAATTCTTCAACAGCTTTGTCTAGGTTTTTAGCGTTTGATACGGCATCACCGACACCCATGTTAATAATAATTTTATCAACTTTTGGAGTTTCCATAATTGATTTGTAATCAAATTTTTCCATCATAGATGGTGTAATTTCATTCGTATATTTTTCTTTAAGGCGGTTCATTCGGATTGTCCCTCCTTCCTTATAGTTTATTTATCTAAAACTTCACCAGTTTTTTTAGAAATACGTACTTTTTTACCATCTTCAACTTTATAACCAACGCGTGTTGGCTCGCCTGTTGAAGCGTCAATTAGCATAACGTTTGAAACGTGAACTGGAGCTTCCATTTCAATAATGCCGCCTTGTGGGTTCAATTGACTAGGTTTTTGGTGTTTTTTCACCATGTTAATTGATTCAACAATTACTTGATCTTTTTTAGGGAAAGCTTTTAAAATAATGCCTTCTTTTCCTTTATCTTTACCAGTAATTACTTTAACTTTATCGCCTGATTTGATGTACATGTTTTCTTGCACCTCCTTATAGTGGATGGTTGAATATTATAAAACTTCTGGTGCTAACGAAATGATTTTCATGAAATTGTTCTCACGTAGTTCACGTGCAACAGGTCCAAAGATACGTGTTCCACGCGGACTTTTATCGTCACGAATGATTACGCAAGCATTTTCGTCAAATTTGATGTAAGAACCATCTGCACGACGAGCGCCAGTTTTGGTACGAACAATAACAGCTTTAACAACTTCACCTTTTTTGACAACGCCGCCTGGTGTAGCATTCTTCACGCTACAAACGATTACGTCACCAATATTAGCTACTTTACGGCCTGAACCGCCAAGTACTTTAATAGCTAGCACTTCACGTGCTCCTGAATTATCTGCAACTTTTAAACGGGATTCTGATTGGATCACAATAGTATCCTCCTTTCGGATTTAAAAACTGACTTCTTATCTTTAAAGTCAATTAGATAATAACTGATTCTTGTACAACTTCTAATAAACGGAAATGTTTAGTAGCAGATAATGGACGAGTTTCCATGATTTTTACGATATCGCCAATTTTGGCTACGTTGTTTTCATCATGTGCTTTATATTTTTTAGAGTATTTAACACGTTTACCATATTTACTATGTCTTTTTTGAGTTTCTGTTACGACAACAATTGTCTTATCCATCTTATCTGAAAGAACACGGCCCTGATAAACTTTACGTTGATTACGTTCTTCATTCATTGCTTGGTAACCTCCTTTGCTAGTCAACTATTTTTGTAACTCAGCTTGACGTAACGCAGTTTTAATGCGTGCAATCGATTTGCGAACTTCACTTAAACGAGAAGTATTTTCTAATTGACCTGTTGCTAATTGGAATCGTAAGTTGAACAGTTCAGATTTATATTCTTTCTCTTTTTCAACCATTTCAGCAGTGGATAACTCTTTAAGTTCATTAGCCTTCATTCGATTCACCACCAATTTCTGTACGTTTTACAATTTTCGTTTTTACGGGTAATTTGTGAGAAGCTAAACGTAATGCTTCACGAGCTACTTCTTCAGATACGCCGCCAACTTCAAACATGATTTTTCCACGTTTAACTGGTGCTACCCATCCTTCAGGAGCTCCTTTACCGGAACCCATACGTACTCCGATTGCTTTAGACGTGTATGATTTATGAGGGAAAATTTTAATCCATACTTTCCCACCACGTTTCATATAACGTGTCATTGCTATACGTGCTGCTTCGATCTGGCGGTTAGTAATCCATTGTGAATCAACAGCTTGTAAGCCGTATTCTCCAAAAGAAACTTCTTTTCCACCCTTAGCTTCGCCACGCATTTTACCTCTAAATTCACGACGGAATTTTACGCGTTTAGGTACTAACATGATTATTTCCCTCCTTTCTCAGCGTTCTTTTTTGTTGGAAGAATTTCTCCACGGTAAATCCAGACTTTAACGCCTAATTTACCATAAGTAGTATCTGCTTCTTCCCATGCGTAGTCGATATCGGCACGCAGTGTGTGTAATGGAACTGATCCTTCAGAGTGAGTTTCGCTACGAGCGATATCTGCACCATTTAAACGACCTGAAACCATTGTTTTGATTCCTTTAGCGCCAGAACGCATTGTGCGTTGGATGGCTTGTTTTTGAGCACGACGGAAAGCAACACGGCTCTCTAGTTGAGTAGTAATACCTTCTGCAACTAATTTAGCATCTAAGTCAGGGTTTTTAATTTCCACGATGTTGATGTGGACACGTTTGCCTGTAAGCTCGTTTAATTTTTTGCGTAGAGAATCAACTTCTGAACCACCTTTACCGATAACCATGCCCGGTTTAGCAGTATGAAGTGAAACATTTACACGATTAGCAGCACGTTCGATTTCAATTTGAGAAATTGAAGCGTCACTAAGTTTTTTAGCAATGTATTCACGGATACGTAGATCTTCATGTAAATAGTTAGCATATTCTTTTTCTGCATACCATTTAGCATCCCAATCACGGATGATGCCTACACGTAAGCCCGTTGGATTAATTTTTTGACCCACAGATTATCCCTCCTTTTTCTCTGATACCACTACTGTAATATGGCTTGTGCGTTTTAAGATTGGTGCTGCTGAACCTTTTGCACGAGGACGGAAACGTTTCATCGTTGCGCCTTCGTTAACGTAAGCTTCGCTAACTACCAAGTTTTCTACGTCTAAATCGTAGTTGTGTTCTGCATTCGCTATAGCTGACATTAGCACTTTTTCAACTACTGGTGATGCCCCGCGTGGAGTGAATTTCAAAATTGAAATAGCTTCTCCAACACTTTTTCCTCTAATAAGATCGACAACTAGACGAACTTTACGAGGTGCAATACGAACAGTTTTTGCTGTAGCTTTAGCTTCTGTAATTTGTTCTTGCATGAGTATACCTCCCCTCGATATTAACGTCTAGTTCTTTTATCATCCGCAGCGTGACCGCGGTATGTTCTTGTTGGTGCGAATTCGCCTAATTTGTGTCCGACCATGTCTTCTTGTACATAAACAGGAACATGCTTGCGTCCATCATAGACAGCAATTGTGTATCCTACGAAACTTGGGAAAATTGTTGAACGACGAGACCAAGTTTTAACAACTGATTTCTTTTCGCTTTTAGCTAATGCGTCCATTTTTTTCATCAAGTGATCATCTACAAAAGGTCCTTTTTTAAGACTACGACCCATGTTTGGACCTCCTTTCCGCTAGTAGTAAATCAGCTTTAAGCTGATTTACTCAAATTATTTTTTCTTGCGTCTACGAACAATAAATTTATCTGATTGAGCTTTTTTATTACGAGTTTTCAATCCAAGAGCAGGCTTGCCCCATGGAGTTAATGGACCGGCATGTCCGATTGGAGCTTTACCTTCACCACCACCGTGTGGGTGATCATTCGGGTTCATTACTGATCCACGAACAGTTGAGCGTTTGCCTAACCAACGTGAACGACCAGCTTTACCAATATTAATTAATTCGTGTTGCTCATTACCAACTGAACCAATTGTTGCGCGACAAGTTGACAAGATCATACGAACTTCGCCTGAGTTTAAACGAACCAATACGTACTTGCCTTCTTTACCTAACACTTGTGCGTTAGTTCCAGCTGAACGTACTAATTGTCCACCTTTTCCAGGTTTTAACTCAATGTTGTGAATAACAGTACCGACAGGAATGTTTGCTAAAGGCAATGCATTACCAATCTTGATATCTGCTTCTTCTCCAGAATATAGGTGTTGTCCAACTTCTATTCCTTTTGGTGCAATGATATACGTTTTAATTCCATCTGTGTATTGCACTAATGCAATGTTTGCAGAACGGTTTGGATCGTATTCGATTGTTTTAACAATTCCCATGACATTGTCTTTGTTACGTTTAAAGTCAATCACACGGTAATTGCGTTTATGGCCACCACCGCGGTGACGGACAGTAATTTTACCATCGTTGTTACGACCAGCATTTCTCTTCTTTGGCTCCAACAAAGTCTTTTCAGGTGTTGTTGAAGTAATTTCAGCGAAATCTGAACCAGTCATATTACGACGACCGTTTGTAGTAGGTTTATACTTTCTAATCGCCACGTGTTTTCCCTCCTGAATATTATTTCGAAGCTTTAATTACGCTTCAAAAAATTGGATTTCTTTAGAATCAGCTGTTAATGATACAATTGCTTTACGACGTTTTTTCGTATAGCCAGCAAATTTACCTTGACGCTTTAACTTTCCGCGTACGTTCATAATATTTACTTTTCTAACTTTAACGTCAAAAATCTCTTCAATTGCTTTTTTTACTTCTGTTTTACTAGCGCGAACATCTACTTCAAAAGTAAATTTTTTGTCCTCTTGAGCTACCATTGAAGCTTCAGTGATAACCGGGCGCTTGATTACGTCTTGTGCATCCATTATTGAAGAACCTCCTCTACCTTAGTAAGAGCAGTTTGTGTCAAAATCATTTTGTTATGAGATACAACATCCAATACACTAATGTTGTCAGTTGCTACTACTGTAACACCTGGAAGATTACGTGCTGATAACATTGTAAAATCATTACCGTCTTCAACAACTACTAATACTTTTGTATCAACGTTTAGATTTTTTAACACTTGTGCAAACTCTTTAGTTTTTGGTGCATCAAAGTTCAATGCGTCAACAATGATCAAATCTTGTTCAATTACTTTAGTAGAAAGAACAGATTTAATTGCTAAACGACGAACTTTTTTAGGAAGTTTGTAGCTGTATGAACGTGGAGTTGGTCCGAAGACAATTCCACCACCACGCCAGATAGGAGATCTAGTTGACCCTGCACGGGCACGACCAGTTCCTTTTTGACGCCATGGTTTACGTCCACCACCGGAGACTGCGCTACGGTTTTTCACTGCATGATTTCCTTGTCTTAATGAAGCACGTTGCATGATGATTGCATCAAATACAACATTTTCGTTTGGTTCGATACCGAAGATAGCGTCGTTTAAAGTAACTTCACCATTTTGAGTACCATCTTGTTTGTATAATGCTAATTTTGGCATTCCTTGTTCCTCCTCTCTTAGTTAATTATTTAGCTACTTTTTCAAAAGCAGATTTAATTTGGATTAAGGATTTTTTAGCTCCTGGTACATTACCTTTAATAAGGATAACATTTTTTTCTACGTCTACGCGTACAACTTCAAGGTTTTGAATTGTTATACGGTTTCCGCCCATACGTCCAGGTAATAATGTTTGTTTAAATACGCGCGCTGCGTTAGCGTCACCCAATGAACCAGGACGACGGTGGTGACGGGATCCGTGAGACATTGGTCCACGACTATGTCCGTGACGTTTGATAACGCCTTGGAATCCTTTACCTTTTGTTGTCCCCGTAACGTTAACGATGTCTCCAGCTTTGAAACTATCAACACGAATTTCTTTACCCACTTCGTATTCACTAAGCTCAACATCGTCAAATTCACGAATGAAGCGCTTAGGAGCAGTATTTGCTTTTGCTACATGTCCTTTTGCAGGTTTGTTTGATAATACTTCGCGTTTGTCTTGGTAACCCAATTGAACAGCTTCGTATCCATCATTTTCCATTGTTTTAACTTGTAAAACAACGTTTGGTGTTGCTTCGATAACTGTTACAGGGATTAATTCGCCTGATTCAGTAAACACTTGTGTCATTCCTACTTTTTTGCCTAAGATTCCTTTGGTCATGAGTACACCTCCATTTTTTTAGTTTTTATTAAAGTTTGATTTCGATATCTACGCCTGACGGTAGATCAAGTTTTGTTAACGCGTCAACAGTTTTAGGTGTTGGATTGATAATATCAATCACACGTTTGTGTGTAAGCATTTCAAATTGCTCACGAGAATCTTTATATTTATGAGTCGCACGAATCACAGTATAAAGGCTTCTTTCTGTCGGTAATGGAATTGGACCAGACACGCTAGCACCAGTTCTTTTTGCTGTTTCTACAATCTTCTCCGCTGATTGATCTAAAATGCGATGTTCATACGCTTTTAGACGGATACGAATTTTTTGTTTTGCCATCATTTTCCCTCCTTCGCCTAGTCTTAGAAATTAGACTTTGCTCCACGAAAATTTTCCGATACACTCGCCGTGGCAAAGCGGCCGGGTGTGTCGCAACCTCTCGTTTCATAGCCGTTGGTTTTCTTTCGAAATACCCAGTACGATTTCTTTGATGAAATCTGCACCTGTCCAATTATACAAGATGTATCTTTATTTTTCAAGACTTTTTTTATTTATTTTACTATTTTTTGATGTTCTACTAAAACATCTTAATTATCTATAACATTTCTTACTATAGTAGAAGTTGTCTCTCTAGTATAAAAAGCTACGATAAGATTTTGCCAACGTCTCTTATCCTAACTCATATTCCCTTATTTGTCTACTTAAACGATCTTATTTTTTTATATTTTTATCGAAAACGATATCTTTTAGATTTTTATAATCCAACCTTCTGGCGCTTCAACATCCCCGTATTGAATACCGGTTAATTCATTGTACAATCTCTTTATAATTGGGCCAGTTTCTGTTTCGCTATAAAACGTATGAAAGTCATCTTTATATTGTATCCCACCGATAGGCGTAATCACTGCTGCGGTTCCGCAAGCTCCTGCTTCTGTGAAACGACTTAATTGATTAACGAAGACATCTTCTTCTTTTACTTCTAAACCTAACCGGTTCTCAGCTAGATACAATAGAGAATATTTAGTGATACTTGGTAAAATTGAAGGAGACAGTGGTGTGATAAATTGGTTGTCTTTTGTAATACCAAAAAAATTAGCTGCACCTACTTCTTCTATTTTAGTATGGGTAATTGGATCTAGATAAATAGCGTCACTAAAATTTCTTTCACGCGCCAAACTACCAGGAAGCAAGCTTCCACCATAATTCCCACCAACTTTAGCTGCTCCCGTACCATTTCCGGCAGCACGATCATACTCTGAAACCAAAAAATTTGTTGGGACTAATCCTTCTTTGAAATAAGCACCTACTGGCATACAAAAGATTGAAAACAAATAACTTTCGGCCGGTTTGACACCAATATTATCTCCAATACCAATCATATAGGGTCTAAGATATAATGAACCGCCTGTACCATAAGGTGGAATGTATTCTTCATTTGCTTTTACGACTTTTTTTATTGCTTCGATAAAAATATCTGTCGGAATAACAGGCATCAATAGTCTTCTACAACTACGCTGCATCCGTTTCGCATTTTCTTCTGGACGAAACAAATTGATACTGCCATCTTTTGCTCGATAAGCTTTCATTCCTTCGAAAACTGTTTGTCCATAGTGTAATGCTGTTGAACCTTCGCTTATATGCACGGTATTATCTTCAGTCAAACTCCCTTTATCCCATTCTCCCTCTTCCCAATATGAAATGTAGCGATAATCTGTTTTTATATAATTAAATCCTAAGTTAACCCAGTCTAATTCTATAGATTTTTTCATTTTATATTCTCCTCATCTTCTGATGATTTTTAGTATATCATGTTTGCAAAAAAATAATATAAATTACTTCATCTCTATGTATAGCTCATTTATCTAGTTAAAAATAAAGATAAAAAGACCGCATCGGTTTCGATGCGGTCTTTTTTAGTCTGATCACGCTTTGTCTATTGACAAAGTCCTTTCATGCTATAAAATAATGAATTATTTTTCGATTGTTGCTACAACGCCGGCTCCAACAGTACGTCCACCTTCACGAATAGTGAATTTAGTTCCTGGATCAATAGCGATAGGTGCAATCAATTCAACAGAAATCGTAACGTTGTCTCCTGGCATAACCATTTCAGTACCTTCTGGTAACTCAACAACACCAGTTACGTCAGTTGTACGGAAATAAAATTGTGGGCGGTAGTTTGCGAAGAATGGAGTGTGACGTCCACCCTCTTCTTTAGATAAGATATAAACTTCACCTGTAAATTTTGTATGTGGAGTAATTGAGCCTGGTTTAGCTAATACTTGTCCACGTTGGATATCTTCACGTGCAACTCCACGTAATAATGCACCAATGTTATCTCCTGCTTGAGCAAAATCTAACAATTTACGGAACATTTCAACTCCAGTTACAGTTGATTTAGTAGTTGCTTCGTGGATTCCGATGATTTCAATTTCTTCACCGACTTTGATTTGTCCAGTTTCTACACGACCTGTAGCAACTGTTCCACGTCCAGTAATTGAGAATACGTCCTCAACTGGCATCATGAATGGTTTGTCAGTATCACGAACAGGTGTTGGGATGTAAGAATCTACAGCTGCCATCAAGTCCATAATTTTATCTTCGTATTCTGCAACGCCTTCTAATGCTTTAAGAGCTGAACCAGAAATAACTGGAGTGTCGTCTCCTGGGAAATCGTAATCTGATAATAAGTCACGAACTTCCATTTCAACTAATTCTAGTAATTCTTCATCATCAACCATATCTACTTTGTTTAAGAAAACAACGATATATGGAACACCAACTTGGCGAGACAATAGGATATGTTCACGTGTTTGAGGCATAGGGCCATCAGCAGCAGATACTACTAAGATAGCTCCATCCATTTGTGCAGCACCAGTGATCATGTTTTTAACATAGTCAGCATGGCCTGGGCAGTCTACGTGAGCGTAGTGACGGTCTGCAGTTTCATATTCAACGTGAGACGTTGAAATTGTGATTCCACGTTCGCGCTCTTCTGGAGCACCATCGATAGAAGCGTAATCTGTAGCAGTACTTTTGAATCCTTTTTTAGCTAATACAGTTGTAATAGCAGCTGTTAAAGTTGTTTTACCATGGTCAACGTGTCCGATAGTTCCAACGTTAACGTGTGGTTTTGAGCGATCATATTTTTCTTTTGCCATTTTAGTAATTTCCTCCTCGAATTGAGTTTTGATTTTTTGATGAATAAAATTGAATTTATCTCATCAGTCGTAAAAAGTATACCTAGTATTCCTAATAAAAGCAATACTTAACAACTAGCAAAGAAGCTTACGCTTCTCCACCATTTTTCTTGATAATTTCTTCAGAAATAGATTTAGGAACATCTTCGTAATGATCAAATGTCATAGAGAAAGTTCCGCGACCTTGTGTTGAAGAACGTAAAGAAGTAGCATAACCAAACATCTCAGCCAAAGGAATTGTTCCTTTAACGATAGTTGTGTTTCCACGTACTTCAGAACCTTCGATACGTCCACGACGTGCAGAAATATGTCCCATTACATCTCCTAAATATTCTTCAGGAACTGTAATTTCAACAGCCATCATTGGTTCTAGAATTACTGGGCTTGCTTTTTTAGAAGCATTTTTAAGTGCCATTGATGCAGCAACTTTAAATGCTGTCTCATTTGAGTCGACGTCATGGTATGAACCATCATAAAGTTTTGCTTTAATATCCACTAATGGATAGCCAGCAAGAACACCGTTATCTAATGAAGCTTCTAATCCTGCTTTAACTGCTGGGATGTATTCACGAGGAACCACACCACCAACGATTGCATCTTCAAACTCGAAACCTTTTCCTTCGTCATTTGGTGAGAATTCAATCCATACGTGACCGTATTGACCTTTACCACCGGATTGACGAACGAATTTACCTTCAGCTTTAGTAGAACCACGGAATGTCTCACGATAAGAAACTTGTGGAGCACCAACAGTAGCATCAACGTTAAATTCACGTCTCATACGGTCTACAATGATATCCAAGTGTAACTCACCCATACCAGCAATAATTGTTTCACCAGTTTCATGGTCAGTTTCAGCGCGGAAAGTTGGATCTTCTTCAGCAAGTTTTTGTAACGCAACACCCATTTTGTCTTGATCAGCTTTAGATCTAGGTTCGATAGCTACTTGAATAACGGGTTCTGGGAACTCCATTGATTCTAAGATAACTTGATCTTTTTCATCACATAAAGTATCTCCAGTTGTTGTATTTTTCAATCCAACAGCTGCAGCGATATCGCCAGCAAACACTTCAGGAATTTCGCTACGTGAGTTAGCATGCATCTGTAAGATACGGCCTACACGTTCACGTTTACCTTTAGATGAGTTTTGAACATATGAACCAGCTTGTAAAGTACCTGAGTATACACGGAAGAAAGTCAAACGTCCAACGAATGGATCTGTCATAACTTTAAACGCAAGAGCTGAGAAAGGCTCGCTGTCATCTGCATGACGTAAAACACGCTCTTCATCTCCAACAAGTACACCTTCAATAGCTTCAACATCAAGTGGTGATGGTAGGTAATCAATAACTGCATCAAGCATTAATTGAACACCTTTGTTTTTGAATGCTGATCCGCAAAGTACTGGATAAAATTCAACTTTTATCGTTGCAATACGAATAGCTTTTTTCAATTCTTCTTGAGAAATTTCTTCCCCATCAAGGTATCTTTCCATCAAGTCTTCGTCAGTTTCAGCAACAGCTTCAACTAATTTCAAACGCCATTCTTCAGCTAATTCTAGGTATTCAGCAGGAATTTCTTCCTCACGAATATTAATCCCTAAATCATCTTCATAGATTTCAGCTTTCATTTTCACTAAGTCAATGATCCCTGTGAAGTTATCTTCAGCACCAATTGGCAATTGAATCGGATGAGCGTTAGCTTGTAAACGGTCATGAATCGTTCCTACAGAATATAAGAAGTCAGCTCCGGTTTTATCCATTTTATTAATGAAAACGATACGAGGTACACCATAAGTTGTTGCTTGACGCCAAACTGTTTCAGTTTGAGGTTCAACACCAGATTGAGCATCCAATAGGGCAACAGCACCATCTAATACACGAAGAGAACGTTCAACTTCAACAGTGAAGTCAACGTGACCTGGAGTATCGATAATGTTTACACGGTGACCATCCCAAGCTGCAGTTGTAGCCGCAGAAGTGATTGTAATACCACGTTCTTGTTCTTGTGCCATCCAGTCCATTTGTGAAGCCCCTTCATGGGTTTCACCAATCTTATGGATACGGCCAGTATAATAAAGAACACGCTCAGTCGTTGTTGTTTTACCAGCATCGATATGGGCCATGATTCCAATATTACGGGTATTTTCTAGAGTAAACTCTCTTTTTGCCATTTTGCACTAACACCCCTTTTTCTTTTAGATTTTTTATTGTATTAAAAAAAACACATTTTTTCCAATAAAGGCATGGTCTTCAAAAAACAAAAACCAAGCCTTTTGTTGGAAAATTTTACCAGCGGTAATGAGCGAAAGCTTTGTTAGCTTCTGCTACTTTATGTGTTTCTTCACGTTTCTTAACAGCAGCACCTGAATTGTTTGCTGCATCCATAATTTCTTTAGCTAAGCGTTGTTCCATAGTATCTTCTCCACGCAGACGTGAATAGTTTACTAACCAACGTAGTGCTAATGCAGTACGACGGTCTGGACGAACTTCAACTGGTACTTGGTAGTTAGAACCCCCAACACGACGAGCTTTAACTTCGATAACAGGCATGATATTTTTCATTGCTTGTTCAAATACTTCAATAGGATCGTTGCCAGTTTGTTCTTTAACCACTTCAAGAGCGTTATAAAGAATTGTAGCAGCTTTTCCACGTTTTCCATCAACCATCAAACGGTTGATTAAACGAGTAGCTAATTTAGAATTATAAATCGGATCTGGTAAAACATCACGTTTAGTAATAGGACCTTTACGAGGCATCCAAATTCCTCCTTTCAAAAATAATTTTAGTTTTTTTAGATTGCATAGTTAATTTAAGAAAAAGATTAGTTCTTAGGTTTTTTAGTACCGTATTTAGAACGACTTTGTTTACGATCTGTAACACCAGATGTATCTAAAGCACCACGAACGATATGGTAACGAACTCCCGGTAAATCTTTAACACGTCCTCCACGGATAAGTACAACACTATGTTCTTGCAAGTTGTGTCCTTCTCCTGGAATATATGCTGTTACTTCAATTAAGTTAGACAAACGAACACGTGCATATTTACGTAACGCTGAGTTAGGTTTTTTAGGAGTCATAGTTCCTACACGAGTACACACACCACGTTTTTGAGGTGAGTTTACGATTGTTTGTTTCTTTCTTTTACTGTTGTATCCCTTATTCAAAGCAGGAGATTCTGATTTTCCGACTTTAGATTTACGAGGGCTACGAACTAATTGATTAATAGTAGGCATTGGTAATTTCCTCCTTCCCTGTATTTATCTTTTCTAGTCCACACATCCAGGCGGTTCTTTTTTCAGCAAAAAAATAGTGCTGCAAATCGCAACCAGCTTTGTTTGTGGAACGTTTGGCCATTGTACCAGTCAGAACGACCGATAGATAGGAATCTGTATACAAAAGCACCTTGTGAATCATACCACGTCATTTTTCCTTTGTCAACAAATCTTATCATTTTTTCTTTTTTTTAAAAAAATCTTTTTAAATGCTTTAACGTACATTTTAGCTGACAAGCTATTTTGATAAGAAATTGAGGTAAAAAAATGGAAAATCTACTCTTGCTTTTTTTTATTTGGCTAATTGGAACTTGTTTTGGATCTTTTTTTATAGTTATTGGATTGAGAATTCCAATCGGTCAATCTATTATCTATCCGCGTTCGTCTTGTTCTAAGTGTTATCACGTTCTCAACCCTTTTGACCTTATTCCTATTTTTTCTTACTTTCTTTTAAAAGGCCACTGCCGTCACTGCCATATCTCCTTTTCTTTTTTGTATCCTCTAACTGAAGCGTTAACTGGGTTACTCTTCGTCTTAATTTTCTATCAATTTTCCAATCAGCCTATAGAATGTTTTTCGCTTCTTTTCTTACTTTCTTTCGGTATTATTTTTTGTATCAGCGATAGCTTTTATTTTTTACTACCTGATTCTTTAATGCTTTTATTTTTTTTGTTTACATTGTTTTTTAGATTATGGTTTCATCCTTTATCCTTAGCTTACTATTTGATTAGTAGTTTCAGTATTTTTTTACTTTTCTACATTTTTTATTGTCTTACTGACGAAGGATTAGGAGGTGGAGATGTGAAACTTTTTGGTATCTTAGGCCTATTTTTTGGTTACGAATTAACTTTATTCATCTTATTTATTGCTTGCCTAATTAGTTTAGTAGTCGGTTTGGCTCTTTTTACTCTCAAAAACTTTTCAATAAAAACACATTTCCCGTTTGCACCTGCTATCTTTTTAGCCTCTTTTATTGTTGCACTCTATGGAGAAAAATTTCAAGCTATTTTATACTCGATTTTATAATTATTTATATGATACATCTAACTATGTTACGACTACGTCATTTCCACGAGATTGTACTTTTTTAAATTTTTAATTCAGTAGTCTTTTAACTATCTAAATCCGCAAATACTTATCCTATTAAAAAAAAGAAGCGAAAATAAGAATCTCGCTTCTTTTTTTAGATAGGTTAATTACACTAAGTCTATTTTTTTTTTAATACTGACTCCTCTTCCTCTTTAGTTTCTTTTGGCCCCTCTAATTCCTCGTCTCCATGATACCGAGCATATGGCAGAGTATTCCACGTCCGGTAGTCAATATCTTTTTTAGTTAGAGCTGATGGAAGATCATTTAGAATTTGATAAGCTGCATCCAATTCTCGCTGTGTTTCTTCTTTATCCTGATACATAAATTCATCAGAAGCTACATCTGAAGCTAGTTCTGCTTTCTTTTTTAAATCTTGAATTAGAATTTCTTGTTGGCGTTTCATATTTAAATGTGCTTCTTCTATCCACGGAAATTGCATCTTTCTATTTGTATCAGCAGCATGGCTATATTCATCAAATACACCTTGATAGACACTGCTTGCATGATCACGCGCATTCATGTTCGCAAGTAACAAGTCTGAATTCGTTAAATCCTCGATAGCGATTTTTTTATAACGCTTTGCTCCACCGATTCCAAAACGCTCGGTATAGTAGGGAAATACCTTACTTAGTGTTTTTCCCACTGGAGCCATCGCTTCGTAAGTTTCATCTAATCCTTTTGGTTGAACACCTTGGATAGCGATTCGGGCAGATTCAGGGCGAATAATTTCTTTTGGTGGCATGATTCCATGGCGTAAAAGTTCGCGAATACCTGTTCCAGAAATATTAATCCGGTAATTTTCATCATGCGGACAGGTTTGACTTGTGGCTGGATTATCACAACGTGTACAATAAAATACTTCGTGGTAAAGGCGAATATCAATTCCCATCTCTTCAGGCGAATACTGATCGAAAATTGAATGACTAGCGTACTTATCATAGTAATCGCCAATTCCTGCATGATCGCGTCCGATTAAGGCATGTGTGCACCCATAGTTTTTCATGATTAAGGCATGCAACACTGTTTCGCGAGGCCCTGCAAAAATATAGGTTACGCGAAGAGGAGATAGAATTGCACGTTCTTTGGGATAATAGGTTTCTAAAACACTTTTATAAGACATCACACGGTACTCATGACGTGTATATTCTCTCTTTGCCATTTCGACAAGTGGCTGAATCAACAGTCCATCTACTTCTTCTAACGCATTTTTATGAATATACTCATGTCCACGATGCAACGGATTCGCTCCCGTAATAAAGCCAGCGACAGAACGAAAATTCTTCTCTTCGTAAAATGTATACCATGTGTCTTTTGGTTCCATACGAATATCTTCGAACGGTCCCCAATTAGCACGATTGACTAACTGAATTGGCCCTCCAAGAGCAACATCGCCCATCCGACGATGAACAGCATCTACACCAGGATGATCACGGTCTGTCGTACCAAATAGGTGGAATGCACGAAATTCTTTGTCGTAGTCAAAAATATCTTGTACCAAAAGTAACGCAATAACTGTATTCTGCTCATCTATTAAAGCTACTTCAGTATTTTCTTTTAATGAACGAATCATCTCTTCATTTTGTTTTCCTTTCGGTGCGAAACTCAATGGTACAGGCCAAATTGTTCCATTTTCTAATCTGCCTTTCGTTAAGACTGATTTATAATCTTTCTCGTTCATGAATCCTTCGTTTGGAGACAAAACACCAATAGCAATCATTTCTACCGTGATGACAGCTTCTAAATCAATCATAATTCTTGGAAGTGATTCGGCTCTTTTCAGTGCCTCTTGTCTTTCTTCTCCTACGAGAACTCGATCAACTAGCTTTCCTCCGTGTGGTTTTTGCGGATAGTTACTAAAATTTAAATAACCTGATTTTTCTTTATGAGCCACTTGTAGGACCCCCCAATCTTTTTTTATATTTCATCAAAAATTGTTTTGTTCTTTATTTTATAAAAGGATAAAAAAGAATTCCGCTCTTCTAGTTTCCTACCTCGTAAAATTTTGTACATTCTCATTATATAAACGTCTTTTGAAAACCCTTTCTTTTTAGAATTAGTAGATTCATCTTCATCGAAAGAATCATTTATGTCAAGAAAAAATGCAGCACTTAGTTAATATTAAACGAATCTTAATAACTTAATGTTCGTCTTTTCTTTCTCAAAATAAAAAAAGCAGTCCAACTGATTCTAAGAATCAATCGAACTGCTTTACCTTATGATTTAATTTACTTCACCTTAATTAGTCATTAATGCTGTAAACATTTTCGCTTACAACGCCAACACCTTTAGGTTCCATTTTACGGTATTTAGCCATTCCAGTACCAGCTGGAATAATTTTACCGATGATAACATTTTCTTTCAATCCTAGTAACGGATCACGCTTGCCGCGGATTGCAGCATCTGTTAGAACACGAGTCGTTTCTTGGAATGATGCAGCAGATAAGAAACTATTTGTTTCTAATGATGCTTTTGTAATTCCTAATAAGACTGGACGAGCTGTAGCTGGTACGCCACCGGCCATTAACGTCTTATTGTTTTCTTCTGTAAAGTCATGAATATCAATTAAAGTACCTGGTAAAACATCCGTTTCACCTGGATCCATGATACGAACTTTACGCAACATTTGACGAACCATTACTTCGATATGCTTATCTCCGATTTCTACCCCTTGCATACGGTATACTTTCTGAACTTGGCCTAACAAGTAATTTTCAACAGATAGAACATCACTTACGCTTAATAACTGTTTAGGATCAATTGATCCTTCAATTAAGCGAGTACCACGTTCAATTATGTCTCCTTCAGCAACTTTCATGCGTGAAATAAACGGAACTTGATAGCTACGTGTATCTGTTTCACCCTTAATCGTTACTTCTTTAGTACGATCTGCAGGATTTTCATCGATTGAGATAACTTCTCCTGTTACTTCTGTAATGACAGATTGTCCTTTAGGATGACGAGCTTCAAATATCTCTTGGATACGAGGTAGCCCTTGAGTAATATCATCCCCAGCAACTCCACCTGTATGGAATGTACGCATTGTCAATTGAGTTCCTGGCTCACCAATTGATTGAGCAGCGATTGTTCCAACTGCTTCACCAACTTCAACTTCAGAACCAGTCGCTAGGTTACGACCATAACAGTACTTACATACACCGTGTTTCGTATTACATGTGAAGACTGAACGAATCGTAATTGATTTAATACCGGCATCAATGATTTGTTTAGCAATATCTTCTGTGATAATCTCATTACTCTTAATGATAACTGTTCCATCATTAGGGTTAACAACTGCTTTACGAGTGTAACGACCTAATAAACGCTCCTCAAGAGGTTCAATAACTTCATTGCCATCTTTAATTGCCATGATTTCAAGTCCACTATCTGTTCCACAATCTGTTTCACGAATGATAACATCTTGCGCTACATCTACTAAACGACGAGTCAAGTAACCTGAGTCAGCTGTTTTCAGAGCCGTATCAGTCATTCCTTTACGAGCTCCATGGGTAGAAATAAACATTTCTAAGACAGAAAGACCTTCACGGAAGTTAGATGTGATAGGTAACTCCATGATTTGACCATTCGGTGCAGCCATTAATCCACGCATACCAGCAAGCTGAGTAAAGTTGGAAATGTTACCACGGGCACCAGAGTCACTCATCATAAAGATTGGGTTACGGTCATCCAGACTTTCCATCAGTCTGACTTGGATACGATCTTTTGTAGCATTCCAAACAGCGATAACACGTTCATAACGCTCTTCATCCGTGATTAAACCACGACGGAATTGTTTTGTTATGTTATCTACTTGACCATGAGCTTCCTCTAATATCTGTTGTTTTTCTTCTAAAACAACAATATCAGAGATACCAACAGTGATTCCAGCAATTGTAGAATACTTGTATCCTAAGTCTTTCATTTTATCTAACATTTTTGACGTTTCAGCAATTTTAAATCGCTTGAAGACTTCAGCAATGATATTACCTAGATTTTTTTTCTTAAATGGTTTGACTAGTTCCTGCTCTTTAATGTGAGCTGGAATATCTGTACCCATTTCAACAAAATAATTGTCTGGTGTTGCAACTTCAAGGTTGCTTTGTGTTGGCTCATTCAAATATGGGAATTCATTTGGCATGATTTCGTTAAAAATTAATTTACCAACTGTTGTAATTAACATTTTATCTTTTTGCCATTCAGTAAATGGTTTACCTGGAATATCAATTGAACGAATACCAACGCGTGAATGTAAATGTACATAGCCACTTTGGTAAGCGATTAAAGCTTCATTTAAACTACTAAATGTCATGCCTTCGCCTTCGCGTTCTTCTTCTTCCATTGTTAAATAATAGTTACCTAGAACCATATCTTGTGATGGAGTAACAACTGGTTTACCATCTTTAGGATTCAAGATGTTATGAGCAGCTAGCATCAACATACGTGCTTCGGCTTGCGCTTCGTCACTTAATGGTACGTGGACAGCCATTTGGTCACCATCAAAATCGGCATTATACGCTTCACAAACTAATGGGTGAAGACGAATTGCTTTACCTTCTACTAAGATAGGTTCAAATGCCTGAATACCTAATCTATGCAGTGTCGGTGCTCGGTTTAATAGTACTGGATGCTCACGGATAACTTCTTCTAAAACAGGCCAGATAGCGTCATCTTGACGATCAATTTTGCGTTTAGCATTCTTAATATTGCTAGCAATATCACGAGCAACTAATTCACGCATAACAAATGGTTTGAATAATTCAATAGCCATTTGTTTTGGCAAGCCACATTGATACATTTTCAAAGTTGGACCAACTACGATAACGGAACGACCAGAATAGTCAACACGTTTTCCTAGTAAGTTTTGACGGAAACGTCCTTGTTTCCCTTTTAACATGTGAGACAACGATTTTAAAGGACGATTTCCTGGGCCAGTAACAGGGCGACCACGACGACCATTATCAATCAAAGCATCAACGGCTTCTTGTAACATCCGTTTTTCATTTTGAACAATAATATTTGGAGCCATTAAGTCTAATAGACGTTTTAAACGGTTATTACGGTTAATAACGCGACGATACAAGTCATTTAAGTCACTTGTTGCGAAACGGCCACCTTCTAATTGAACCATCGGGCGGATTTCTGGAGGAATAATTGGAATAACATCCATAACCATCCATGATGGTTGATTTCCTGAATTACGGAATGCTTCTAGAATGTCCAAGCGACGAATAGCACGTGTTCGTTTTTGTCCTTGAGCTGTTTTTAGTTCTTCTTTTAGCTCGCCAACTTCTTTTTCTACGTTTACGTCATCTAATAACTGCTTGATTGCTTCTGCTCCCATTGCAGCTTGGAATTCGTTTCCGTATTGTTCACGGCGTTCACGGTATTCTCTTTCAGTCAATAACTGTTTTCTTTCCATTGGAGTGTTTCCAGGTTCAGTAACCACGTAAGAAGCAAAATAAATGACTTCTTCAAGTGCACGTGGGCTCATGTCTAAGACAAGTCCCATTCGACTTGGAATTCCCTTGAAATACCAGATATGAGTAACTGGTGCTGCTAGTTCAATGTGTCCCATACGCTCACGACGTACTTTAGAACGAGTAACTTCAACGCCACAGCGATCACAAACAATCCCTTTGTAGCGAATCCGTTTGTACTTTCCACAAGCACATTCCCAGTCCTTTGAAGGTCCAAAAATACGTTCGCAAAATAGTCCATCACGTTCAGGTTTTAATGTACGATAGTTAATGGTTTCTGGTTTTTTTACTTCTCCATAAGACCAACTGCGGATCTTATCTGGAGAGGCCAAGCCTATTTGCATACTATTAAAATTATTAACGTCTATCAAGGGGCCTACCTCCCTTTATTTTTTTCGAGCTGCCCTATCTTGCTCTCTTTTTTCTGATTCTTTTTAAATACACTTTGCACTCTAGTTCTTTAGAGAAATAAAAAATTATCTTTTCATTTCTCTAAAGAATTGGATAGAGCACAAGGCATCTTAGTCTTTTAGTCGTTCTTGTTCAGCTGCGTCTGCACGAACTTTTTCTTGTTCTTCAGCATATTTACTTAAAGCATCAATGTTTACAATATCATCGTCATCATCCATGTCACGTAGTTCGATTTCCTCGTCATCAGCATTTAATACTTTCATATCTAATCCTAATGCTTGTAATTCTTTAACTAGTACGCGGAATGATTCAGGAACTCCTGGTTTAGGAATTGGTTCACCTTTAACGATAGCTTCATAAGTCTTCACACGACCAACAACATCATCCGATTTGTAGGTAAGGATTTCTTGTAACGTATAAGCTGCCCCATATGCTTCAAGTGCCCAAACTTCCATCTCACCAAAACGTTGTCCACCAAATTGAGCTTTACCACCCAATGGTTGTTGTGTAACTAAAGAGTAAGGTCCAGTTGAACGTGCGTGTAATTTATCGTCAACCATGTGGGCTAACTTAATCATGTACATCACACCAACAGAAATACGATTATCAAATGGTTGTCCTGTTCTTCCATCATATAAAACAGTCTTAGCATCTGCAGCCATTCCTGCTTCTTTAACCGTTTCCCAGACATCTGAATCGTTTGCTCCATCGAATACTGGCGTAGCAATATGGATACCCAATTGACGAGCAGCCATACCGATGTGTAACTCTAATACTTGTCCAATATTCATCCGTGAAGGAACTCCTAATGGATTCAGCATGATATCTACTGGTGTTCCATCAGGCATAAATGGCATATCTTCTTCTGGCATGATTAAAGAGACAACCCCTTTATTACCATGACGTCCAGCCATTTTATCCCCTTCATTAATTTTACGTTTTTGAACAATGTACACACGAGCAAGCATATTTACTCCTGGAGATAATTCGTCGCCAGCTTCACGTGTAAAGATTTTCACATCATGAACCGTTCCGCCTCCACCATGTGGTACACGTAAAGAAGTATCACGTACTTCACGAGCTTTTTCTCCAAAAATAGCATGCAATAAGCGTTCTTCAGCAGAAAGTTCAGTTACTCCCTTAGGTGTTACTTTACCAACTAATAAATCGCCATCACGTACTTCAGCACCAATACGAATGATACCCATTTCATCTAAATCTTTTAATGCATCTTCTCCGACGTTTGGAATTTCACGGGTGATTTCTTCAGGTCCAAGTTTTGTATCACGAGCTTCTGATTCATATTCTTCAATATGGATCGAAGTGTATACATCATCTTTAACTAAACGTTCACTCATGATAATCGCATCTTCATAGTTGTATCCTTCCCAAGTCATGAAGGCTACTAATGGGTTTTGACCTAATGCCATTTCCCCATTTTCCATTGAAGAACCGTCTGCTAAAATTTCGCCTTTATCTGCGCGATCGCCTTTAGCAACAATTGGACGTTGATTGTAACAAGTTCCAGCATTTGAACGACGGAATTTTGTAACAGCGTACTTATCTAGTGCACCATTGCTTTGACGGATACGAATCTCTTTAGCATCAACATATTCAACTATTCCATCATTTTGACAGATAATTGCAGCACCTGAGTCTTTTGCAGCTACGTATTCCATACCTGTTCCAACTAAAGGAGCTTGCGGATTAACCAAAGGAACCGCTTGACGTTGCATGTTGGCTCCCATTAAAGCACGGTTACTATCATCATTTTCCAAGAAAGGAATACAAGCTGTCGCAACAGCAACTACTTGTTTTGGTGATACGTCCATATAGTCCACTCGGCTAATAGGAACTTCCAAGTTTTCTTCAACATAACGAGCAAGAACATTTTCATTCGCAAATGTGCCATCATCATTTAATTTTGCATTTGCTTGAGCTACTACATAAGCATCTTCTTCATCAGCTGTTAAATAATCAATTTGATTGGTTACTTTACCTGTTTCGCGGTCTACACGACGATAAGGTGTTTCAATAAAACCAAATTTATTTATTTTAGCATAACTTGATAAACTGTTAATCAATCCAATATTTGGTCCCTCAGGCGTTTCGATTGGACACATACGGCCATAATGCGAGTAATGTACGTCTCGAACTTCATAACCGGCACGGTCTCTGGTCAAACCACCGGGTCCTAGGGCTGATAAACGACGTTTGTGTGTTAACTCGCCTAAAGGATTGGTTTGGTCCATGAATTGTGACAATTGAGAAGAACCGAAGAACTCTTTAATTGCTGCAACGACTGGACGAATATTAATTAATTGTTGTGGTGTAACAGTTGCCATATCTTGAATAGACATTCTTTCACGAACCACACGCTCCATACGAGACAAACCAATACGGTATTGATTTTGTAATAATTCACCAACTGAACGAATACGACGGTTACCTAAATGGTCAATATCATCTACGTGACCGATTCCTTCTTGTAAATTAAAGAAGTAGTTCATTGAGGCAATGATATCAGCAGGTGTGGCATTTTTTATCTCTGTTGAAATCACGCTATTTCCAATAACATTCACTACACGCTCAGGATCTTTTGGAGAGATTACTTTTACAACTTGTAATAAAATAGGCTCTTTTACTACTGCATCTTCTGATGGGTAGTAAGTTACGCTGTTTAAACCAGCATCAAGATAAGGATCTAAAATATCCATATGATCACGATCTAAAAGTGTACCTTGTTCCATTATGATTTCACCAGTTTCTGGATCAATCAGCGTTTCAGCCAATGTCAAATTGAATAGACGTGTCTTTAAGTTTAACTTCTTGTTTACTTTGTAACGACCTACATTAGCTAAATCGTAGCGTTTTGGATCAAAGAAACGAGCAGTTAATAGGCTTCTTGAGCTATCAGCTGTTTTAGGTTCACCTGGACGTAGACGCTCATAGACATCTTTCAAGGCTTCTTCTGTACGTGAGTCACTTGCATTTTTGTGCAGATCTTTTTCTATTGTTAAACGAAGACTCTCGTTAGCACCAAAGATTTCAAGAATTTGATCATCTGAACCAAATCCTAATGCACGAACTAGAACAGATAAAGGAATTTTACGCGTACGGTCAATGCGGACATAAGAAATATCTTTTGCATCTGTTTCATACTCTAACCATGCTCCACGGTTTGGAATCAAAGTTGTTCCAAAATTTTCTTTACCATTCTTATCTAATTTACTATTAAAGTAAACACCTGGTGAACGAACCAATTGAGAAACAATGACTCGTTCAGCTCCGTTGATAACAAAAGTACCCATATCTGTCATCAGTGGGAAGTCGCCAAAGAAAACTTCTTGATCTTTAACTTCTCCTGTCACTTTATTAATTAAACGTAACTTTACATAAATAGGCGCTGAGTAATTAGCATCATGAGAACGAGCTTCTTCAACTGTATATTTTGACTCTTGTAATTGATAGTCCAAGAACTCTAATGAAAGGTTTCCTGCGAAGTCTTCTATCGGAGAAATGTCTTTAAACATCTCGCGTAAGCCTTCGTCTAAGAACCATTGGTAGGAATTGGTTTGAATTTCAATCAAATTTGGAAGTTCTAAAACTTCGCTGATTCGCGCAAAACTTTTACGTGTACGGTGTTTTCCGTAATTTACTAAGTGGCCTGCCAACCTATTCACCCCTTAAAATTGTTTTGAATGTGCTTTTTAGAAAATCAAAATTAGTTCCTTTACTTATATTACATTTAAATGTCAAATATTAACATTACGTAACATCGTGTAAATTAACCTATTTTTTGACAAAAAAAAACCAAAAGAGTCGTGAACTTTAAAATAAAAATCACATTTTCTTTTGTTTTCGTTAAAAAGCGTGTTCTGGACAATATTTCAGAACACTCTTATTCTAATCTACACACTGATTGCATTAGATTATTATACATCAAATAAATCAAACGGTCAAGACGAAATTAAAATCGCCTCATTCTCTAGTTTAATTTTTTATGCTTTGAATAATCCAATATCCTTTATCTTTTATTAAAATTTCTGCATTTCCAAAGGTCTCTATCATCTTTTCTTTTGCGCTAGGCGCTCCTTGCTTCTTTTGAATGACGATAGTTAATGTTCCTTGCGTTCTTAAACGATCAAAAGATCCTGTCAATATTTCGTGAACGACTTTTTTCCCTGCACGGATGGGCGGATTGCTGATAATTGCTGCAAAAGAATCACCTTCTACTTGTTGATAAATATCAGAAAGATGGATTTTTGCATTGTTAATCCGATTGTTAGAAGCATTTTGTTTCGCCAAACCTAACGCACGTTCATTAACATCTACCATCTCAACCATTCTTTCAGAGGCTTCTCTAGCTAACGAAAGTCCCATCGGTCCATATCCACAGCCTACATCTAGAATATTGCCTTCTACCATATTTTCTAAGTCAATCGTTTCAATTAACAAACGAGAGCCAAAATCGACTGTTTTTTTAGAAAAAACACCTAAATCTGTTACAAATTTAAATGTCTGTCCACGTAATTTATATGTCCAAGCTGACTGTTCACTTTCAGTATTGGGTTTGTTCGTAAAATAATGATCTGCCATTTTAAAAAACTCCTTGTTTCACTTTTTATGATTAAAAAAGACACGCAGCGAACTGCGTGTCTCAAAAGTTTTCAACGTAAGTGGTTGAATTATTTAACTGTTACAGTTGCGCCAGCAGCTTCAAGAGCTTCTTTCATTGCTTCAGCGTCTTCTTTAGAGATATCTTCTTTAATTGCTGCAGGTGCTCCATCAACTAAAGCTTTAGCTTCTTTCAAACCTAAGCCAGTTGCTTCGCGAACAGCTTTGATTACTTTAATTTTTGCGTCTCCAACAGCTGTTAATTCAACTGTGAATTCTGTTTGCTCAGCAGCAGCAGATTCTGCTCCACCAGCAGCAGCTACAGGAGCTGCAGCTGTTACGCCAAATTCTTCTTCAATAGCTTTTACTAAGTCGTTTAATTCTAATACTGTTGATTCTTTCAAATCAGCAATGATTTGTTCAATGTTTAATGACATTGTTATATTCCTCCATTATTGGTTAGTTTTTTTTAGTACTTTTTCTTTTCATATTGCCAAAAGAACGGTTTTTTTTATTAAGCTACTTCTTCTTCTTTTGATTCTGCAACTGCTTTGATAATAAGAGCAGTATTGCGAATTGGAGCTTGAAGTACAGATAGTAACATTGATAGTAAACCATCGCGATTTGGTAATGTTGCAAGAGCGTTCATTTCTTCTGCTGATGATACTTTGCCTTCGATTACGCCACCTTTAATTTCTAAAGCTGATGCCACCTTAGCGAATTCTGCAATAATTTTTGCAGGTGCAATAACATCTTCATTACTAAAAGCAATAGCTGTAGGTCCTTTGAACACATCGTCCATTCCTTCTAAACCTGCTGCTTGCGCTGCACGGCTTAAAACAGAATTCTTGATTACTTGCATCACAATACCTGCATCACGTAATTGTTTACGTAATTCAGTTACTTCTTGAACAGTTAATCCACGGTAATCCATTACTACAACTGATGCTGCATTTTGGAATTGTGTCGTTGCTGTTTCAACAAGCAATTGTTTTTCTGCGATTGCTGCTTGACTCATTAAATTTTCACCTCCCGATCGATTGATGGAATCTTTTCGTGTAGCCAACTTAAATCGTTTGCACAACGCAAAAACTCCATGTCACCGTAGACATAGAGGGAGTGTTGTATGCTTTCACATATCATCCTCGGCAGGAATTTAAGGCATAAAGCCACCTACTGTCTTCGGTAATAGTACTTAACTTAGACGATTTTAACAAGACAAATCGTCTAGGTCAAGACATTTATTATTTTTTATGCAAATGTATTAGCGTCAACTTTAACACCAGGTCCAAATGTGCTAGTGATTGATATATTTTTAATATATTGACCTTTAGCAGTTGATGGTTTCACTTTAAGCATTGTGTCATTGATTGTACCAAAGTTTTCAATTAATTTAGCTGTATCAAATGATACTTTTCCGATAGGAGCATGAACGTTTCCTGCTTTGTCTACACGGTAAGTAACTTTACCAGCTTTAATTTCATTGATTGCTTTAGTAACATCCATCGTAACAGTACCTGTCTTAGGGTTAGGCATTAAACCTTTGGGTCCTAAAACGCGTCCTAAACGACCAACTTCAGCCATCATGTCTGGTGTTGCTACAACAACGTCAAAATCAAACCATCCACCATTGATTTTTTGAACTAATTCAGCTTCGCCGACATAGTCTGCTCCAGCTGCTTCTGCTTCTTTTGCTTTGTCGCCTTTAGCGAAAACCAAAACTTTTTGTGTTTTACCTGTTCCGTTTGGAAGAACAACTGCCCCACGAATTTGTTGGTCAGCTTTTTTAGGGTCTACACCAAGTCTGTATGCTACTTCAATTGTTTCATCAAATTTAGCAAAACTAGTTTCTTTTATCAAAGCTACAGCTTCTTCTACAGTATAAAGTTTTTCAACATCTACTTTTTCTAAAGCTGCTAAATATTGTTTACCTTTTTTAGCCATGTTTTTATTCCTCCTTGATTGTGGTTATAGCGGTTTTACCTCCCACTTGATCCTCGTCTTATTCTAGACGAGAGACACTGAGAAGCGTATTTCGGGATTAACCTTCGACAGTAATTCCCATGCTTCGTGCAGTACCTTCTACCATTTGCATAGCAGCTTCAACAGTTGCAGCATTTAGGTCAGGCATTTTTGTTTCAGCAATTTCTTGTACTTGTGCACTTGTAACAGTTGCAACTTTTTTCTTGTTTGGTTCACCGGATGCTTTATCAATACCAGCAGCTTTCTTAAGCAAAACAGCCGCAGGCGGTGTTTTTGTAACAAATGTAAATGAACGATCTTCATATACAGAAATAACAACTGGTGTTAGTAATCCACCTAAATCTTGCGTACGTGCATTGAATTCTTTACAGAATCCCATGATGTTCACTTGCGCTTGACCTAAAGCTGGACCTACTGGTGGAGCTGGACTTGCTTTTCCTGCAGGAATCTGCAATTTAACTAACTTAACAACTTTTTTGGCCACGTGACATACCTCCTTGAATGAGTCCGCGATGTGGTTAATGGGGCTAAGATTTCCCCTCCCACATTTGTTCATACGTAAAAACGTACTAATTGACTATAGCATCTTTAATGCCATACAACAAGTCTTAATTCACTTTTTTTTATTTTGATCGAAATTTTTTCAAAGATGTTGTTGAATTGTTAGTAGTTGTTTTATTTTTAGGTCTTTTTATGAATTGGACGAAACCATAAATAATTCCTGCAACTACACTGTAGACAAAAAAGAGTACTATAAATCCCCAAAGCCCTATTACAGCATCACTAAACTCCATTTGCCCTCGATTGGTAATGGCTTGTTGGATTTCAATCGCAAAAACTAAAACAACCATTACAGTAAATGTATAGATAAATGCTAGAATCGTTGTTTTAAATTTAAACTTGTCAATCCACTTAAACACGGGATAAACTAATAGAAAAAATGCGATACCTACTAGTCCAATTACCCAGAAATGCAATTCTTTATCTGTCATTTGTATCCCTATTCGTAAAGAGATTTGATCATGTATTTCGTTAACTAAACTAGCTAACCACAAAATGAGAACCTTCATAACGTTCCTCCTTTTCTAACTCGTCCTTACTCTTAAGAATAAAGCTGCCTATTCTATCAGAATGAAGACAAAAACCTTTTGCAAAATGAGAAGAAACCATTTATTCTGGTTTTATCACTTTTCACAAAAGGCTACTAGTCTTTTTTAAAGTTTATCTGCTTGTTCAAAATCAAGCTCTGTGCTTGTTTCGCGACCAAACATCTCAACATTTACTTTTAATTTAGCTTTTTCTTGTTCGATTTCAGTAATTTTACCAATCATTCCACTGAAAGCACCTTCAATAATCGTAACAGACTCGCCTACTTCGAATTCAATTTCTTTATGGCGTGAGCTGATTCCTAAACGACGTAAGATAACTTCAATTTCTTCTTTTAATAGCGGTGCTGGCTTACTTCCCGCTCCATGAGAACCGACAAAACCAGTTACACCTGGAGTATTACGGACCACATACCAAGAATCATCAGACATGATCATCTCTACTAGTACATAACCTGGAAATGTTTTTTTCATTGTTACTTTATCTTTACCATTTTTCTTTTCTGTTTCCTCTTCTTCAGGGATAACAACGCGGAAAATATACTCTTCCATTCCCATACTATTTGCACGTGACTCAATGTTTTGTTTTACTTTATTCTCGTAACCTGAATAAGTGTGCAAAACATACCAATGTTTTTCAATTTCAACTTGTTCCACTATTATCTCTCCTATCTATTCATTAATCCATTTGTTTTTATCGTCAATCCTTGTCGTTAGTTTAAGTCAAACAAAAAAACCTTCGTTAAGATTAAGAAGGTTTTGGCAAGTCCTTTATTTGTGGTTAGTATACCATCTTCTAGGCAAACTCGCCAGTAAATTTGGTCGTTTTATAAAATAAAATCAAGAATAGAATCAATTCCGAAGTCAACAACCATAAAGAAAATCGCAAATAACAGACAAACTCCAAACACAATAATTGTGTTTCTTTTTAATTCTTTACTTGTCGGCCAAGTGACAGCTTTCATTTCACGACTTACGCCACCTAAAAAACCTTTTATTTTACTCATGTCTATTCCCTCCGAAAAATTCATTAAACTATTTTTTATTTCGTTTCACGATGCATTGTGTGTTGATTGCAATATTTACAAAACTTCTTTACTTCTAGTCGTTCCGTACGTCCAGCACTATTCACTTTTTTAGAATAGTTTCTAGATCCGCAAACCGAACAAGCTAGGGCAGATTTTTTAACAGTCATTTTTTCACCTATACTTTCTATTTTAGCGAGTGAAATCTCATTAAATTTAACACCCCTTTGCTGAAGTGTCAATTATTCTTTTTATTTTTTGAAATAACACCAGATTTCCCAGCTAATGAACGAACAGTAAACTAGCCGTTAACAATAGAATTTCTGCTACACTAAAAATAGAGATATTTTTAATTGCAACAGAAAATGTTTTTTCTTTTATCTGTTCTTGGTTAAATTCATGAAGATTTTTCTTAGTTGGAATAACTGTAACTAAAATCAGCAGTACTATGGGATGCATTAATTTGAAAGCTACTGCTAGAATAATAACGACATAGGAACCATACATTAATAGATTAAATAATAAAATAGCATTTTTTTTTCCTATATAAAATGGCAATGTATATCGATGATTCCCAATATCTTGATCCAAGTCACATATATTATTGGCTAACATAATGTTTGCGATTAAAAAGACTGTCGGGAGTGAAACAAATGCTATTTTAATAATAGCGAGATAGTTCCCTATCAAAAGAAAGGTTGTTCCTTGAAAAATCAAGTCTAATAATACGCTTGATTCTACATTAACATAAACTGTAATAAAGAAAATCCCAAACCCCATAACCAAGCCGGAAAGGATCTCTCCTAATGGCATTCTTGAGATTGGTACCGGGCCAAATGTGTAAAATATACCTACAATAAAACAAGCTCCTCCCATAAAGAGCAACAGAATAGTCGTTTGATAAACCAACCAAATTCCTAACATTGAAGCACTACTTAACATGAAAATGATTAGTCGTTTAACTACTTTTTCAGAAATAGTTTCTTGTCCGATGATATTGACTTCTTTCTTGTAGGTCGTATCTTTGGCTTTTTGATAATCCATTAAATTATTAATAGCTGTTGTCGTCATATCAAATAGCAGCATCGCTGTAAAAAATATGAGTGTATTCACTAAATTAAAAGACTTAAAATAGGTACGAGAAAATAAAGCACCTAATAAAAATGGGAATAAACTAGCAATTTTTGTTTGTATTTCAACA
Organism: Carnobacterium sp. TMP28; assembly: GCF_047553015.1. Classification (GTDB taxonomy): domain Bacteria; phylum Bacillota; class Bacilli; order Lactobacillales; family Carnobacteriaceae; genus Carnobacterium_A. Next base: position 2,212,559 of record NZ_CP180212.1, read on the forward strand.
AGCTTTAAAAAAACAGTTAGTGTCAACGACGTACTCCTTCTTTCCTACAGCTAATAGTGAATTTTTTATTGTTCATTTTCTAAAGTAAACTCATCGTCATTTAGCCTAAAGAGACCTTCAAGTCCTTCAGATAAATAAATAGACTTATCTTTTGTGATGAAAACAGCCTCTATATCTTTGCTTTGATTGATAAAGTCTAGCCCACCTTCTAACCCTTTAGAGAAAACTTCCGTTGAAAGTCCATCACCGTCTATCGATTTTTCTGCAATAATACTAACTCCAGCTAAACTATTTTCAAAAGGATATCCTGTTTTCGGATCAAGTAAATGATGGTATTTTTTCCCATCTACTTCAATAAAACGCTCATAAATGCCTGATGTTACTATCGTTTTATCGCTCAGTGGAATCGATCCCACTATTTCGCCACGTACCTCAAAAGGATTTTGAATCCCTACATTCCATTCAGCGCCTTTAGCTCGAGGGCTATTTCCCAAAACATAGATATTGCCTCCTAAATCAACAATTGCTGTATCTACTTCGTTGGCTTTCAAAACCTTTACTGCTTCATCAGTAATATACCCTTTTGCAATTGCACCTAAGTCCAAACGCATATTTTTATCTCTTAAAAAAATGGTTTGTTGCTCGTCATCTAACATTACTTTTTTGTAGTCTATTGAAGCTAATGACGATTCAATTTCGGGTTGAGCCGGTTTTTTAGCATCATCAAATCCAATATGCCACAGGCTTGTTAATGGACCAATTGTCATGTCAAAAGTACCATCACTATCCTTACTGTATCCATACGCAGCTTGTAATAAGGAGTAAACATCGTCAGAAACTTCCATTGGCCCGATACCGGCTTGTTCATTTATCTTTTCAACTTCAGATGCCCCGTCATTTACTGTGATTTTTTCAGATAGTTCTTCAATTCGGTCAAAAACACTTGTTAAAACTTCTTGCTTACCCTCATCGTAAATCTTCACATTTACTACTGTTCCCATTAAAAATTCTGTTCTGGTGTATGGTTCACTCGCTAAATCACTTTCTTCTTTTTTCTCTTTTGTACTGCAACCAGAAATAATAAGTCCTACACTAAATAAAAGAAGTAACCAGTCCCAATTCTTTTTAGCTTTCAATGCGTTCGCTCCTTTGCTTAGTTTAGACAATCCTATCAAAATTACTGATTAAAGTGAAGATGAAATTTCAACAAGGTCCCAGAAATTAATCTAAGACCTTGTCCATTTAGTTTATTAAATTAATAGAAAATTTTATTTTTCTTCTACTTTATTGTCTACTACGATTGTTTCTGTATTGCCTTCTTCAGCTGCATCAACTAATTGTTGTGCATATGTTTTAAATGATTCTGATGAGTGAGTTGCTCCTGTAACAACCTCAACTTCAGTTGGATCACCTTTAGCTACTAAATCATCGTTTAATTGAGGCGTATAATCAGCAGGGCCTGTTCCTACTTTTTCTACCATTGCTGCTTGATAGCCTTCATCTTCTGTTTTTAATTTACCCTCTTTATTAAGAGAATCATAATTTGATTCAGTAATTTCCCCGTCTTTTACCGTCAGTGAAAAATCAACTTTCCAGCCATTTTCATCTAAGTTTTTCTCTTCTAATTTATATGTACCATCTTGTAATTCTCCAACGGCTACTTCGCTCGACATAACTTCACTTGAAGCTACTTCTGAACTTTCGTCTTTTGCTGCGTCATCGTTCCCGCAAGCAGCTAAAATAATTGTCGATGCAAAAATAACAGATACTAACTTAAATCCTTTTTTAATTTCCATAATGATTTACCACCCTGTTTTTTAGTCTGCTCTCACTTGGATTGAAACCTTATTCACAAATAAAGAAAGAGCATCTACAAGTAGTATAACCGATTATTATTTAGTTGTATATATTTTTCACAATTTTTTTAAAAAAACACTCTATTTCACTTTTTATTTTTTTAAACTTAAATGAATATAGACAAAAGCATTATTTTTTAGTATACTTACTTTTACATAGGTTGTGAATTACTTAACTAACTTGATGTATTCATTTTGTACTTATCCCATTAATTGTAATGGGTATTTTATTTATTTAACTATTATTATACTAATAAGGAGTGGAAAGAATGACTTCAAAAAATATTGTTGTTGTTGGTGCAGGTTTTGCAGGTATCGCTACTACAAAGAAATTAGCTAAACGTTTCAAAAAAAATTCGGAGGTAAACATAACTCTGATTGATCGCTATTCTTACCAAACTTACATGACTGAGTTACATGAAGTAGCCGGTGGTAGAGTGGAAGAAGAAGCTATTAAATTTGATTTACAACGCTTATTTTGTCGCTTAAAAAATGTTTCCTTAGTTACAGATAACGTAACTGAAATCGATCATGACAACAGAATGGTCTTAACTGAAAACGGTGCGTTTCCTTTTGATTACCTTGTTTTAGGTATGGGTGGAGAGCCGAACGATTTTGGAACTCCTGGGGTAAAAGAAAATGCCTTTACACTTTGGTCTTTAGATGATGCTTTAAAAATCAGACATCATATAGAAGAAACGGTTGCTCTTGCTGCTATTGAAAGAGATGCTGCTAAGCGAAAAGCTATGTTGAACTTTGTTGTTTGTGGTTCCGGCTTTACAGGAATTGAAATGATTGGCGAATTAATGGATTGGAAGAAGAGACTAGCTAAAGACAATAAAATTGATCCTTCTGAAATTAATTTAATGGTCGTTGAAGCTGCTCCAACTATTCTAAACATGATTTCTCGTAAAGATGCAGATAAAGCTGAAGTTTATATGGCTAAAAAAGGGATTCAATTATTGAAAAACTCTCCTATTATTGCTGTTGAATCAGATCATATTGTTTTAAAATCAAATGAGAAAATACCGACACACACTTTAATTTGGACTGCTGGCGTTAAAGCCAATACAGATACTGAAAGTTTTGAGATGGAAACAGCCCGCGCAGGTCGCTTAGTAGCTAACGAATATATGGAAGCTAAAGGACTAGAGCAAGTATACGTTGTTGGAGATTTAGTTTATTATGAAGAATTTAAAGACACACCAACACCTCAAATTGTTCAAGCTGCTGAACAAACTGGTCATACGGCTGCTGACAATATTATTGCTGATATTGAACAAACAGAAAAGAAAGTTTATTCAGGTAAATACCAAGGATTTATGGTCTCAATAGGTTCAACTTATGGCGTTGCTCATTTAGGAGACGTTATTCATTTAAGTGGATTTCTTGCTGTTTTAATGAAACATTTAGTTAACTTGTATTACTTCTTTGGTATTCGTTCTGGTTATTATGCAACACAATATATCTTCCACGAATTCTTTCATATTAAAGACCAAAGAAACATATTCCGCGGTCATCTATCACGTTATGGCAATGTTCTTTGGAGTGTTCCATTACGGATTTTTTATGGTAGCATGTGGCTTTTTGAAGGGATTAAGAAGGCCTTTGGTTTATTCGGAACCGATAGTTGGTTTGGTAGTAAAGTTGCCCTTCCCTTCCCTTGGTTACAAGACGCTACAGCCGGTGCTTCAGCAGCCTACACAGAAGCCGAGGCAGCCAAACCAATCTTTGGCTTAAGCTATGCTTATGGAGAAGAGCCGATGATGGTCTTCACAAAAGCACCTGAGTGGTTTGAAAGCATTATGAAAGTTATGATTCCTACACCAGAAGTAGCTTTAATTTTTCAAAAAGTAATGACACTTCTTGAAATTGCAATTGGATTAGCTCTTATTGGTGGATTACTTGTTTGGTTGTTAAGTGCTTTAACAATTGTTCTCGTTGCAAGCTTTTCTTTATCAGGAATGTTTTATTGGGTTAATATTTGGTTTATTTTTGTTGCTATTGCATTAATGAATGGTTCTGGACGCGCATTCGGTCTAGATTACTACATTATTCCATGGTTTCAAAAAATAGCAGGAAAATGGTGGTATGGAACACCGTCTTCATTGTATAATAAAAAAGCATAGGTTTTACACGAATAGAGTGGGTGCAGTTTACATCTGCCTTCACTCTATTTTAATTTCGAAAAAAGAAGGGAAACTAATCCGATGACAAAAAACCAAAAAATTGTTTACATTGCTTTGTTAGCTGCTCAAGCTGTTATTTTGGGTTTAGTTGAGCGAAGCATTCCTTTCCCATTCGCATTTGCTCCTGGAGCAAAATTAGGAATTGCTAACTTAATTACCATCATCGCATTGTTCACTCTTCCTTTCAAAGATAGTTTTACTGTTGTTTGGATTCGTTTAATTATGACAACTTTATTAGGAGGCACTCTTTCTACTTTTCTATACAGCTGTGCTGGTGCCCTATTAAGTTATTTAGGCATGTCAGCGGTGAAACAATTGGGACCAAAACGTGTCAGTATTATCGGAATTAGTGCTACTGGAGGAATCTTACACAATGTTGGACAATTAGCTGTTGCCAGTTGGATCTCGCAAACGTGGACTGTTATGCTCTATTTACCGATCTTATCCTTTATGGGTATTTTATCTGGTATTGCCATCGGAATTGCAGCTAATTATTTAATGGAACATGTTCAAACACTCAGGGAATTCAACGTTATTTATTACGATAAAGTGAGTGATTAAAAAATAGTCCACTTACCTAAACATAGAAAGGAGTTGTTGAGGATGCCTGTGTCCTCCTTCTGGGAACCTTATTCGGATTTGCAAGTAGAGTTAGAATCGGTCACAAACTTAATGGCTGACCAAATTCGTTTACGCAATAAAGAAATCGAATCTGTACTTCTAGAGAGTATATATCATGGCGGAAAAATGATCCGCCCAGCCTATACCCTACTTTTCTCAAAATTTGGTGAAAATCAACAAGTCGATCGAACACTTGCCCTTTCTGCTGCAGTCGAGCTACTCCATACAGCCACATTAATTCATGATGACATTGTTGATGACTCTCCTCTAAGACGAGGAGCACCTAGTCTTCAGTCTCAATATGGAAAAGATGTCGCTGTCTATGCTGGAGATTATCTCTTTACTGTTTGTTTTCGTCTTTTATCTAACTATGCTGATACAACGGAACAAATCGAAGTAAATACTCGCGGTATGGAACGTATTCTAATGGGTGAGTTAGACCAAATGTATTTACGCTACAATAAAAATATGTCTATTCGAAATTATTTAACTCAAATTTCTGGAAAAACAGCTCAATTATTTGCTCTTGCTTGTTATTCAGGTGCCTTAAATGGTGGAAAATCCGAAAAATTTTCTAGGAATGGTTATTATATTGGTAGTCATATTGGAATGGCCTTCCAAATAATTGATGATATTTTAGATTATTCTCAAACCGCTATTGTCTTTGGGAAACCTGTTTTAGAAGATGTTCGTCAAGGTATCTATACTGCCCCTTTAATTTTTGCTCTTCAAGAAAAAAATCTTCGCTTGGGAGAACTTATAGATAAACAAGAAAGATTAACTGAAGCAGATGCTAAAGAAATTCAACAGTTGGTTATTAAATTAGGTGGTTTAGAAAAAGCAAAACAATTAGCTAGAAAATATACGCAAAAAGCAATAAAACGAATAGATCTGTTACCTGATCAAAAAGAAAAAGAACAAATAAAAAAAATAACCTTATCTTTATTAGATCGTCCTATTTAGGTGATATCAAAAAAACAAATAATAAGAGCCATACAAAAGACGTTTATCTTTTGTATGGCTCTTATTATTTAAAAACTTGCAAGAATAGTAGACGTTTTTTGCTTATCTGATTTTACTTTATTTTAAAAGTACACGCTTTCATTTTTAGCCCTTGTTCTCATTCAAGTAGTTGTTTTAGTTTACGTTTGCAACGATCTAACGCATTCTTAACTCGTAAAGTATCACAATTTAAGTGAACTGATATTGCCTCAACATCTTTATTGTGAATAAAATCTAAAAATACACGTTGCTCAAATTCTGATAATGTGTCTTGATAATCAGCTAGTCTTTCTCGAACTTGAAGAATTTCGATTGTTGGAAGTTGACCCTTTCCTTGTAGTATGTATTGCATACCTTGCTGACTTTCAAGCATTTCTTCTAATGACTCAGCATTCTTTTCAATTATTCTTTTTTTAGCCATATCTTTACGGACAAGACTGTATATATGATGTTTTAAGTTTAATTTATAAAAATTGCCGAACGTGTGACCTTTTTCACTATCGAACGTGTGAATGGTTTTATTAAAAACCATTCTAGCTTCTTGTAAAAAATCATCTGATTCAAAACTTTTTAAATAAAAATCTTTCGTTATCTTTATAGATAAAGCATGGTAGCGCTTAAAAATAACATCAAAAGGAGTATTATCTCCATTTTTTATAACCGCTATTATTTCGTTATCACTCATTTGTGTAAAAAGGTCATCGTTCTCTAGCATTTATTTTCCTCCTTAAGATAATGAACTGTAAAATTCAAAAAATAATTTTGAGTCTACTATTCTCGAAAGTTTCTAAAAAATGAGATAAACCTCATTTATCTTTTAGTTAAATCATCTCTCAATTTTTCCAGTTTATCTAGTTGAAGGCGGTTCCATGGCGAGTTACGACGATATTGCTGGAAATGATATTCTTTTGCATCTGAAGCAATAGCTTTTTTAGCTATTTGTAAATCTTTATAGAGTTCGTTAGCAGATTTACGTAGTGCTCCTTTTTGAAAAACCAACCATTGCTCCGCAAGATCACTTGTTGCAACTGTCACTTGCGTAATTAACAAATTTTCTTCTCCAATAACCCTTTCAATATAACTATCCGCGGTTTCTCCTTCTTTCGTGAAAACAACAGTTAATGTGTATTTTTTATATGATTTTTGGATACCAGGAACAAGTTGAGCATCGAATATTATACGGGTTTCAATACCTGTATATTGTTGATAATTCGCTAATTCATGAAGCAATAGTTCTCTAGCGTCTTCCATCTTATCTTTGTCTTTTAATTTCACTAATTCTGGCCACGAACCTATCATATTATATCCATCAATAATTAACAATTCTTTTTTCATGAAATTTATCCCCCCTTTCCTCATCATTTTATCATTTAAATCTTATGGCGACCTCTGAAAACTTCATACATCAACAAGCTTGCGGCAACACTGGCGTTTAAACTTTGAACATGACCTGTCATTGGTATGGTTAACATCCCATCCATCTGTTCTTTGACCAAACGAGTAATTCCTTTTCCTTCATTACCGATTACCAAAGCTAATGGTATAGTTGTTTCCCATTTACGGTAATCTTGACCTTCCATATCTGTTCCATAAAACCAAATGCCTCGTTCTTTCAATTCATTAATTGTTTGAGTTAAATTCGTTACTCGGGCTACAGGAACGTGCTCTATTGCCCCAGTTGAAGCTTTAGCAACCGTTGCGGTTAAGCCAACAGCGCGTCTTTTAGGAATAATAATTCCGTGAGCACCACTTGCATCAGCTGTACGCATAATGGAACCTAAATTATGAGGATCTTCTACACCGTCTAAAATAATAAAGAACGGATCTTCTCCTTTTGCTGCAGCAGCAGCAAACAAATCATCAATTGTTGCATACTGAAATGCTGCAGCAGCGATAACTACTCCTTGATGTACCACACCTTCTACTAATCGGTCTAGTTTTGTTTTTGGCACATAAGAAATTTGAACGTTTCTTTTTTTAGCTAGCTTTTGAATTTCATCCATTTTAGATCCGCTTAGTCCTTCTTGAATAAAGACTTTATTGATATCTCGTTCAGATTTTAAGACTTCTATTGCAGGTAATCGACCTGCAACTAAATCTTGCTGTTGTTCTTCTTCTTCCATAGATTCAATCGGAGCACTTTCTTCTCTTCGAGCTCTAACAGGTTTAGATGGTCTCTTTTGATTGATATTTTGTTTATTAAATGTACGTTTATCTTTGGACATTATTTTTTACCTCCACAGTGTGAATACACCAATTGATTAGTTCTTCCAGTCGTTTTGTTTGCTTTGATAAATGCAAATATCCCATTAACGCTTCAAATCCTGTTGAGGTACGATACGTGATAATATCAGCGTTTTTTGCTGTTGTATGACTTTTAGAATTTCGACCACGCTTATACATCTCGATTTCTTTTTCAGTCAACAACTCTTTTTCATCTAACATTTCATGCATCAGCATATTTTGCGCTTTAGCTGAAACATATTTCGTTGCTGTTTTATGCAATTGATTGGGACGTGTAAATCCAACTTCAACTAGATGGTCACGAATATAAATTTCATAAATAGCATCTCCTACATATGCTAAGGCTAGGCCATTTAATAAAGACCAATCTTTTTTCATTTCTTCTTTATTGTTTTCTTCTCCATCTTGTTCCTTGTGGGGTATCATCTAAAATAATTCCTTCCTTTTTTAATAAATCTCTAATTTCATCACTACGTTTAAAATCTTTATTTAATCGTGCAGTATTTCTTTCTTCTATTAATTCTTCAATTTTATTATCAACTAGTTCCTTTGTGCCAAAAGTAATACCAAAAATTTGCATCAGCTCTTCGAATTGTGAAAGCATAGCTGTTAAAACTGCTTCTGAAACGTCATCTTGTTCACTATAGATATTCATTAATTTTGCTAATTCATAAATGACTGTAATCCCGTTTGCCGAATTAAAATCATCATCCATTTCTTCAATAAATTGTTTTTTTATACCTGTTAGTTGTTTTAAATAATCTAAGTCGCTAGGTAAAACTTTCAACGCATCTGCTAAGCGGTAAGAAACATTATCGTATGATCTTCTCAATTTATTTAAGTTTGTTTTAGCCTCTTCAATTGTCGCTTCGTTATAACTAATTGGTCTTCTATATTGTGTAGTAGCCATAAAGAATCGTAAAATCTGAGGGTCCATTTCTTTTATCATGTCATGCACGAGCACGAAATTCCCGAGTGATTTACTCATTTTTTCGTTGTCCATCGTTACAAATCCATTATGCATCCAATAATTAGCAAATGTATGACCTGTTTTAGCTTCACTTTGGGCTATTTCATTTTCATGATGGGGAAAAGATAAATCTTGTCCTCCTGCATGAATATCGATGGTGTCACCTAAGTATTTAGTTGCCATCACTGAACATTCAATATGCCAACCTGGTCTACCGAATCCCCAAGGAGCTTCCCAATTGATTTCATCTGCTTTAACAGCCTTCCATAAAGCAAAATCTAAAGGATCTTCCTTCTTATTATTCTCACTCATTTCTGTTCGATTGCTAGCTCCAACTTCTAATTCGTCAATAGATATTCCACTTAATCTACCATATTTTTTGAATTTGCGGGTTCTATAATACACGTCTCCATCAACAATATATGCGTATCCTTTTTCAATTAGAACCGCTATAAAATCGACTATTTCAGGAATATTATCCATAACTCGCGGATTAGCCGTTGCGTCTCCAACACCTAGAGCTTTAGTATCTTTATAGTAAGCCTCAATAAAACGATCAGCTACTTCTGGAGCTGTTACATTAAGTTCTTTAGCTGCACGAATGATTTTATCATCCACATCTGTAAAGTTAGAGATAAATTTCACTTCATAATCCCGGTATTCTAAATAGCGTCGCACCGTGTCAAATGCTACTGTGCTACGAGCATTCCCAATGTGGATGTAATTATACACTGTTGGACCACAAACATACATCTTTACTTTACCCGGTTCTAACGGAGTAAAAACTTCTTTTTCTCTTGTTAAAGTATTGTATATTTTTATCATTATTAATCTCCTCACTTTAAAAAGCACTAGATAGTTGACTGGCTATTTATGCCATCTTACTATCTCAGCTGGCATTCCGACAGCGGTTATGTCTGCAGGCATAGATTTTAACACAACAGCTGATGCTCCAATTTTAGTATTATTTCCAATAGTTATGGGTCCAATAACTTGGACATGAGCTGAAAGTAAGACATTATTGCCAATGGTTGGATGTCTTTTCCCTTTATCTTTTCCTGTTCCACCTAGGGTTACTCCATGAAACAGGACAACGTCGTCGCCAATAATAGCTGTTTCTCCTACTACAACTCCCATTCCATGATCAATAAACAATCTTCTTCCAATAATCGCTCCTGGATGAATCTCAATTCCTGTTAAAAACCTAGAAAAATTAGCTAATATGCGTGCAAGTAAATAGTTATGCTTTAAGTATAATTTATGAGCCAAACGATGCAATAAAATAGCATAAAAGCTAGGATAAGTTAGAATGATTTCAAGCGTACTTTTAACAGAAAGATCTTTTTGTCTAATTGTCTTAAGATCTTCTCTTATTCGTTTCATTGTATCCCTCCACACGTTTAAATAAAAATAAAACAGCGCCTTTTATCTTTATAAAAGACGCTGTTAGCGTTAATCCACCTTTTTATTTCACTTCTATCAATATAAATAAATCTTTCTTACTTATCTGATTGTATTGGACAAATTAACGGTTGATACCTACTTTTTTCACTCTCACAACTCAAAGAAGCACTTCACTTTTTAAAAACATCTACTCACACCAACGTAGACTCTCTTTAGTCTTTTTAAACGTTGCTCTTTTTCGTCACAGTTTTTAACTTATTTGATTGTTTTTTCTAGTTGATTTAAAGATGAGAAATAGCTGTTTGTAAATGCGCCTTTGTTTTTTCAAGACCAAGTAATTCAATCGTTTCAGGTAGCTCAGGACCGTGAACCTGTCCTGTTACTCCAACTCTAATAGGCATAAAGAGGTTCTTTCCTTTAATACCTGTTTCTTTTTGAATAGATTTAATGCCTGCTTTAATACTAACAGCATCAAAATTTTCTAATTCTGAAATAACTTTATCAAATGCATGAAGGACTTCTAAAACTGTTTCTCCAGCTAATATCTCTTTTGCTGCTTCGTCTAGTTCTGGTGTTTCTGTAAAAAATAAGCTAGCCAATGTTGTGATTTCAGCACCATAACTCATTTGATCATGGTACAAACCAATCACTTTTTGGACCCATTCTTTTTTATCATCAGATAAATTTTCTTCTACATAACCTGCTTTAACTAGATGAGGCATAGCCAGCTTCGTTACTGTTTCTAAATCCGTTTGTTTCATGTATTGGTTGTTAATCCAATCTAACTTTTTAGGATCAAATGCTGCTGGTGACTTGCTCAAGCGATCTGGATTAAACATTTTTATAAAGTTTTCTTGATTGAAAATTTCATCTTCTCCAACTGGAGACCAACCAAGTAGAGCAATAAAGTTAAACATTGCTTCTGGTAAATAACCTAAATCTTGGTATTGCTCAATAAATTGTAAAATGCTTTCATCACGTTTACTCAATTTTTTACCTGTTTCGCTGTTAATGATTAAAGTCATATGTCCAAAAGTAGGAGGTTTCCAACCAAATGCCTCATATATCATCAGTTGTTTAGGCGTATTAGCAATGTGATCATCTCCACGTAATACATGAGTAATTTCCATGTAATGATCATCTACTGCTACAGCAAAATTATAGGTTGGCATGCCATCACGTTTAGCAATAACAAAATCTCCACCAACACTGCTTGCTTCAAATGTAATCGTTCCTTTTACCATATCTTCAAAACTATAGGTATTTTCTGGTGAAACTCTAAAACGAATAACAGGTTCAATACCGTCGGCTTCTTTAGCTTTTTGCTCTTTAGGAGATAAGTTAGCACATTTCCCACCATAGTGAGGCATTTCTCCACGATTGCGTTGTGCATCACGTTCTGATTCTAGTTCTTCTTCAGAACAGTAACATTTGTACGCACGGCTTCCCATTAGTAATTGATCAACTAGCGGATCATAAGTAGATCGTCTTTCAGATTGTCTATATGGGCCATATTTACCTGGTTTTTCCGGACTCTCATCCCAATCCATTCCTAACCATTTCAGATTATCTAATTGGCTTTTTTCACCATTTTCAATATTGCGTTTTTGGTCTGTGTCCTCAATTCTTATAATGAAGTCACCATTATTGTGTTTAGCAAATAAGTAATTAAACAAAGCTGTTCGAGCATTTCCGATGTGTAAATTTCCGGTTGGGCTTGGTGCATAGCGTACGCGAACTTTTTTCGTCATGATTTTTTCCTCATTTCTAAATAGTATTTTTTTCAAGTAAACAAATAGCCAATGCTGCAATACCTTCTTGTCTTCCGACAAAACCCATTTTTTCAGATGTTGTCGCTTTTACGTTAACACGTTCTGCATCTATTTGACAATCAAATGCTATATTTTCCTGCATTTTCTTTAAATAGGGTTGCATCTTTGGTTTTTCTGCCAAAATTGTTGCATCTATGTTAATGATGCTGAATTTTTCATCTATCAATTGTTTATAAACTTGTTTCAATAACTCCCTAGAGTTTGCACCCTTAAAGGTTGAATCTGTATCAGGAAATAACTGTCCGATGTCACCTTTTCCTGCAGCTCCTAGTAACGCATCAATAATCGCATGAATTAAAACATCTGCATCGGAATGACCAGCAAGACCTTTTTCAAATGGCAGTTTTACACCACCAATTATACAAGGACGCCCTTTTACCAGCTGGTGAGTATCGTACCCTTGCCCAATTCTTTGCATCTTTTGCTCCTTGTGCTTTTTTTGCTGGTGTTTCACTATCGCTTCACCAATGACCAAGTCTTCAGGTGTCGTTATTTTAATATTATCATAGCTACTTGGTACCATTGTGACTTTTTCGCCAAGACGTTCCACAAGTGACGCATCATCTGTTCCTAAAAAATGATCTACCTTTGCTATTTTATGTGCCCTAAGTATTAATTGGCTGCTAAATGCTTGAGGCGTTTGCACTTGCCACAAAGCTGAACGTACTATCGTCTCTACGACTTGCTTGTTTTCAACTTTTTTAATTGTATCTTTAACAGGGACGCCTAAAATTGCTGCTTTTTTTTGGTAAACAATTTCATTTAAAAGGTCGATTAAATGATTTTCAATAAAAGGTCGGGCTCCATCATGAATCATAACAAAACCTTTTGTATTTTTTAACTTTTTCAATCCACAATTCACACTATCTTGACGCTCAGTTCCACCTTCGACAAAGGTAAAAGGAATAGCTGATAAAACACTTTCTTTTTTAGTTAATTCTTCTAATAAAGGTATTTCATCTTTCTTTGCCACAATAATGATATGGCAGCAATTCGTATCCTTTAAAAAAGTTCTTAGCGGATAAACAATTAGCGGCTCGTCTAAAAGTGGTAACAAGATTTTATTTCCCGTAGTTCCCATGCGCTTTCCATGACCTGCTGCTAGCAAAATCAGCTCATAGTCTTTGTTCATCACAAGGCTCCTATTCTTTTTCTTTAATTCCTTTTTGGGAATGAACTGGTTTTGCGAAAATCATACGGCCTGCAGCCGTTTGAAGTGCACTTGTTACAACGACATTAATTGTCTTATTCATAAAGTGCTGACCATCTTCTACTACAATCATTGTCCCATCATCTAGATAAGCTACTCCTTGGTTGCGTTCTGTTCCAATTTTAACAACCATTACAGTCATCTGTTCTCCAGGTATTACAACCGGTTTTACAGCGTTAGCTAGTTCATTGATATTTAATACAGGTACGTTTTGAAACTCACTAACTTTATTTAAATTATAATCATTAGTAACAACTACTCCGTCTAAAAGTTTCGCAAGTTTGATTAATTTGGTATCAACTTCTGCAATATCTTCGAAGTCTCCATCGTACATCTCGACATCCATATCATTTTCTTTTTGCAAAGCATTCAAAATATCTAATCCTCTACGTCCTCTTACACGTTTAAGACTGTCAGAAGAGTCTGCAATATATTGTAATTCTTGTAAAACAAAATTAGGTATCAGTAATACTCCTTCAACAAAACCTGTTTTAGCAATATCATAAATTCTACCATCGATGATTACGCTCGTATCTAAAATTTTGTACTTCCTAAAGGTTTCGTCTGACTTTCTTTCTAATAACTGATTTTCTTCTTCTAATTCTACGTTCCTTTTAGATTTTGTTTGAAACATCTTTTGCCACTCTTCGCGTCTAGTTGTACCAATGCGAAAACCAAGATAAGCAAAAATAAACATTAAAATAATCGGTAAGATGCTACTAATGAACGGCAATGATAAACCGATTAAGAAAAGGCTACCTAACCAAGCTAACACCATCCCTATAATTGTTCCAATACTCCCGAACAATAAGTAAGTAAGACTTTGCTGACTTAATAATACTTCTATTTTTTTAATCCCTTGCTCGATATACTTTGTGGTAGGAAGAGAAATCAATAAAAATATAATAGCACCAATCACAATATTCACAAAGCTATAGTCCATAAATTGATTTGAAACGTTAAAAATATCCCATATTAATGGTAAAAAACTTGCTCCGATACTTCCACCAATTAATACAAATATTCCCATAATAATTTTTTTAGCCAAAATAATCCTCCTTTTTCAATACCGGTATAGCCTTTACTTTAATTTTAATAAAGAGACTATACCTTTTATTCCATTTTATTTAGTATCAAAAGCTTTTCGAATACTATCTGTAATGGTTGATACTCCTACGACTTCAATATCTTTAGGAAATGTCCATCCACCAATATTATTTTTAGGAATAAAAATACGAGTGAAACCTAATTTTGCAGCTTCTTGAACTCGTTGATCAATCCGACTAACTCTTCTTACCTCTCCTGTAAGTCCTATTTCACCGATAAAGCAGTCTTTTGGACGTGTTTCTTTTTCTTGATAACTAGATGTAATACTCATCGCAATCGCTAAATCGATAGCAGGCTCATCTAATTTCACTCCACCAGCTGCTTTTAAGTAGGCATCTTGATTTTGTAGCAACATACCGGCTCTTTTTTCTAAAACAGCCATAATTAGTGATACTCGATTATGATCTAAACCACTTACCGTCCGTTTAGCATTTCCAAAAACAGTCGGTGTAATCAGTGATTGAATCTCTGCTAGAATAGGCCTTGTGCCTTCCATTGCAGCCACTACAGCTGATCCTGTTGCTCCAGCTAGGCGTTCTTCAAGGAACATCTCAGAAGGGTTTAGGACTTCTACCAGACCACCATTTCTCATTTCAAAAATCCCAATTTCATTCGTTGAGCCAAAACGGTTTTTAACAGCTCTTAAAATACGAAACGTGTGGTGTCGATCTCCTTCAAAATAAAGAACCGTATCCACCATATGTTCTAACATTTTAGGCCCTGCAATAGACCCTTCCTTAGTTACATGTCCAACAATAAAAATAGCAATGTTATTCGTCTTCGCTATTTTCATTAAATCTGCTGTACTTTCTCGTACTTGACTCACACTTCCAACAACACTCGAAACATCTGGCTGACTCATTGTTTGGATTGAGTCAATGACAACAAAGTCTGGTTTTATTTCTTCAATTGTTTGACGAATAGCAGCCATATCTGTTTCAGGATAAATATAAAAATTATCTCCTTTAACGCCTAATCGATTGGCACTCATCTTAAGTTGACTTGCACTTTCTTCACCTGATACATATAGCACCTTGCCACCGGTGTCATTTAACTGAGCAGAAACTTGTAATAAGAGAGTTGATTTACCAATTCCTGGATCTCCTCCAATCAGAATTAAAGAGCCCGGAACAACTCCACCGCCTAGAACACGATTTAATTCAGCTAATTTCGTTTTTACTCTTGGTATTTTTGAAACTGTAATTTCTTGAATCGTTTGAGCCTTAGCAGACTTTCCAGTCATACTAACACGACTTCTACGATTATTCTTATCTGCAATTACTTCTTCTTCCATTTGATTCCATGCACTACAGTTTGGACAACGTCCCATCCATTTAGGAGATTCGTATCCACAAGCTTGGCAGACAAATTTAGTTGATATTTTTTTTGCCACTGATCGAACCTTCCCTTCGTTTATTGCATAGATTGTAAGTGTATTTTACCACAAAAATGAGAACAATAGGTTTTAAAATCCTTTTATTCTCGATACTAAATCATTTGATGGTATCTCACTTCCTTTAACTTTATTTTTTTAAGTAGAATAAATTTAATTTGTTATTAATTTACTTTTTTTCAAAAAAACTACAGAAAAGATAAGAATAATATTCTTATCTTTTCCGCAGTATTATCATAATTCTGTCTTTTATTTTCCTGAAGAACCAAATCCACCTAAACGACTTTTTTGTGTCCTGCTTTCATTATCTGCTTTTAAAAAAGGTAAGAAAATACCTTGTCCAATCCGATCTCCTTTTTTGATGAGGCGGTCTTTAATGCCATAATTAATAAATTGAAAATAGATATGCCCTTCATTTGATTCATTATTATAATAATCTGAATCGATAACTCCTATTCCGTTAGGCAGTAATAACTGATTTTTAATTGGATTGCTCGAACGATTTGCTAGTTGAAGAAATTCATCTTCTCCCATATAGGCTTTTATACCCGTCGGTACTAAAGTTGATTTTAAATATGTTTGATTTTCTTCTCCAAGAGAAAAATCATTTCTATCATCTACTTGTT
The DNA here is from genome assembly GCF_047553015.1 of Carnobacterium sp. TMP28. Classification (GTDB taxonomy): domain Bacteria; phylum Bacillota; class Bacilli; order Lactobacillales; family Carnobacteriaceae; genus Carnobacterium_A. The sequence goes on from NZ_CP180212.1 coordinate 2,229,013, forward strand.
TTTTATTTTTTACTAATACTTTCCAAATACAAGGCACTAAACAATCTTGGGCAGCCTCAAAATCATAACCTGCCGCATGATGTGTTGCTCTGAACGGTATTTTTATTTCTTTCTCTTGATAATCTGTTACAACTTCAAAACCACGTTTTCTGCTCATTTTCATATCCCCTTTGGTCAATCAGTAAAGTACAATAGTTTAAATTTTATTGATTAAAAATAGTCTTAGTTAGTATAACAAATATTCAATCTCATTACGATAATTCTTCTACCTTGTTAAAAGAATTGTTTTATAAAAATTCATTTTCCCACTTAACTGTGCACTATGCACAAAAAAAAGAACAAACCTTGTGCACTGCTCCGTTTCGAAAAGGTACCGTTTACATTATACTGAATATATTGATAAAGACAGTATTGAAACACTAAATAAAAATAGGACAGGTGATCAGGATGGTAGAAATCGCTTTAAATAATATTCACAAAAAATATGAAAACAATGAAAATTATTCTGTTACAGATTTTAACTTAAAGATTCAAGATAGAGAATTTATTGTATTTGTCGGGCCTTCTGGTTGTGGTAAGTCTACAACACTAAGGATGATTGCAGGATTAGAAGATATTTCTGAAGGAGAATTGTTTATCGGTGAAACTTTAATGAATGATGTTGCTCCTAAAGATCGTGATATCGCAATGGTCTTCCAAAACTATGCTTTATACCCACATATGACTGTGTATGATAATATGGCTTTTGGTTTAAAATTGCGTAAATATAAAAAAGAAGAAATTAACCGTCGTGTAGAAGAAGCTGGTGAAATTTTAGGCCTTACTGAATACTTGCAACGTAAACCAGCTGCACTATCAGGTGGACAACGTCAACGTGTTGCTCTGGGACGCGCTATTGTACGTGATGCTAAAGTTTTCCTAATGGATGAACCTTTATCTAACTTAGACGCTAAGCTACGTGTAGCTATGCGTGCAGAGATTGCTAAGCTGCATCGCCGTCTTGAAACAACAACTATTTACGTTACCCATGACCAAACAGAAGCTATGACCATGGCTGATCGTATTGTTATTATGAAAGATGGCTTCGTTCAACAGATAGGCTCTCCTAAAGAAGTTTACGATACTCCTGTTAACAAATTTGTAGCTGGTTTTATTGGCTCCCCAGCAATGAATTTCTTCGATGTTACATTAAATGGAAATGTTCTATCAAATGGAGCAGGTTTAAAATTAGTTATCCCTGAAGGAAAAAGTAAATTCTTAATTTCTAAGGGCTATGATGGTAAAAAGCTAGTTTTTGGTATCCGTCCAGAAGATATTCATAGTGAACAAATTGCTCTAGATGCAGATCCTACTAGCGTTGTTCACGCTGAAGTTGTTGTATCAGAATTACTTGGTGCTGAAACAATGTTGTATACACGTGTGGATGACACTGAATTTATTTCTAAAGTTAATGCCCGTGATTTCCATAAACCAGGAGAATTTATTGACTTGGCATTTAATCTTAACAAGAGTCATTTCTTTGATATTGATACAGAGGAAGTTCTTCGTTAATATGTTTATCCTCTAATTTTTAGAGGTAACTCAACCAGTGGTTAACCCCTTAACATAAAGAACTGAGATTAGGATGAAAATCTAAATCTCAGTTCTTTTATTTTATAAATGCAATACTTTTATTATTTTCGCAGGATTGCCTCCCAGAACGACGTTATCAGGAAAAGATTTTGTCACAACAGCTCCTGCTCCAACCACGACATTATTTCCTAACGTTACACCTGGAATAATAATAGCTCCGCCACCTATCCATACGTTATCACCAAATGTGATAGGCTTGCCATATTCAATTGCCGTATTGCGTTCAGTTGGATCTAACGGATGGGTAGCAGTGTATAATTGAACATTTGGAGCCAGCATACAATTGTCTCCAATTGTTATTGGGTAGATGTCTAATAAGGTACAATTAAAATTCGCGTAAAAATTCTCGCCAATATGAATGTTAAATCCATAATCTACTATTAAACCAGGATTTACATGGAAATTCTGACCCGTTGTCCCAAACATTTCTTTTAGTATCGCTTTCTTTTCATCTAATTCTTGTATTTGATGAAAAATTGTCAGTGCTTTTTGTGCTTGATCTCTAGCTTTTGATAATTCGAAATCAGATGCGTTATACATTTCACCATTGATCATTTTTTCTTTTTCTGTTCGCATTTGTTTGTCTCTCCTTTTCCATCTACTTAAGCACCTGTTGAAATTTACGACTTCAGTAGTATTACCTGTTCATAATAGACCTGACATTAATTTTTATTAATTTAATGCGTTTGTTTTTATACTTGCTTCTTCTTACTATATAAAATAGGACTGTATCTCAAACAGGTTATTACTGGTATTTTTTTCTAATTAGGTACTATTAAATAAAGACTAGTTGTTTAGAGCTATCCTACTGGGTATTGTATTTTTTATAGCAGATTATTCACTTCAAGCTACATCTATTATAGTAACATTTTATCATTTAAATTCACTTAAAAATACTAAAATGACTAATAATTAGATAGGAGGAATTTAAGTGGTATTTAATTATGACTTAGATTATGAGCACATAAACTTTCGTGAACATCCTGAACTTTATAGCGTAGGTAGAGGAGAGCAAGGTGTATTGCTAGTGGAACCTTATAAAAGTGAAATCCTCCCTTACTGGAGATTCAAAACTCCTGAGATAGCAAAAATTTCATCTGATAAGATTTATGATAAATATCTTAATTACAAAGAAAGTGACGATTTTATCGGAATGGATATGGCGAGAAAATTTCTCCAAATGGGCTATACAAGATCCCGGCGTTATGCAAATCATAAAAGTGGGAAAAAGTATAACGAAAATGGTGAATTGAAAGACAGAGAGATTGATTTAGAAAAAGCAAAATCAGCTAGTATTTTTGAAGAGAAATGGAAACTAGTCCGGGAAGATCAAGACTATCTAAAACTAAAAAAAAAAAACCAACAAAAGTACGGTTAAACTAGCTCATCTTTCTTATTTATCTTGTTAGTAAATATTAATAAAAAAAGATACAATAGGTTTGCACTCCTATTGTATCTTAATAGTATTTAATAAATTATTACAGGTATACCTGCTTCAACTTGGTTATATATTTTTGACATTACGGTTGGTGGCGTATTGATGCACCCGTGAGAACCTTTAGTTATATGATTACTTCCACCATAGATAGATTGCCAAGGAGAATCATGTATCCCCACTCCATCCCAGTCAACTGGAAGCCAATAATCAACTGGCGTAGCATAATCTTCACCAGTTAAAGTAGCATTACGGTCTTTTTTCCAAACATAGAAAATCCCTTTTGGTGTAGGTGTTTTTGGCTTTCCAGAGATAATATCTGTTTCTAAGAATAGCTGTCCATTGATATACACCCACATATGCTGTGAACCTAGATCAACTTCAATATAATTTTCACCAAATTCATTGCCACTATCTGAATAGCCAGATCCATTGTAAAGTGGAGTCCGTTCACTATTTTCTCCAAGTAAAATATCAGCTGCTAGCGATGCTGATTCACGAGCCACATCTAATGTCCAACCATAAGTCCCCGGTGGCACATTAACTACACCCCTTTTACTTGTTTCAAAATTTCTTGTTTTTTCATAGGTACTATATTTTGAACTTAATTGTTGGACATAAGCGGTAACGCCTGTTTTATCTACTGTTATCGAGTTTTCCTCATCAATACCTAACCAGTTTACTAGTAGTTCACGTGGCACAACTTCTTTTGAACCAGCGATAGTATAACCAATAGATAGTTCACTTAATTTTTGTAGTTCACCTAATTTAGAGTTTAAAGTCTTGTTAGAAGCAAGTATAGTTGGTTTTGTGTAGGCTTGCTTCAAATCAAGATTTGAGTCACCTTTTTTAAAAGATTCTTTTAATACTTCTTCTACTTTAGATTGATCGAAAAAATTACCTTTCACTTCAGGTTGAATACTAAATTGACTATCTACTTTTACTATCTTTGCATTAATGGGTTTTGTTCGATTCTCTTGATCTAATAGTAAACTTGAAATATATGATTCAAGTTTACTATCTTCGAATGCTATGTTATTAATTATAAATTTAGCATGATTTGAACCCATTTGTTTTATTGGCCATGACCAGTTATTCTGTTTTTTCATTTTTTCATCTAATGATTTTGTAAAGTTAGATGTAACACCTATATCTGAACCTATAAAAGCAAATAATTCTTTTTTATTTTCCATTACCTTAATTTCTTTTTCTTGATAATATTTCTCGATTTTTTGATTTGCTTCTTTAACTGTCTTTTTACCAACTTCTATACCGTTAACTGTTGTTTTAGGTAAAAACTGATCTTTATATTGCATACTTATCGTGACGTAGAATGCTCCAATTATTACTAAAAAAATAGCTGAGCCCCATATGACTGATTTTTTTTTATTCATTCTATTCATCCTTTTTTTCACATTTTTTATCTCTTTCATTTTAACATGTTTTAATTCGAATATAAAACTTAAACACAAAAAAAGCACCATCCGAAGATGATACTTTTTAAAGATGCGCGGCAGCGTCCTACTCTCACAAAGGGAAACCCTTCACTACCATCGGCGCTAAGAAGCTTAACTACTGTGTTCGGCATGGGAACAGGTGTGACCTTCTTGCCATCGCCACCACACATCTTTTAGCTATAAGAGAACGTTGTTCTCTCAAAACTGGATAGTGTTTAACTATAAGACAATAAAACCGTTTCTTCATCGTTTAAAAATGGTTAAGTCCTCGACCGATTAGTATTGGTCCGCTCCATACATCGCTGTACTTCCACTTCCAACCTATCTACCTGATCATCTCTCAGGGGTCTTACTCACTTACGTGATGGGAAATCTCATCTTGAGGGGGGCTTCACGCTTAGATGCTTTCAGCGTTTATCCCGTCCACACATAGCTACCCAGCGATGCTCTTGGCAGAACAACTGGTACACCAGCGGTGTGTCCATCCCGGTCCTCTCGTACTAAGGACAGCTCCTCTCAAATTTCCTGCGCCCGCGACGGATAGGGACCGAACTGTCTCACGACGTTCTGAACCCAGCTCGCGTACCGCTTTAATGGGCGAACAGCCCAACCCTTGGGACCGACTACAGCCCCAGGATGCGATGAGCCGACATCGAGGTGCCAAACCTCCCCGTCGATGTGGACTCTTGGGGGAGATAAGCCTGTTATCCCCAGGGTAGCTTTTATCCGTTGAGCGATGGCCCTTCCATACGGAACCACCGGATCACTAAGCCCGACTTTCGTCCCTGCTCGACTTGTAGGTCTCGCAGTCAAGCTCCCTTCTGCCTTTACACTCTACGAATGATTTCCAACCATTCTGAGGGAACCTTTGGGCGCCTCCGTTACACTTTAGGAGGCGACCGCCCCAGTCAAACTGCCCGTCAGACACTGTCTCCCAGCCAGATCATGGCTGAGGGTTAGAGTGGTCATACAGCAAGGGTAGTATCCCACCATTGCCTCCACCAAGACTAGCGTCCTGGCTTCATAGGCTCCTACCTATCCTGTACAAGCTGTACAAACACTCAATATCAAACTGCAGTAAAGCTCCATGGGGTCTTTCCGTCCTGTCGCGGGTAACCTGCATCTTCACAGGTACTATAATTTCACCGAGTCTCTCGTTGAGACAGTGCCCAAATCATTACGCCTTTCGTGCGGGTCGGAACTTACCCGACAAGGAATTTCGCTACCTTAGGACCGTTATAGTTACGGCCGCCGTTTACTGGGGCTTCAATTCTGAGCTTCGCTCGAGAGCTAACCCATCCTCTTAACCTTCCAGCACCGGGCAGGCGTCAGCCCCTATACGTCATCTTTCGATTTAGCAGAGACCTGTGTTTTTGATAAACAGTTGCTTGGGCCTATTCACTGCGGCTGACCAATTGGTCAGCACCCCTTCTCCCGAAGTTACGGGGTCATTTTGCCGAGTTCCTTAACGAGAGTTCGCTCGCACACCTTAGGATTCTCTCCTCGACTACCTGTGTCGGTTTGCGGTACGGGCAGATTGTTTCTAACTAGAAGCTTTTCTTGACAGTGTGACATCGGGAACTTCGATACTTAATTTCTCTCCCCATCACAACTTGTCCTTAATAGAGGCAAGCATTTGACTCACCTCAAGACTTGTTGCTTGGACGCACATATCCAACAGTGCGTATTCCTTAGCCTACTGTGTCCCTCCATTGTTCAAACAAAACAAACTGGTACAGGAATCTCAACCTGTTGTCCATCGTCTACGCCTATCGGCCTCGACTTAGGTCCCGACTAACCCTGGGAGGACGAGCCTTCCCCAGGAAACCTTAGTCATTCGGTGGACGGGATTCTCACCCGTCTTTCGCTACTCATACCGGCATTCTCACTTCTAAGCGCTCCACCAGTCCTCACGGTCTAGCTTCGACGCCCTTAGAACGCTCTCCTACCATAGAACCTAAGTTCTATCCACAGCTTCGGTGTTATGTTTAGCCCCGGTAAATTTTCGGCGCAGGGTCACTCGACTAGTGAGCTATTACGCACTCTTTAAATGATGGCTGCTTCTGAGCCAACATCCTAGTTGTCTAAGCAACCCCACATCCTTTTCCACTTAACATAAACTTTGGGACCTTAGCTGGTGGTCTGGGCTGTTTCCCTCTCGACTACGGATCTTATCACTCGTAGTCTGACTCCCGGATATAAATCAATGGCATTCGGAGTTTATCTGAATTCGGTAACCCGAGAAGGGCCCCTAGTCCAAACAGTTGCTCTACCTCCATGATTCTAATTCCGAGGCTAGCCCTAAAGCTATTTCGGAGAGAACCAGCTATCTCCAAGTTCGATTGGAATTTCTCCGCTACCCACACCTCATCCCCGCATTTTTCAACATACGTGGGTTCGGTCCTCCAGTGCGTATTACCGCACCTTCAACCTGGACATGGGTAGATCACTTGGTTTCGGGTCTACGACCACATACTCATTCGCCCTATTCAGACTCGCTTTCGCTACGGCTCCGTCTCATCAACTTAACCTCGCATGGGATCGTAACTCGCCGGTTCATTCTACAAAAGGCACGCTATCACCCATTAACGGGCTCTAACTACTTGTAAGCACACGGTTTCAGGTGCTGTTTCACTCCCCTTCCGGGGTTCTTTTCACCTTTCCCTCACGGTACTGGTTCACTATCGGTCACTAGGGAGTATTTAGCCTTGGGAGATGGTCCTCCCGGATTCCGACGGAATTTCTCGTGTTCCGCCGTACTCAGGATACTGATCAGAGTGAACAAAGTTTCAGTTACGGGGCTATTACCCTCTTCGGCGGACCTTTCCAGGTCGCTTCTCCTACTTCGTTCATTTATGACTCTATGTGTTCAGTCCTACAACCCCAGAAAGCAAGCTTTCTGGTTTGGGCTATTCCCGTTTCGCTCGCCGCTACTCAGGGAATCGATTTTTCTTTCTCTTCCTGCAGGTACTTAGATGTTTCAGTTCTCTGCGTCTACCTCTATTGACCTATGTATTCAGTCAATAGTAACACCCGATAAAGAGTGTTGGGTTTCCCCATTCGGAAATCTCTGGATCAAAGCTTACTTACAGCTCCCCAAAGCATATCGGCGTTAGTCCCGTCCTTCTTCGGCTCCTAGTGCCAAGGCATCCACCGTGCGCCCTTATTAACTTAACCTATGGTCATGTTAACTATTTCATTCACCCTAAGGTGAAGAAATACATTAAAAAATAAAACGCGATGTTTTCTTGGTTTCTTGATTTTCTTACATGTTAAACACTATCCAGTTTTCAAAGAACAACTACTTACTTTTTGAGAAGATTAGACCTCTCAAAACTAAACAAAGTAAAACAACTGTGACGGTTCCGTTATATCCTTAGAAAGGAGGTGATCCAGCCGCACCTTCCGATACGGCTACCTTGTTACGACTTCACCCCAATTATCTATCCCACCTTAGGCGGCTGGCTCCCAAAAGGGTTACCTCACCGACTTCGGGTGTTACAAACTCTCGTGGTGTGACGGGCGGTGTGTACAAGACCCGGGAACGTATTCACCGCGGCGTTCTGATCTGCGATTACTAGCGATTCCGGCTTCATGCAGGCGAGTTGCAGCCTGCAATCCGAACTGAGAATGGCTTTAAGAGATTAGCTTGACCTCGCGATCTTGCGACTCGTTGTACCATCCATTGTAGCACGTGTGTAGCCCAGGTCATAAGGGGCATGATGATTTGACGTCATCCCCACCTTCCTCCGGTTTATCACCGGCAGTCTCACTAGAGTGCCCAACTGAATGCTGGCAACTAATAATAGGGGTTGCGCTCGTTGCGGGACTTAACCCAACATCTCACGACACGAGCTGACGACAACCATGCACCACCTGTCACTTTGTCCCCGAAGGGAAAGCTCTATCTCTAGAGTGGTCAAAGGATGTCAAGACCTGGTAAGGTTCTTCGCGTTGCTTCGAATTAAACCACATGCTCCACCGCTTGTGCGGGTCCCCGTCAATTCCTTTGAGTTTCAGCCTTGCGGCCGTACTCCCCAGGCGGAGTGCTTAATGCGTTAGCTGCAGCACTGAGGGGCGGAAACCCCCCAACACTTAGCACTCATCGTTTACGGCGTGGACTACCAGGGTATCTAATCCTGTTTGCTCCCCACGCTTTCGAGCCTCAGCGTCAGTTACAGACCAGAGAGTCGCCTTCGCCACTGGTGTTCCTCCATATATCTACGCATTTCACCGCTACACATGGAATTCCACTCTCCTCTTCTGCACTCAAGTTCTCCAGTTTCCAATGACCTTCCCCAGTTGAGCTGGGGTCTTTCACATCAGACTTAAAGAACCGCCTGCGCTCGCTTTACGCCCAATAAATCCGGACAACGCTTGCCATCTACGTATTACCGCGGCTGCTGGCACGTAGTTAGCCATGGCTTTCTGGTTAGATACCGTCAGGGGATGAGCAGTTACTCTCATCCTTGTTCTTCTCTAACAACAGAGTTTTACGATCCGAAAACCTTCTTCACTCACGCGGCATTGCTCCGTCAGACTTTCGTCCATTGCGGAAGATTCCCTACTGCTGCCTCCCGTAGGAGTCTGGGCCGTGTCTCAGTCCCAGTGTGGCCGATCACCCTCTCAGGTCGGCTACGTATCATTGCCTTGGTGAGCCATTACCTCACCAACTAGCTAATACGCCGCGGGTCCATCCATAAGCGGTAGCCGAAGCCACCTTTCATCTATCTGCCATGCGGCAATCAGAATTATGCGGTATTAGCATCCGTTTCCGAATGTTATCCCCCACTTATGGGCAGGTTACCCACGTGTTACTCACCCGTCCGCCACTCTTCTTCTATCGAGTGCAAGCACTCAATAGAAGAAGCGTTCGACTTGCATGTATTAGGCATGCCGCCAGCGTTCGTCCTGAGCCAGGATCAAACTCTCATAAAAGTTGAAGCAACCCGTTAGGATTGTTTCGCTTTTTAACGATGCTTGAAGCTCATTAAACTTGCTAGCGAAATTTCTTTCACTTTGTTTCTTTTGGTTCGACCCTTGGCCGAACCGCCGTTCACAGTTTGTTATTTTACTTTGTTCAGTTTTCAAAGGTCTAATTTGTTTGCGTTGTCGTTTTGACAACTTCTAAATATTACCAGATGATGACTAACTTGTCAACAACTTTTTAATAATTAGTTTTTTCTTTTTTGTTGCGTTGTTGCGATGTATCGCTACGACATCTACTAATATAACAGCTATATATGGCTTCGTCAATGATTTTCAGAAAATAAAAACATGTTTTAAAAAAAGACAAACGTTCATTCTCAAAAAGTTATAAATTACTATTTAATCATTTCAAAAGCTTGTTTTTTTAACTTTTTTTTTATAAACGTTCGTTTTTTAAAAAATCAAGAAACTACTGTTTATAAAACAGTGGTTTCTTGATTGGCATGTATTCACTTATTTATCTTTCCATTTCTTTTCAATAAAACGAACTCTTCCTGATCCTTTACTATATCCAGAGTAATGTGCAGGATTTTTTTTATAAAAATCTTGGTGATACGTTTCAGCAGGATAAAAAATCTCTGCTGGTTCAATGTTCGTTACAATTGTTTTTTTAAATCTTCCACTATTTTGTAGAGCTAATTTGGATAATTCTGCAATTTGTCTTTGTTCTTCACTATGATAAAAAATTACAGGACGATACGACGAACCTTTATCTGCGAATTGACCACTGGCATCTGTTGGATCTGTTTGTCGCCAATAGATCTCTACTAAATCTTCGTAACTCATTAATTCTGGATTAAATGTAATTTGAACCGCTTCTGTGTGCCCAGTTTTATCGCTACAAACTTCTTCATAGGTCGGGTTGACCGTATGCCCACCCGTGTACCCTGAAACAACTGTTTCTATACCTGGCTGTGTATCAAACGGTTTGACCATACACCAAAAACATCCTCCGGCGAATGTTGCTTTTTGAAAATTCTCTTCATTCATATTCATTTCTCCCTTCGTTGCTGTAATAATTAGATTATATCATGACCATTTAAGAGAAGACATTACTTTGTTCTTCTATATAAGGTGTCCAGATAAAAGTCAGTAAAAATTCAACTTATTTAAACTTATTCAGTAACAATAACAATTTTGCCTATAGCATGATGGGTTTCACTTAACTCATGGGCATCATAAATTCCTTTTTGAGTAAGTGGAAATTGAGCACCGATAATTGATTTAACTGTTCCTACTGACATCAAATTTGCAATTTCTGCTAACTCTTGCCCATTAGGCTCTAGCCAAATACTTTCGAATTCTACATCGTATTGTTTTCTAACTTCTTCATCAGTAAGTCCTACGATAGAAATCATCCGACCAGTTAGTGGTTTTAGAACTTTAAAACTCTCATTTTGTATTTCTCCACCCATAGTATCCAAAACTAAGTCTACTCCGTCCAAAATATCTACGAAGTTTTCTGTTTTGTAATCAATAACTTGATCTGCACCTAGCCCAACTAATAGGTCATGATTTTTCTCACTAGCTGTCGTAATTACTTTAGCACCAATGTTTTTTGCCAATTGAATGGCATACGTTCCTACTCCACCTGCACCAGCATGTATTAAAACCGTCTCACCTTTTTTCAATTTACCGTGATCAACTAGCGCTTGCCAGGCCGTTAAACCAGCTAATGGAACAGCTGCTGCTTCTTCAAAACTAATATTAGCTGGAATTTTAGCAAGTAAGTGTTGATCAACCACTGTAAACTCAGCATACGTGCCAAAACGAGTTGTTTCTGGACGAGCAAAGACTTTGTCTCCTACTTTCCACTCTGTTACTTCTTCTCCAACTTCACTAATAATACCTGCAACATCCCATCCAAGAATAATAGGGAATGGCCAGTCCATCATTTGTTGTAAGTAGCCTTCACGTAATTTCCAGTCAATCGGATTGATAGACGTTGCTTTAACTTCTACGACTACTTGTTTTGCATTTGCTTTAGGAATGTCTATTTGTACCTCTTTTAGTTGTTCTTTACCACCATAATTTTCGATTATTATTGCTTTCATCATTTTTCCCCCAAAATCATTTTAATACTTATTTTTTATTAGTTGATAGTCAATTTATATTAAATCATTCTTATTTTAATTACCAGTCATTTGACTTGTACTACTTTAAACATAATAAAAAACGTATTTTATATATTAGATTAAAAAATCTAGTGTATAAAATACGTAGTTATAAAAATAGTGAGTCCTTTTATTTTTTAATCTCTGTTACTCCACCCATATAAGGGACTAAAACTTTTGGTATTTTAACCGTTCCATCTGCTTCTTGATAGTTTTCTAGAATAGCAGCAAATGTTCTGCCTACAGCTAATCCTGAGCCATTTAATGTATGAACATAGGCTAATTTTTCTGTAGCCTCATCACGGTAGCGAATTTTTGCGCGTCTAGCTTGAAAATCTTCAGTATTTGAACAAGAGCTGATTTCACGATAAACATCTTGAGCAGGGATCCATACTTCTAAATCATAAGTTTTAGCTGCAGAAAAACCCATATCGCCTGTACATAATGCTAAAACACGATAGGGTAAATCTAATTTCTGTAATACTGCCTCAGCATTGTTGGTCATTTTCTCTAATTCATCATATGAATTTTCTGGTTTACTAAATTTAACCATTTCAACTTTATTAAATTGATGTAGTCGAATTAAGCCACGTGTATCCCTTCCAGCGCTACCTGCCTCAGATCTAAATGAAGGGCTCAATGCTGTAAAATAGGCTGGTAATTGTTCTTCTTTTAAAATCTCATTTCGATAATAGTTTGTTAATGGTACTTCTGCAGTTGGTATCAAAGTCAAATCTCTATCTTCAATTTGGAAAACATCTTCTTTGAATTTAGGGAATTGACCTGTTCCATACATAGACTCACCGTTGACTAAAATAGGGGTAATCATTTCTGTATAACCATGTTCTCCAGTATGCAAGTCAAGCATAAAGTTATAGATTGCACGTTCTAATCTGGCACCAAGTCCTTTGTAGAAAACAAACCGACTACCAGCAACTTTTGCACCTCGTTCAAAATCAACAATATCTAATGATTCTGCAATTTCCCAATGAGATTTGACTTCAAAATCGACTACCCTTGGTGTACCCCATTTTCTTACTTCTATATTGTCCGCTTCATCATTACCAATTGGAACAGACTCATGTGGCAAGTTAGGTAATCCTGATGCTATCTCTTCTATTTCATAATCAATTGTTTGAAGTTGCTCGTCTTTTAGCTTAATCTCATCTCCGACTTCACGCATTTCTTTAATTTTACTATCTGCATCTTCTTTGTTGCGCTTTAAAGAAGCAATTGCTCCTGAAACTTCATTACGGTATTTTTTTAACTTCTCGGTCTCAACTAAAAGCTTTCTTCTTTTTTCATCTAGTGCCATAAATGTATCTAAAACCTCTTGTTTAACACCACGATTTACTAATTTATTAGCTGTATTCTCATAGTCATTGCGTAATTTTTTTGTATCTAACATATCAATCTCTCCCTTTTCGTACTATTTTTACTTATTTTAAGCAAACAAAAAAACCGTTCCACCCTAAATAACACATAGGGACGAAATGGCCTAAAAGAATCGCGGTACCACCCAAATTTAGAAGCTTTTCAATCAACTTCTACACTCAACATCAGATAACAGTCTGGAGCTGAAACAATTTTGTCAAATTTAATTTGATGTCATTGTTTACTTCACACGACGGATTCAAATAAATAAACCATCAGTTCACACCTACCACTGACTCTCTGGTTGTATTTATTTACTTTACTATCTCGTATTACTAGCGTTCATATCTATTTAATTATATGACTATAGTTTACCTAAACTTTGTTGCTAAGTCAACGAAAATACAGGCTCTTTATTTGATAGTTAACTGTCTTAAAAAAGAGTGACTACCTAAAGTAAGGCAATCACTCTTTCGATTTAAATTAAAATATATCAGAAACAAATACTTTGATCCAGCGTCCGGCTAAGACAAAGATATTCGCTTTTTCGACTTTTTGGGCAGCAATGACAGCCACTTCCGCTCCTTTTGTCCCATCAATATAACCTAAATCATCATTTCTCAATAAAATTTCTGCGATTCCTAGTTTAGCTCCTTTTTTAACGGGTGCTTCTACTTTACCAGTATCATTCATCAAATTTTTCTTAGCTGTAAATAAAACATCTTTATCTTTTAAATCTGTATTCACACGAACGAGCATTGAAACATCTGAAGCTACAGCTACTTTCAAGCTATTTGTTTTTCCTTTTTCTACTTTTAACGGTTTGATATTATCCAAACTATCATTTTTTTTATAGACTTGAACTTTCTCCCAGTTTGAAAAAGCCCAATCCATCATTTTATCTGTTTCTTTAAAACGTTTTTGTAAATCTTCTTGCCCATCTGTCGCATTCATAATGACGGTAATGATACGCATCCCATTTTCTTCTGCTGTTCCTGTAAATGTTGCTCCAGCAAAATCAGTCGTCCCCGTTTTTAGTCCATCAACGTTCGCACGCTCAGATACTAGACCTTTTAACATCCAATTCCAGTTATCCATATCAATCGCATCCGTTGTTCCTTCTTTGAAAGTCATTTTAGGAATAGATGTTGTTTCCAATACTTCTGGATAAGCATTTAATAAGTTCTGTGCTACAATCGCGATAGAGCGAGCTGACATAGCATTTTCACTTTTTTCATTGCTACCTGGATAGATGTTGCCCATTAAATCTGAATTAGATAAACCCGTACTATTGTAAAGTTCATAATCTTTAATCCCCCAAGATTCTACCTTTTCTCGCATCTTATCAACAAACTCAGATTCACTTCCAGCGATTGTCTCTGCCATGGCTACAGTAGCAGCATTAGCAGAATAAATAGCCATCGCTTGATACAACTCTTTAAATGTATACGTTTCGTCTTGTCTCATCGGAACATTTGATAGTGAATTATTTTGACTTAATTGTTGAGCGTAATCACTAACGGGTACAACTTGATCCCATTTGATTGTTCCTTCTTCAATGGCTTCAAAAATAAGGTACTCTGAAATCATTTTAGTCATAGAAGCAATTCCTAATTTTTTATCTCCATTTTGATTCATTAAGATTTTACCCGTACTTGGTTCGAGAATAAAAGCTGCTTCTGCTTCAATTTTAGGCACTGCTTCAGCCGCAGAAACGCTTGATGTTAAGCTATAAATAGGAAGGAACGTTCCTACCAGTAGTGTAATAGTCATTACTAGTCCAAATTTGGTTGTTTTTTTCATTTAATTAAATTCTCCTCAATAAGTTTTACGATTTAAATGGAATTTCCACTCACCTATCCTATGTTAGCGAAATCCTATAAAAAAAACAACCTTATTTTTTATTATTTGTTACCTCACGTTTGTTTTTAAATCTATTTTTTGAATTTGATTCACGTGAAACAATTTGTTCATTATCTTGTACTGGATGTAATGGAAAATGAACGATAAACTGTGTTAATTTTTCATCAGATTTCGCATAAATATAACCACCGTGTAACTCTACAATACTTTGCGCAATCGCTAATCCTAATCCTGTTCCACCCGTTTCTTGTGATCGAGACTCTTCTACGCGATAAAAACGTTCGAACAATTGATTCAATGATTGAGGTGGAATTGGGTTACCGTCATTATTGACAGAAATAATGACTTCACTTTCTATTTTTTCAACCTCAATTGAAATTTTTAATCCATTATCACCGTAGTTTAAAGCATTTGAAACTAAATTATTAAAGACTCGCACAACTTTTTCAGTATCAGCTTCCATCATAATCACATCTTGTTTAGAAGTTACCTCAATTTGCATATTTTTCTTCTTAGATTCAAATTCAAAATCAGCTGCTAATTGTTCCAATAACTGCACCATATCAAAGTCTGTTAGTGTTAAAGGCGTTGTTGTTTGACGAACTCGTGTGTATTCAAATAAATCTTCAACCAAAATTTTCATTTGCTGGGCTTTATTGTAAGCTGTTTGTGTATACTTCAGTAATTCTTCTTGATCTTTATAACTACCCTGTTCAATTAAACCTAAATATCCAATAATAGAAGTTAGTGGTGTCCGGATATCATGACTAACATTCGTAATCAGTTCATCTTTTGATTGTTCTATTCTACGTTCTTCTTCCATCGCTTGAACAGTGCTATCTACCAACACGTGTATGCTCTCTACAACTTTTTTCATATCGCTACTGAAGTCTGTCGCAATCCTATGTTCATAATGACCTTCTGCAATATAATGCAACTCGCTAATAATATGATGAAGTTGCATTTGGCGATACCGTCTTTTTAGCCGCCAATGAATAGCGATTGTTGCGATGACGAATAAGATTAACCCAAAAAAGGGCGTAATCGAAACCGCTTGATTGCTATGAACACTGATAATCGCATCACCAAATATCCAAAGTGAACGGATAATACCTGGAAAAGCCAACACCATTCGACTTAGAATAATGAAGGCAGCGTAATACAGTAAACCAATCAATCCTAAAGTCACTAGTCCTTCAAGAATTAGCTGACTTTTTTCTTTTCTAGAAATTTTCAAACTCTTTTTTCAACTCCTTTGGTTTGAATCTTTTCATCTAGCGGTTTTCAATTTTATATCCTACACCCCAAACGGTTTGAATAACTTTTTCTCCACCAGTTGCTTCTTCTATTTTGTCGCGTAAGTGACTGACATGAACCATAACTGTTTTAGCGGAAATCAAACTTTCTTGCTGCCAGACTCTTTCAAAAATTTCATCTGCACTAAAAACACGATTTGGATGGCTAGCTAATAAATAAAGAATACCGAATTCTAATGCCGTTAACTGAATCGATTGATTTGTTAGTGTCCAAACTTCATGTGATTCTTTGCTAATCATTAAAGGGCCTATTGCTAGTTGATCAAGACTCTGTTCTTGACTAGATGAATAGGTACTTCTTCTTAAAAGTGATTTGATTCGAGCCATTACTTCTAATGGATTAAACGGTTTTGCTACATAATCATCTGCTCCAGAAATTAAGCCTTTAATCTTATCAATATCTGTTGTTTTAGCGCTAAGCATCAAAATAGGTAGTTGTGAACTTTCTCGAACCGTTTTGACTACTTCAATACCATCGATTGTTGGCATCATCACATCTAAAACCATCAGATCGATATCTTTTTGATTAGTCAACTTGGCTAATGCATCTTTTCCATTATAAGCATTTTCTACTTCATAGCCTTCATTTTTAATGTAAATACTCAATAATTCAACAATCTCTTTATCATCATCGACTACTAAAATTTTCATGCTTCCACCCCATTTTAGCCGTATTTTTACTTAGCATACCAGAAATTACTAAAGTTTTTATTAAAAAAACTAAGTTAACTCAACCGTTTAAAGAAACAGTGGCTAACTTAGTTTAATTCCGTCTACTATTTTAAAAGAACGAGTCTTTTCCTATTGTTTTATTGAATAGAATAGTTTGGTGCTTCTTTTGTAATTTGAATATCATGTGGATGCGACTCTCTTAACCCAGCTCCACTCATTTGAATAAATTGTGCGTCTTCACGAAGTTGTTCCAAATTGGCTGCTCCAACATATCCCATTCCTGATCGTAAACCACCTAGCATTTGGAAAATGATATCTGAAACGCCACCTTTATAAGCAACACGGCCTTCAATGCCTTCCGGAACCATCTTATTGGCTTCATTCACGCCGCTTTGGAAATAACGGTCACTTGAACCATGCTCCATCGCTGCTAAACTGCCCATTCCACGGTAGGTCTTAAACCGACGGCCTTGAAAAATTTCAAATTCTCCAGGAGACTCATCGGTTCCTGCTAACATACTTCCCAACATCACTGCATGTCCACCAGCTGCTAGAGCTTTAACGATATCACCTGAATATTTAATTCCACCATCGGCGATAATTGTCCGTCCGTATTCACGAGCTACTGCTGCTGCATCATAAATAGCTGTTAATTGAGGCACACCCACTCCTGCCACAACACGTGTTGTACAAATTGAACCAGGGCCAATTCCTACTTTGACAACATCAACTCCAACATCATATAGGGCTTTAGTTGCTTCTCCTGTCGCTACGTTACCGGCAATCAGTGTAATGTCTGGGAATGTTTCACGGATTTCTTTAATTTTACGGATTACTCCAGCACTGTGTCCATGTGCAGTATCAACAATGATAGCATCTACACCTGCATCAATCAAAGCCTGTGCACGTTCAAATGTATCTGTTGTCACGCCAACAGCTGCCGCAACTAATAAACGACCATGACTGTCTTTAGCTGCATTAGGGAATTCAAGAATTTTTTCAATATCTTTAATAGTAATCAATCCACTAAGACGGCCAGTTTTATCAACAATTGGCAATTTTTCAATTTTATGTTGTTGCAGAATTTTCTCTGCTTCTTTTAAAGAAGTCCCTTTAGGAGCGACAACTAAATGGTCTTTTGTCATAACATCATCAATTGGTTTAGTATAATCTGTTACGAAACGTAAATCACGATTGGTTAATATTCCCACTAAAATACGATCTTCCATATTATCAACAATTGGAACACCGCTGATTCGGTAGCGGCCCATTAGTTTTTCAGCGTCAGAAAGTAAGTGCGTTGGAGTTAAGAAGAAAGGATCAATGATAACACCACTCTCAGAGCGTTTTACTTTTCTAACTTCACCAGCTTGTTCTTCTGAGCTCATATTTTTATGGATTACACCTAATCCGCCTTGACGAGCCATTGCAATGGCCATATTTGAATCAGTAACCGTATCCATACTTGCACTCATAATCGGAACATTTAATTTAATATTTTTAGCTAATTGAATACTCAAATCTACTTCATTTGGTAAGACATGACTTTCTGCAGGAACCAATAAAACATCATCAAACGTGAAGCCTTTTTTTACGAATTTCGTTTCCCAATTTGACATCTAGTTAAACACTCCTTTTTTATTTTCCACTTACAATTTGGTCGAGATTTTACTTACAAAAATAACAGAGATACTGCTGTCCGTCAAGACTAGTTTTTAAACATGGGGTACTAAAGAAACATTATTTTAATCCTACTTCAATGAATCTATGCATTACGAGGTAAATCTATTAGAAAAAAAGCTTCTAAACTCATTAAATAAAAAGAGTTTAAAAGCTTTATTTCTATCTTAGAATAAGCCACCATGAATATTTAATTTACGCTTAAAGTACATTTTCGCTGCGAAGGCTGTTACTCCGATAGCAATGTTAACACCTGCTGACATCAAAATATTAATAGAACTTGGCAAAAGAGCCATTGAAGCTGTCATAATAAACATCCAACCCAACATTCCTGATGTTGATACTAGTATATAACGTAAAGTATTGCCTTTTTTACCTTTATTTTTATCTGGTACATTTTTAGAAATTAGCAAAATAACAAATCCACCAATAATAAAGTTCAAGATCATTGTTATGATACCCATCTCGGATCCTTGTCCTTTACCAATAAAAGCAGATAAACCAGTAATTAAAGCAAACATAGCTCCCATTAATAATCCACCGTCTAACATGATTTTCCAATCTTCAGAACGTCCTGTATTGTTATCTTTTGGTGAAGCTAACAAATCATTTGTACGTTCGGTTACTGTTCCATAAATCTGGCGTGCTGTTTGACCTGATTTTTGACCGTTGATCAAGTTTTTTAACATCTCATTATAGATAACAACACGTTTCTCTTCAGAGATATTCCCTGCAATGAGAGCTTTATCCAAACTCATCATGTATTGCTCATTTCTTTTAGTTAACTGCCCAAATAATACTTTATTTTCTTCTTGTGCCGTTACTTGTTCATTTGTATTTTCTACTACCAATCGAAAAGCCTCCTTATTGAATCTTACAAATTAATGATAGGTGGAGCTAATAACTCTCTTATTATACATTAAAGCGGAATAACATGACATCGCCGTCTTGAACAATGTATTCTTTTCCTTCTGATCTAACACGACCAGCTTCTTTAGCAGCCTGCATATTTTCATACTTGTTCAAGTCATCAAACGAAACCGTTTCTGCTCGAATAAAGCCTCTCTCAAAATCTGAATGGATAACTCCAGCTGCTTGAGGAGCTTTCATACCTTTTTTAAATGTCCATGCTCTTACTTCTTGAACTCCAGCTGTAAAATACGTTGCTAATCCTAATAATGAATAAGTTGAACGAATCAATTTATCTAAACCAGATTCTGCAATCCCAAGATCTTCTAAGAACATCTCTTTTTCATCATCTTCTAATTCAGCAATTTCTTCTTCGATTTGAGCACAGACAACAACTACTTCAGATTTTTCATTTTCAGCAAAATCACGAACTAATTTTACGTACTCATTGTTTTCTGCATTTGCTACCTCATCTTCAGCAACGTTAGCGACATATAAAACAGGCTTCGTTGTTAGCAAGAATAGTTGTTGAACGTACTTTTCTTCTTCCTCACTAAAATCAATCGTGCGAGCAGATTCACCTTTTTCTAATGTTGAAATGATTTTTTCCAATGTAGCTGCTTCTATTAAAGCATCTTTATCTTTTGTCCTAGCAATCTTAGCAACTCGAGTATACCGTTTTTCAACTGATTCAAGATCTGCTAAAATCAGTTCTAGATTAATCGTTTCAATATCTGATAAAGGATCAACTTTACCGGTTACATGGATGATATTATCGTTATCAAAACAACGGACAACATGACAGATAGCATCAACTTGACGAATATTAGCCAAAAACTTATTTCCCAAGCCTTCTCCTTTACTCGCTCCTTTTACGATCCCTGCGATGTCTGTAAATTCGAATGTTGTTGGGACTGTTTTTTTAGGAACAACTAGTTCTGTTAAGCGGTCTAAACGATAGTCAGGCACTTCAACCACTCCGACGTTAGGATCGATTGTAGCAAATGGATAATTTGCTGCTTCCACTCCTGCTTTTGTTATTGCGTTGAAAAGAGTTGACTTTCCTACGTTTGGTAATCCGACAATTCCTGCTGTTAATGCCATTCTTCATTCACTCTTCCTTTTAGTAATTTAGTTTAATACAGTGTTATTTTTTTTAGCTTGCTCTACTACCTTTTTCATCTTCTTTTCAAATTCTCTTCTTGGCATCATAACCATATGCCCACACTTCAGACATTTAATACGAATATCCATGCCCATTCTAATGATTTCCCAGCGGTTTTCCCCACATGGATGTGCTTTCTTCATTTCGACCACATCATTTAAATCGTACATTTCGTCACACTCCTGTTTAAAGTTACCTATTCCTCATCAAATTGAATATCTAGAACATCTAAAATACGTGTTAAATCTTCTGTAGAAAGATACTCAATTTCAATTTTGCCTTTTTGATCTTTTTCGCGAATAATGACAGATGTACCAAACTTATCCATTAGTCTTTCTTCACTTTCACGAATATAATAAGGCTTTTTAGCTATTTTTTCTAGTTTCTCAACTTCTTCTTTTGGATGATTCATCTTATTCACTAATTGTTCTAGTTGGCGAACCGTTAGATTTTCTTTCCTAACTTTTTTAGCTAATTTAACGATTTGTTTTTTATCTTTTAATCCTAGTAACGTTCGCGCTTGGCCCATTGAAATATCGTTGGCTTGAAGCATTTGTTTTACTATTTCTGGTAAGCCTAATAATCTCAGATAGTTGGCAATATACGGACGACTTTTGCCTAAACGAACGGCTACTTCTTCTTGCGTTAATTTTAGTTTTTTCATTAACATATCATAAGCTTCCGCTTCTTCAAGAGAGGTTAGGTCTTCTCTTTGTAAATTTTCTAAAACAGCTACTTCCATCATTTTTTCTTCATCAAATTCTCGAATGATTGCCGGTATTGTTGTTTTACCTGCTAACTTTGAGGCTCTAAAACGTCGTTCACCTGCAATAATTTCGTATCCTTTAATCGTTGATTCACGTAAAATTATCGGTTGAAAGACACCTGATTGCTCGATTGAACGAGCTAATTCATTGAGTGCTTCTTCATCGAACGTTTTACGAGGCTGATAAGGATTAGGCCGAATATCTTCTAGTTTAATTTCTTGGACTCGTTCACTTGAAATATCAATTTTATCCAAATCCGAGTATTCACTAAAAAGAGCGTCAATTCCTCTACCTAAACCTTTGCTATTTTTATTAACCATTCGCTAACACTTCCTTCGCTAACTCCAAATAAACTTCTGCTCCTTTTGAGCGAGGATCATAATCGATAATAGATAAGCCATGGCTCGGAGCCTCAGACAAACGAATATTACGAGGAATAATCGTTTCATAGACCTTTTCACGAAAATACTTTTTAACTTCGTCAACTACTTCATAGCCTAGATTCGTTCTTGCATCCAACATCGTTAATAGAACACCCTCTATTTTTAAATCAGGATTAAAATGCTTTTGTACTAAACGAACAGTATTTAATAATTGACTCAGCCCCTCAAGAGCATAATATTCACATTGGACAGGAATCAGAATTGTGTCACTTGCTGTAAATGCATTAATTGTTAAGTGACCCAATGAAGGTGGACAGTCTATTAGAATAAAATCATAGTCATCTGTTACCTGAACTAATGCTTGTTTTAGTCTAGTTTCACGCGCCATCTGATTTGTCAGTTCAATTTCTGCACCAGCTAATTGAATGGTGGCAGGTACAACCCATAGGTTCTCTCTAGAAGAAGGCAAAACAACTTCTTCTATTGACGTTTCATTGACCAAGATATCATAGATGTCCTTTTCGACATCAACTTTCCTAATACCTAATCCACTCGTTGCATTTCCTTGAGCATCAATATCGACCAATAAAACTTTTTTACCAGAATAAGCTAAAGAAGCACCTAAATTAACTGTTGTAGTGGTTTTACCCACACCGCCTTTTTGATTTGCGACTGCTATAATTCGTGCCATTCTTTTCCCTCCATCTATGATCCTAACTGTCTTTTACTTTAAAGAAAATAAAAAGAGAAAGAATACAAGTACGTATCTTTCTCTTACGCATTTGTTCAAAATGATCCACCATTTTTTCGCTCTTTATTCACTTTTTTTATAATGGACTTCTATTAGGTGTTCCTGGTTTTCTAGGATATCTTTTTGGTGTTTCTTTTTTCTTATCGATTAACAAAATATGCCTTTCTCCTGCTTCTTTAGGCAAATCAAAAATAAACTCTTTTTGAAATTTCCCACCAAGTATTGCAATAGCTTTTTTACTATCTTTCATCTCGTCGTCACTACTGCTTGCTTTTAAAGCAATAAAGAGGCCATCTTTTTTTACTAACGGCAAACATAACTCCGCTAAAACACTCATACGTGCAACTGCGCGAGCCGTTACAAAATCAAATGATTCACGAAATTGTTTTTTTTGACCAAAATCTTCAGCGCGATCATGATAAAAATAGACATCTTCTAATTGCAACGTTTCTGCCAAAATAGTTAAAAATTGAATTCTTTTATTCAAAGAATCTACAATCGTCACTTTTAATTTCGGGAAAATAATTTTTAGGGGGATGCTTGGAAACCCAGCACCAGCACCTACGTCACATAAGCTTTGGACCCCTTTATTAAAATCCACATACAGTCCAGCAGTTATCGAATCATAGAAGTGTTTTAGATAGACTTCTTCCCTTTCAGTAATCGCTGTTAAATTGATTTTTTCGTTCCATTCTTGCAATAAAATTAAATAGTCATCAAACTGTTTCATTTGTTTTTCGTTAACGTCAATCCCTTTACTTTGAAGGGCTAGTTTAAACTCTTCTGGATTCATAAGACAACTCCTTTTATAGCGTGAAACACTGATTTGTTTCACAGGTTCATCTGTCTAACTGTATAACAAATCTGATCTAAGTGCAATGCTTAATGCAACTTTTTTTATCCTTTTTGAGAATAAAAAAAGTTAATCCCCTTAAAACAGGCTAGTTTTTTAAAAGAACTTTTCTTAACTATCTTAACCGCTATTATCTTAGTCATTTTTTTACAATTTATAGGATATTTTATTTTAGCATTATATAGGAAGAAACTTTTTATCTATTCATTAACCTTATCAAAAAAGTAGATGATTTATCTAATTTCAGCGTTGAATTTATTTTATGCTATCTTTTTTAGGATAAAAGAATACTATTCATTAATTTGAATGTCGAACCAATCAACTTTGCCTAAAATCATTTTTTCAAGCTTTCATTATTTTTATTTTTGTATCATTAAATAAGTTATAAAAATATACATCATATACTTAACATACTATAATGATTATAGACAAAACATTGTTAAATAACGTTGATTTTATTACTTCGTTCTATAACAAGTAGACAGTTTAATAAGCTAGTTAAACGCTTACTCCTCTATATTATCTAATCAAAGAATACCAGTCTTACTTACTTGACATACTTATTAAAAAAAGCTAGTCTTAATCATATAAATTATAACTTCTGTTGCTTATACCAATTGTCAAAATGATTGAAATGTACTTTTTGACAGTTAATTTTATTACAATTGTTTTTATGAAAGGAAGATAAACGAATGGCTGATACCAATATAACTAGTGGTGATATGTATAATGCCTTTTTACATGGGGCGTATGAAGTGGTTTCAAACAGACAATTTTTAAACAAGATAAACGTATTTCCAATACAAGATGGCGATACGGGTACAAATCTTTCTTCATTGATGGAGACCATTATTAATGAATCAACTAAAGGTGAAACAGTTAAACAAACATTGGAGTCTTTTTCTGACGCTGCCATTCGTGGAGCTAGAGGAAATTCAGGTATTATTTTTGCTCAATATATTTATGGATTAAGTATGGAGATGTCTGATCAAGAATTTATAGACTACAACCAATATGCGTTAGCTAGTAAAAAAGCTGCTGAATATGCCTATGATGCAATTGAACAACCTGTGGAGGGTACTATCTTAACCGTTATGAGAGATTGGGGAGAAGCTCTAAGTAAGCAGGACGGTTCAAGTAACACAATTACAGAACTCATGTCAGCAGCAATCGTCGTCTTAAACGACGCAGTAGTAAAAACACAATTCCAGTTAAAAGAGTTACGAAAAGCAAAAGTTGTAGATGCAGGAGCAAATGGCTTCTCTTTCTTCATACATGGGATGCTAGAATATTTTAAAAAAGGGAATTCAATAGATCCAGATTCTATTAATAAGTTACGAAGAGATAGTATTAGCGTTGAAGTTGAGCACGATATGAATGCTGAAATTACTTACCGCTATTGTACAGAATGTCTATTGAGATCAGAAAAAATTGATACTAAAAGCATTAAAAAATCATTGAGTTCTTTAGGCGATTCACTGATTGTTGCAGCTAATAAAGATCAAGTAAGAATCCATATCCACTCTAACGAACCTGAACGTGTTTTTGAACTACTTCGTCAAAATGGAAATGTAGAATATCAAAAAGTAGACGATATGAAAAAACAACAAGACACTATGTTGCGAAGAAAATCAGACATTGCTTTATTAACGGATAGTATTGCAGATATTCCTCAAGAGTTTATCGATGCAGAACAAATTCATGTCATCAATTTGAATATATTATTCGAGAATACTTCTTTTATCGATAAATTATCTATCACTCCTAGACAATTATTAGACTATTCTAAGGACAGCAAAGACTTACCGACAACCTCACAGCCTGATGAAAAATCGATAGAAAATATCTTACTCTATCTTTCTACTCATTATAAATCATTGATTGTTTTAACTGTTTCTAAACAATTAAGTGGAACATATAGTACTATTAAAAGAGTCGCCAATAGAATGGAATCTGATGATTTTAAAATAGATGTTATTGATACTAAGCAGAATTCAGGAGCTCAAGGATTGTTAGTTGCTAAAGCTGCTGATCTAATTGCTGAAGGCTACGAGCAGAAGAAAATTGTTGATACAATTATTGCTGATATACCTAGAAGTAAAATATTGGTTCGTGTAAAAACGTTAGATAATATGGTTAAATCTGGCCGTTTGAGTACCACCACTGGAAAGATAGGAAAGAAAATTGGATTAAAACCTATTGTAACCCTAGATGAAGAAGGTAATGGAGCTTTAGATAGTATTTCTTTGACAACTAAAGCTAGTCTTAATAAATTAGTAAAGCATGTTAAGAAAATAATGAAAGAGCATACTATTGAATCTTATAGTATTGTTCATGTTGACAATTTAGAAGAAGCGAAAGAAGTAGAACGCTTGTTTACAAACTTAATTGGCAAAGAACCTAGGTATATAACGGAAACTTCGTCTATTATAGCTGTTGGTGCTGGTGCCGGTGCTGTTGCGTTATCTTATATATTGAAAAAATAGATTAATTAAACTCAATTGATTCGTATTTTATCCATTCTTTTTCTCATTGGATGCTGTATCAGTATAGTCAACTATCATTAAAAAAAAGACGATGTGTAATAAAAGGAGGAAAATGAACATGTTAGAAATTTTAATGCATTATTCAATAGCTTTTACTATATTTTTAATTATTGATCTTATCTGGCTTGGTTTAGTTGCTAAAAATTTATATAGACAAGAGTTAGGTTTTATTATGAGCGATAAACCTAATTGGGCTGCAGCTATTATCTTCTATCTAATCTTCATAGCTGGTTTAGTATTTTTTGTAATCAATCCAGCGATAGTAGATAACAGTTGGACCTATGCTTTATTTGCAGGAATGTTCCTAGGATTTTTAACCTATGCTACCTACGACTTGACTAATTTAGCTACATTAAAAGGTTGGCCACTTAAAATTACTATTATTGACTTAATTTGGGGAACAACTTTAGGTGGATCTGTTTCTGTTATTACATTTTTTGTTGCTGGACTATTTAAATAAATAATTTTTAATAAAAAAGCACGTATTCATTATGTAACCATAATGAATACGTGCTTTTTTATTTAGTGAATCTACCTTAGCTTTTTTACTTTTGTAAACTAAAATCCTTTTTTTTGACCTTCCCATGGTGGGTTCTTTCCTTCTTGAAATTCTTCTATACTAGGGCCTCCTAACATTCTCAGTCTCCATCCTCCATAGATAAGTGTCAAAACTAAGACGGTTAGCGTTGCAGGAAAACCAAGTAGAATACTTGCCCAACCTAATTCTGTTAAATTCCCTCTATTATATAAAAATAGTTGGAGAAGCATTCTAACTAGAAATAAAATTGCCCATACAATCGTTACTTCTCTGTAAGCTGGTTTAATATCTTTTCTTAAAAACCAATCAAAACTCCAACCTCTTGATACATGACTTAAGATTGCTGCAAGAGGCTTTCCAACAAGAATACTTAAAGTAGAGATCAAAAATAAAGCACCACTTCCTATTATTTTCGGCAAAAAATAATTTGCCGCGTTATCTGCAATGAGAGCAAATCCAGAAGCAAGAGCTACTCCACCAATGCCTCCCAAAGCATAAAGAATATTCTCTTTTTTTAGAAGTCTTAATAAGGCGAAAATAAAAGCAACTGAGAGAGCAAGGATAACCCCTATCTTAAGGCCAAACAGATTATTTCCTATTACATAGATTATTGGCGGAATAATTGTGTCTATTGTCTTTCCCGACATGAATTGCTTGAGTTCTTCTAACGTATCTTTAACTGTTTGCTTCATATTTTCTCCTTTAAACTTTTAATAGATTATAACATATTCCATAAAATTAGATTGGTTTAAAGATTCCTTAGCTTAAGCTCTATTAATAGAATACCGCTTTAAAAGTGAAAAAAGCTCTATAACGTGATGAGGTATAAAACCTATCAACATTACAAAACTTTTTCCAATTATAGTATGGTCCCAACTGGGCTCGAACCAGCGACCCCTACCTTGTCGAGGTAGTGCTCTCCCAACTGAGCTATGGAACCCAAATCAAAGATTATTATAAATGACTTCAATAGTGTTATTATAAGCGAATCCATCCTTTAAGTAAAGCCTTTAAATTAATTCATTCCTTTTTTTCCGTTAAAAAAAATTTGCAAGATTTTATATTAAGCGGTACTGAAATTAACAAATTTTCTTTTCGATATATATTCTACTATTAAAATCTAACCAAATAAAAAGACTGAGGTTTCCCCCAGCCTCCAATAATATAACCTTTAGCTCTTACTACTATTAAGCTAAAACTTTTGTAATTTTTCCTTGCTCTACATAAACCATTAAAACTGATATATCAGCTGGATTAACACCACTGATACGACTTGCTTGTGCAATCGTTTCGGGTTGAATGAGTGTTAAGCGCTGTTTAGCTTCCGTTGCAATTCCATTGATAACAGAATAATCAATATTTTCAGGAATCCGTTTGTTTTCCATTCGTTTCAATTTATCAACTTTTTGAATAGCTTTTTTTATATATCCTTCATACTTCACTTGGATTTCAATTTGTTCCTCTACGTCTCTAGGTAAGGCTTCGTCTAGCGGTGCAAATGTAAGAATATCCCAATAAGAAATTTCTGGTCTACGTAAGAAATCAAGTGCTAAAATACCATCTCTTAATGGAGAGATATTTTTTTCTGCTAAAAATGCTTGGATATCTTCTGTTGGTTTTAATCGAATCTGACCTAATCGATTCATTTCTTGTTCTATTTGTTCTTTTTTTATAAGAAGTGCTTCGTAACGGTCTTTTGTTGCTAAGCCTAATTTATAGCCTAATTCTGTTAAACGTAAATCAGCATTATCATGACGCAATAGCAATCGGTATTCTGCTCTTGATGTCAATAAACGATAAGGTTCACTTGTTCCTTTCGTTACTAAATCATCAATCATAACACCAATATAGCCTTCACTACGTTTCATCACAAAAGGTTCTTTGCCTTGCGTTTTAAGAACCGCATTGATTCCAGCCATTATACCTTGTCCAGCAGCTTCTTCATAACCTGATGTTCCATTCATTTGTCCAGCTGTAAAAAGGTTTTCAACCGCTTTTGTTTCTAATGACGGACGCAACTGATGAGGAACAACAACATCGTACTCTATTGCGTAGCCGCTTCTCATCATTTCAGCATTTTCTAGGCCCTCAACAGTGTGTAAAATGTCTTCTTGAACATCTTCAGGAAGCGAAGTCGATAACCCTTGGACATAGACTTCTTCTGTATGGCTGCCTTCTGGCTCTAAAAATAGTTGGTGTCTTGGTTTATCACTAAAACGAACTACTTTATCTTCGATTGACGGACAGTATCTTGCGCCCACTCCTTCAACAATCCCAGTAAACATTGGTGCACGGTGCAGATTTTGTTGGATTAAATCATGAGTTTTCTCATTAGTATACGTTAACCAACAAGATAATTGTTCATTTAAATAAGCACTATTTGAGGTTTCATAGCTAAAATGATTTACTTTTGTATCCCCTGGTTGTTCTGCTGTTAAGTCATAATTTATAGTAGATGCTTTAACTCTGGGTGGCGTTCCTGTCTTAAATCGATTCAACTCGAACCCATGCTCAATTAAATTTTCAGAAAGTTTAATCGACGGTTGTGAATTGTTTGGACCTGAAGAGTACTTTAGATCTCCAATAATAATTTGTCCACGCGAAGAAGTCCCTGCTGTTAAAATAACCGCTTTTGAACGGTAAATAGCACCTGTATTGGTGATAATTCCTTTACAGACCCCTTCTTCTATAATCAGTTCTTCTGCAATTCCTTGTTTTAATACAAGATTCTCGGTCGTTTCAATCGTACGTTTCATTTCATTTGCATACATAAATTTATCTGCCTGCGCGCGTAAAGCTCTTACTGCTGGACCTTTCCCAGTATTTAACATTCTCATCTGGATGTATGTTTTATCAATATTGTGTCCCATTTCGCCACCAAGAGCATCTATTTCCCGAACAACTACTCCTTTAGCTGGACCACCTAATGATGGATTACATGGCATAAAAGCAATCATGTCTAGGTTTAACGTAATCAATAAGGTCTTGCTTCCCATTCTTGCAGAAGCTAAGGCTGCTTCAGAACCTGCATGTCCTGCTCCCACTACGATAACATCAAAGCTACCTGCTTCATATTGTTGCATCAAATCATTCCTCTCTTATTCGCGTTCTCTATCGAACACAAGTGTTTCATTTTTTTATTTTCCTAAGCAAAATTGACTAAATAATTGCGTCAATAATTCGTCTTGAACACTATCTCCTGTAATCTCTCCAAGCAACTCCCAAGAACGAGTCATATCTATTTGGACAAGGTCAACGGGCATTCCTGATTCAATTCCAGTAATAACATCGTCTAGAGCAGATTCTGCATCATTTAATAAGGCGATGTGTCTTACATTAGAAACATACGTTGCATCTTTTTCACCAGTTTCACCAGCAAAGAATAAATTTGCAATTTTTTCTTCAAGTATATCTATTCCTGATTTAGTTAAAATAGACGTTTTGACAATTGAATTAGGATCAACTAGTGATTCCAGCTTTGTTAAATCTAATTGATTAGGTAAATCCATTTTATTTAAAATAACAATTCGGTGATTTTGATCAGTCGCTTTTATTAGTAAATTATCTTCTTCAGTCAATTTTTCATTTTGATTAAATACTAGCAATACTAAATCTGCATTTGCTAATGCTTGGCGACTTTTTTCTACACCAATTCGTTCTACAATATCTTCTGTTTCACGTATCCCGGCAGTATCCACTAATTTTAAAGGAACTCCTCTAACATTTACGTATTCTTCAATAACATCGCGAGTTGTACCAGCAATTTCAGTTACGATTGCTTTTTCTTCTTGTAATAAGAAATTCAACAAACTAGATTTCCCTACATTAGGTCGACCAATAATTGCTGTAGCCAGACCTTCCCTTAAGATTTTCCCCTGACTAGCTGTTTGCAACAAGTGTTGGATTTGAATCTTTACCATCTTCGCTTTTTCAACTAATAGTTTAGATGTTAATGTTTCTACATCATCGTATTCAGGATAATCAATATTCACTTCTACTTGGGCAAGGGTATCTAAAATATCTGAGCGTAAATTTCTAATCAATGTCGATAAATTGCCATCAAGTTGCTGTAAAGCAACATGCATCGCCCTATCTGTCTTGGCTCTAATTAGATCCATCACTGCTTCTGCTTGTGATAAATCAATTCGCCCATTCAAGAAGGCTCTTTTAGTAAACTCTCCTGGCTCAGCTAAACGCGCACCAAATTGAAGAACAACTTGTAATACCTGATTAACGGATGTGATTCCACCATGACAGTTTATTTCAACAACGTCTTCACGTGTAAAGGTTTTAGGAGCCCGCATGACTGAAATCATTACTTCGTCAACTATTTCACCTGTCTTTGGGTTTTCAATGTGCCCATAATGAAGCGTATGGCTTTTTTGTTCTATCAATTTTTTTGTACCAGACTTATAAACACGATCAGCAATCGTTAATGCCTCTTCTCCACTTAGGCGAACGATCCCTATCGCACCTTCTCCTGGTGGTGTTGAAATAGCTGCTATTGTTTCAAATTCTAATGACAAACCCCTTCACTCCTTTTTAATTTTTTGCACGAAAAAAGTGCCCACTCCACCCATTTGTTGAAATCAAATGGAATGGATAAAGCACTTTGACTACTTTTATCATTCAGATAAATTTATATTTAGTTGTATTTTTAATAAAACACTGTTCCGTTTAGACTATACAAGTTCTCTAACTATTTGTCAATAACTTAGCTATACATTTATCATTCTTTTCTACTGTCTAAATGAACTATTCATTGGAATTTTTTATCTTTCTACTATATATATTAGATATCTGTAGTCTAACACATTCTTTCTTTATTCAACTATTCCAAGAATTAACTAAGTCGTTTAGCTATTCTTTACTTCTCATTACCTAACCATCTTATATTACAGTCGTTTCGTCTTTTATACTAAATCACCATGATTTTCAGCTGTTCAGCTGATTTCGCTAGCTAAACACTCATTCTTTTGGTAATTAAAGTATCTAAATCTGTCATTTTTCGTTATAAAAGCTTTTTTTTTTACAAATAAATCAAATAGATGTCTACTAAATGACAAAGAAAGCTCTTTCTTACAAAAAAACTGAATTTTTGCTTTTTTTGATAACTTTTTGACTAAATAATACAAACAGAATAAGAGAATATAACGATTAAGCTTTTTTCTTTATTTTGTATTTATTCGTGGTAGGATAGCAAATGTTGAAGGGATAACCCCCTTCGTTTAAGTAATAGAAACGGATGATTACAATGAACATGAGATAAATCATTCTTAAAACTACAGTCACTTCCTCTTACCACATGTAGTCAAAAATGATTCTCTACCACTGAAGAAAACAAAAAAGGAGATTAAATCAATATGTTTAACTTAAAATCAACATTATTTATCGCTAGTACAACGCTAGCACTTACGGGTGTTATCGCTAGTTCAAATCCAGTAGAAGTAGCAGCAGCAGAATACAACGCTTCAACATGGGAAGCACGGTCTGTTTTTGAAATCAAAGAAAGCATTAAAATGAACGAAGACGGTAGTTCTGAATATACTATCCAATGGGGTGACACTCTTTCTTCAGTTGCAGCTGCAACTGAGACCTCTCTTGATTCTTTAATCAATGTTAACGATATTAATAATGCTAATATTATTTACACTGGAAATACGATTTCTTTATCTGCAGATCACTCAATTGTTACTATTGAAAAAGAAGATAAAAAGGTTAGTTATGATGTCACTCCAGAAAAAGAGGTTGTGGAAGTAGAAGCTCCAAAACAAGAAATTCCAGTAGAAGCTTCAATAGAGACGCCTACTCAACAAACGACAGGACAAACAGTTACTGTTCAAGCAACAGCCTATTCAACGAATCAACCTGAACTAAGCGATACAACTGCAACAGGTATCAACTTAAATGTTAATCCTAATGTTATTGCCGTCGATCCGAATTTTATTCCCCTCGGTTCTACTATTACTATACCAGGATATGGAACATTTATTGCTGGAGATACAGGTAGCGCTATTAAAGGAAATCGTATTGATATTCATATGACTAATCTTAGTTCAGCAATTAACTTTGGTAGACAAACATTGACTATCCAAGTTTCTAAATAAGAATTATTTTATTTATTCCCTATTCGTTATTCTATTAACTATTCTTCTAAGGTATAAAAAAGCATAGGCTTTTTATATCTTAGAAGATTTTTTTTAGACCAGTCACTATTTTAGCGAATTTAGTCATTTCCACTACTTTTGTTGCTAAATATGCTAAACTAGGTAAGGAAAATAAGGAATGAGAGGTATTTTACTATGAACAAATTTAACGAGATATCTTTAGAAATTCAAGGTGCTATTATCAATCAAATTTATTTACCTGGCAATCTCTTACCTAGCGAAAATGAACTAGCCAAAAAATACGACGTTTCTCGCGAAACCATTCGAAAAGCCTTGTCTTTATTATTAGAAAATGGGTATATTCAAAAACAGCAAGGTAAAGGCTCGATTGTTTTAGATATAAAACGTTTTGATTTTCCAATCTCTGGCTTGACCAGTTACAAAGAATTGCAAACTGCTCAGCACATAAATAGCCAAACGATTGTTTCTTCAAATATTAAAACAGATTTACCACGTTCTTTAGCTGAGCGTTTGAGATTACCAGAACATACTGAAGTTATTTATGTAGAAAGACAGCGCAAAGTCGATGGTGAAATTGTTATTTTAGACAAAGATTATCTTTTGACTGCTGTCATCTCTGATATACCAAATGAAGCAGCCCAAGATTCTTTGTATAGCTATATTGAAAATGTATTAGGCTTAGTCATCAGTTACGCACAAAAAGAAATCATCGTTGAATTAGCTACTTCTGAGGA
Organism: Carnobacterium sp. TMP28; assembly: GCF_047553015.1. GTDB lineage: Bacteria > Bacillota > Bacilli > Lactobacillales > Carnobacteriaceae > Carnobacterium_A. The sequence continues at coordinate 2,262,319 of NZ_CP180212.1, forward strand.
TAAGCGATTGATGGATTTAAACGGTGACACTCATGTAGTCGTTGTTCGTAGTGATGTTTATTTAGAAGATACGACTTTGTTTCAATATACGGAGTCTAGGCATCGTTTAGACCGATTTCGTTTCGTAGATTTTGCCCGTCGTAAAAACCCAAACGAACTTAAATAAAAACAACAAAAGATACCTGTCAGACGAGGTATCTTTTGTTGTTTTTTACTTCTTGCTTTTATCGTTGAAATAAAATGCTACTGTTTCGTATGGCCCTATCGTAAATTGAGAAGTCAACTCACGCTTATCTCCATTTCCGATTAAATAGCTCATTTGTTTATTTATAAATTCTTCAGGAATATCAACACTAACCGATTGACCATAAAAATGATTTAAAACTAGTAATTGTTGTCCTTCATACTCTCTTACATAAGCATAGACACTTGTATGCTCCAACAAGATACCTCGGTAATCTCCTTCTGAAATAACTTTCATTTTCTTACGCAATTGAATTAATTTTTTGTAATACGATAAAATACTTCCTGTCGCTTCTTCTTTTTCTACATTAATTTGACGGTAATTCTCTGCTACTTTCAACCACGGTTGACCTGTGGTAAAACCAGCATTATCTTCATCAGACCACTGCATAGGAGTACGACTATTGTCTCTAGATTTTTCTTTAATGATGGCCATTGCCTCTTTAGATGATAAGCCTTTATCAATCAATTCGGCATAAGCATTGTGTGTTTCTATATCGACGTAATCAGCTAGCGTTGAAAAGCCAGGATTTGTCATTCCTATTTCTTCTCCTTGATAAATATAAGGCGTTCCTCTTAGTAAATGAATAGTTTGAGCTTGAACAGTTGCCGACTCATAAAAGTAGTTTTCAGGATCTCCAAAACGACTAATCGCACGAGGTTGATCATGGTTATTCCAAAATAATGCATTCCAACCATTTTTTTCCATCATACCTGTTTGCCAATTATTTAGTAAACGTTTGAGTTCCATAAAATCAAAAGGCATTAGACTCCATTTTTCACTATCTAAATAATCTACTTTCAAATGATGAAAGCTAAAGAGCATAGATAACTCTTCATTTTCAGGGTTTGAATAGGCTGCTCCATTTTCGATAGTAGTAGAAGACATCTCCCCAACTGTCATAATCGCTTCTTTTCTTCCAAATGTTTCTTTATTTAACTCATGGATGTATTCATGTGCTATTGGCCGATCAGTATACAACGCTTTCCCTACGCCATCTGGGGCATCGATTAAATTTTCATCTTTTCCAATAACATTAATCACGTCAAATCGGAATCCTGTTACGCCTTTGTTTAACCAATAATTCACTACATTGAAAGCCTCTTTCCTAACTTCAGGATTACGCCAATTTAAATCTGCTTGCGAAACATCATATAAATGAAGGTATTCCTTTCCTGTATCACCAAATGGCTCCCAAGCTGGTCCACCAAATTTTGATACCCAGTTAGTCGGATGACTTCCGTCTGATTTCGGTTTACGTAACAAATAATAATCTTGATACTTTTTTTCTCCTGCTAATGCCTTTTGAAACCACTCATGATCAATGGATGTATGATTCAAAACCATATCTAACATAATTTCCATCTGATTTTTTTTGGTTTCTTCTACGAGCGCTTCGAAGTCTTCCATCTTTCCAAATAAAGGATCAATCTCAGTATAATGAGAAATATCATAACCATTATCTTTTTGAGGAGAAGAAAAGAATGGATTAATCCAAAGCATATCCACTCCCAAACTGGCTAGATAAGGGATTTTTTCAATAATTCCTTTTAAATCACCAATTCCATCTCCATTTGAGTCTTTAAAAGATTTGGGATAGATTTGATAGACGACTTTTTCATGAAACGCAGTCACTTTTATTCCTACTTTCTTTTACTTATTTACCTAATTCTGGTTCAGTAACCATTGCTTGTTCTATTTGATCAGATTTATTAAAAATATTGTACTTACGGAAAACGATTGTTAAGACAAAAGGTACAACAATTGCGATACCCATACAAATAATAAAGATAAACCAGTATTCATTTTGGATAGAAAGAAGTCCTGGTAACCCACCTACTCCGATTGAATTAGCTGTAACGTTAAATAGTGTTGAAATCATTCCGGCAATACCTGAACCAATCATTGCAGCTACGAAAGGATAAATATATTTAATATTGATTCCAAACATTGCTGGTTCTGTTACACCTAAATAACAAGAAATAGCTGCTGGAATCGAAATTTGCTCTTCTTTTTTGTCGCCACGATGTAAGAAAATAATCGCTAAGACAGCTGAACCTTGTGCAATATTTGATAAAGCAATCATTGGCCACAGATTTGTTCCACCAAAGTCAGCAACTAACTGCAAATCGATAGCATTTGTCATATGGTGTAACCCCGTAATAACAAGTGGTGAATATAAAAATCCAAATAGTGCACCAAATAACCAGTTCACAGAACTACCTAAACCAGTATAAACTAGCGTTGAGATCCATCCTCCAATAACCCAACCTATTGGCCCCAAAACTGTATGAGCAATCAGGACTGTTGGAACTAATGCGAAAAACGGAACAAAAATCATAGAAATTGCTTGTGGAATAATTTTTCTCAAGCCTAATTCTAAATAAGCTAATAAGAATCCTGCAAGCATTGCTGGAAGAACTTGAGCTTGGTATCCAATCATATCAATTTGGAAAAAACCAAAATCCCAAAAAGGAACATCTGCTGCTGCAGTTCCGGCTACACCGTAAGCATTCAATAGTTGTGGTGAAACCAATGTGATACCTAAAACGATTCCTAAAATTTGAGTGGTTCCCATTTTTTTAGCAATACTCCAAGTGATTCCTACTGGTAAGAAGTGAAAAATCGCTTCACCAATTAACCATAAGAAACCATTTACACCATTCCAAAATTGACTAACATCAACAATTCGATTATAAATCGGAGCTCCTGCATCAGTAAATTGAGCCATTCCATCGATCATAAGTTGACCTAATGACTCCATCTGGATTTCTCCTAAAATATTTCTAAATCCTAAAATTAATCCACCAACAATAATTGCGGGAATAATGGGAGTGAATATTTCTGCTAATACAGACATAGCTCGCTGAATTGGATTTTGATTTTGCTTGCTAGCTATTTTTACATCATCTTTTGATACGCCTTCTTTTCCAGAAATCTTTGTAAATTCATTATAAAAAGTAGCTACATCATTTCCAATAATAACTTGGTATTGACCTGCTTGAGTAAACGTTCCTTTGACTGCTGAAATATCTTCTATTTTCTTATTATCTGCAAGTGATGGATCGTTTAATACAAAACGCATCCGAGTGGCACAGTGACTGACTGCTGAAATATTAGCAGAACCTCCAATATATTCCAGTAATTGTTTTACATCTTGACTATAATCTGCCATTCTTTTTTTCCTCCTTATAAATAAGTTAAACCTAACTTGTATATACAAGTTGAATATATACTATTTTAAAAAATAATGCAAGCGTTTTATCTATATAAGAACTAATTACTTTAAAAAAAAGCGATAGTCTTTTTTATTTATTTCGTTTAATATCTTTAGAAAAATTTTTGAAAAGAAAAATATAGCTGTATCTGGTGAAAAATTTTATTTTACCAGTGAGGAAAATATACGTTATCTCAAACCAAAAAATACTACATGCGAATGGAAAATATCTTATTCCAGACTTTATTGATTGTCATATGCACATTGAAAGTTCTATGATCCCTCCTTCTATTTTCTAAGGAGCTGATCTATCTTATGGAATTACTACAGTTGTAGCAGATTCTCACGAAATTGCTACTGTCTTTGGACAAGCAGGAATGGAAGCCTTCATGCAAGAAAAAACCTACTTAGATATCTTTTATGCCATTCCTTCTTCTGTTCCTTCTACCACACCTCAATTAGAAACAACGGGCGGGTTAATTGAAGTAAAGGAAGTTGTGTCACTTTTAAAACACCCAAAAGTCATTGCTTTGGGTGAAGCTATGAACTTCAAAGGCATTACCGACGAACCCAACTCTTTAATCAGACAAATTTTAAAAAAAGTTCAAGATACAAAACCATTCATGCCTTTAGAAGGACACATCCCTAATGTTTCAGGAGAAACATTAGCTAAATTTATGTTTGCTGGTCTGACAGCCGATCATACTCAGCAAACACCTGAATCCATTTTAGAAAAAGTAACCAATGGTATTTTCTTAGAATTGCAAAAAAAATCGATTACTCCAGAAAATATTAAAACCATTGTAGATTATGGTCTTTATGAACACGTTGCTCTCATTACTGATGATATTATGGCGGATGATTTACTAGAGGGGCATTTGGATACCAACGTACGTCTAGCTATTGAATGCGGCATGCCTGTAGAAGAAGCTATCTATATGACAACTTATACGCCAACTCGTCGCATGGGCTTCCAATACCGCGGAGCAATTGCTTCAGGCTTCTTAGCTGATTTGGCTATCTTAAATAAAAAAGTTATTGCCGCTCATGGTATATTTTTTAATGATGAAGATATTAAAATTCTTAAAGAAGCTGATGTAGCTGTCTCTCATTGTATCGGTGCCAATACAAAATCTGCTAAAGGAGTTGCACCAGTACAAAAAATGATTCAAGCTGGTTTGAGGGTTGGCCTAGGAACAGATGGGCCTAGTAGTGGAAATACGTTAGATTTATTCACTCAAATGAAACTATTTGCTAATTTTCATAAGACACTCTTACAAGATCGTTCTGCTTTCCCAGCTCGTGATATCGTCCGAATGGCTACTATTGGAGGTGCTGAAGTACTAGGTCTGGCTAGTAAGATTGGATCTTTAAAAAAAGGTAAAAAAGCTGATTTGATTCTAGTAGAAACGAATTCAGCTAACATGTTTCCTATTTTTGATCCTTATTCGGTACTAGTCTATTCAGCTAATGCTAGTAATGTACAAGATGTCATGATTAACGGAAAATGGATTGTACGCGATAAATTGCTTGTTCAACAAGACTTATCAACTTTACGTCACAACCTTTCAAAGCAGATGACTCATTTCCGAAAAATTGCTATTGAAATGGATAAAAAAGAATAGGCAATCAACTAAACTTCAATAAGTCTGTTGGAGTTTAGTTTTGTTCCCCTATAAAGGCTAGTTTAGCTAGTCACGTTCAAGAAATAAAAAAAGTATCTTGAGCTTGTTGCGCTGCTCAAGATACTCAAATAATCTATTTATTTTAGTGGTTCAACAACTAAGTAACGATGTGGTTCATTGCCCTCAGAATGCGTTGTGACACGTTTATTTTTACTTAAATAAAAGTGGATTTGCTTTCTTTCAAAAGCAGGCATTGGTTCTAAAAAAACAGGTAAATTAGTACGTACAACTTTCTCAGCAGTACGTTCAGCTACATTTTTCAAACTAGCTTCACGTCTTTCACGGTAATCACCAACGTTTACTATAACAGTAAATTTAGTTTTAGCCTGCTGATACAACAAAACTTGCGCGAGCGATTGCAAAGCATTTAAAATTCTACCATGTTTGCCGATCATTAAACCAGCATTCTCAGTATGGATATGAAAAACTACTTGTCGATCAGATAAATTAACATCCGTTGTGACCGTCGTTTCAATTCCCATTTTACTAGAAATATCTACTAAATAATCAGAAACCAATTGTAATGCTTTATCATCATCTTGAACAACTTGATTTTTTGATAGGTCACTTTTATCTGTCTCATCTTCTAACTTCAGGACTTCTATTGTTGTGCCCTCCGTTAGTGTTTCAGAATATGCTTGAGTGAGTATCTTTTTTTGTTCATTCGTTTTTTCTTCATCAATAATCAAGCGTTTTTCTACTATCACTATTGCGTATTTTTTACCAAATCCAAAGATACCTTTCTTTCCTTCAGTAACAATCTCAATAGAAGCGTCTTCTTTATTGATACCCAAAATTTCTAATCCTTTTTGAATGGCTTCTGCTGTTGTTGCTGCTTGAGCTGTGTACTTATTCATCTGTTTATCCTCCGTTCTACCTTCTGTTAAACGATAGTAAAGATTACTTCTTTTTCTTTTTCTTTTTCGGATTTAACGCTTTTTCTAATGTACGTTGACGGTCGCGTTCAACTTGAAGTTTGCCTTCACGTTCTTTTATAATTTTAAATGGATTATTTAAAAGCAACGTTTGGCCAACAGAAAACGCATTTCCCACTACCCAGTACAAAGACAACGCACTAGGTAACGTAATACCCATAAATAAGATTAACGCTGGCATCATATACATCATTGATGACATCGCTGGATTTGATTCTGCTTGACTCATGGTAGATAATTTAGTCGTGGCATATGTTAAAACAGCTGCTACAATTGGCAATATAAAAATTGGATCTGGCTTCCCTAAATTCAACCATAAAAAACTACCCGAACGTAATTGTTCAGTCCGACTAATAGCTTGGTAAAGGCCCATTAAAAGTGGCATTTGAATGACTAAAGGCAAACAACCAGCAGCTGGATTTACTCCTGCCTCAGAATAAAGTTTAGACGTTTCTTCCTTCAGTTTACCTTGTGTTTCAGCATCCTTAGAAGAGTATTTAGCTTGTAAAGCTTTTAGGCGAGGCTGTATTTCACTCATTTTACGCGTACTTTTAGTTTGACCATGCATTAAAGGCAACAAAACAACTCTAATTAATAAAGTAAAGACTATAATGCCCAGTCCATAACTTCCGCTAAATAAATCTGATAACCAAATAATCACGCGTGAAAAATTTAATACAATATATCGATCCCAGAAACCTGTGCTATCAGCATTGATAGGCGCAGTTCCACAACCGACTAGCACAACAGCTAGCAAGACAGTTCCTAGCAATAGGAGTAATCGCTTACGGTTTTTCATCGTTTTCCCTCCACATTCTGTAAATAAAAAAATAAGCTAATCTAACATCTTAGCCAATTTCAAAACGTGAATTAAACTTTTTTTAGTTTCTTTTACTGACATATCTGCCGCTGGTTTACGGGCGATAACAATAAAATCTTTCTCCGTTTTTAATTTAGGCTTTAATTCTGTTAAGCTTTGTCGTATTTTTCTTTTAACACTATTTCTAACAACTGCATTTCCAATTTTTTTTCCAACAGATAATCCCACACGAAAATGTGGCTGATCTTTTTTATCTAATATATATAGAACGAACTGTCGATTAGCTGTCGATTTTCCATTATGAAAGACTTTTTGAAAATCTGATTCTTTTTTGACACGATAGGCTTTTCTCATTCAAATAACCTCTCATCTCTTTTTCTTAGACTACTCTTTTCAAAATTAATAAAAAAAAAGAAAAAAAAGACCACTGAAACGTTCAGTGATCTATGCACACAATGATTTTCTGCCTTTACGGCGTCTACTTTGTAATACATTACGTCCATTTTTTGTACTCATACGTTTACGGAAGCCATGTAATTTTTGACGTTTACGTTTTTTAGGTTGGTAAGTTCTTTTCATTCGTAATACACCTCCTACG